>METF01000308.1:346-24511 GCA_001771235.1 Candidatus Zhuqueibacterota bacterium RBG_16_48_16
GAATGTGCCGTACCTGGTGGTATTTTTGAACAAGGTGGACCAGGTGGACGATCCGGAGCTGTTGGAGCTGGTGGAGCTGGAGGTGAGGGAGCTGTTGAGCCAGTACGAGTATCCTGGGGATGATGTACCGGTGATCAAGGGCAGCGCCTTGCAAGCTTTGGAGAATCCGACGGACGCGGAGAAGACCAAGTGTATCCTGGAATTGATGGCCGCGGTGGACAGTTACATCCCGATGCCGCAGCGGGATATAGACAAGCCGTTTTTGATGCCGATAGAGGATGTTTTTTCGATCACGGGACGAGGGACGGTAGGTACGGGCCGGATCGAGCGCGGGATGATCAAGGTGGGGGATGAAGTGGAGATCATAGGATTGGGCTTGAAGAAAAAGACGGTGTGTACGGGAGTGGAGATGTTCCGCAAGAGTCTGGACGAAGGCCAGGCCGGAGACAACGCTGGCTTGTTGTTGCGCGGGATTGACAAGGATGAGCTGGAGCGAGGGATGGTGATCGCCAAGCCGAGCTCGATCACGCCGCACACCAAGTTTGAGGGAGAGGTGTATGTGTTGAGCAAGGAAGAGGGAGGTCGGCACACGCCGTTTTTCAACGGTTATCGGCCGCAGTTTTATTTTCGGACGACGGATGTGACGGGAGACGTGAGACTACCTGAGGGAGTGGAGATGATCATGCCTGGCGACAACATCAAGATGACGGGACAGTTGATCTCGGAGATAGCGATGGAAGAGGGATTGCGTTTTGCCATCCGCGAAGGCGGCCGAACGGTTGGCGCCGGAGTTGTTACCAAGATATTAGAGTGAAATTACATAAACAGCATAGTAACATGCACGGAGTCAAATAATGGCGGGTCAGAAAATACGAATCAAGCTTAAAGCTTATGACCATCGGCTTATCGACAAATCCACGGAGAAAATCATAAAAACCGCAAAGCAGACGGGTGCAATGATTTCCGGTCCGATTCCTTTACCAACCGACCGCACCGTATATACTGTTTTGCGCTCTCCGCATGTTGATAAAAAGTCGAGAGAGCAATTTGAGACACGCGTTCACAAAAGGCTCGTTGATATTTTAAATTCATCCCCCAAAACGGTCGATGCATTGATGAAGCTGGAGTTGCCGGCCGGTGTGGACGTGGAAATCAAGGTTTGATAATCGCGCGAATGTAGCAGCTTATGAAACCCGCTGGATAACCAGTAACTTTTAAAATATGGTATACGGATGCAGGGACTATTAGGTAAAAAACTTGGAATGACCAGGATATTTGATGACGCCGGCAATGCCATGGCGGCAACCGTCATAGAAGCCGGGCCTTGTGTGGTCGCGCAGATCAAAACCGTCGAACGAGACGGGTACAGCGCCATCCAGGTCGGTTTTGGCGAGCAATCGGAAAAGCACACCAACAAGCCGGAAACGGGTCATTTCAGGAAAAACGGATTAAAACTATTCAAGGTGTTGCAGGAGTTTCGCGATTTTGAAAGCGAAGAGCCTCCCAAGGTCGGAGACGAAATCAAAGCCGATATATTTTCCGTTGGCGACATTGTTACCGTAGCCGGGATCAGCAAAGGAAAGGGATTTCAGGGCGTGGTAAAAAGGCATAAATTCAGTGGAGGCCCCAAGACGCACGGACAAAGTGATCGGTTGCGAGCTCCGGGCTCCCTGGGTCAATCGTCCTATCCCTCCCGGGTTTACAAAGGTCTTCGAATGGCAGGGAGGATGGGGGGAAAAAAAGTCACTATCAAGACGCTTCGTGTAGTAAAAGTCGATCCTGATAATAATTTGTTGATCATCAGGGGTGCTGTCCCTGGCCCAAGCAAAGGTATCGTTTTAGTCAGAAAGTAAACAGAGATGAGACTTGATGTATACACAAAAGACGGCGAGTTAGCAGGAAGAAAGCTCACGGTATCCAAAGAAGTTTTTGGCGCGGAGCCCAACGAGCATGCCGTTTATTTGGCGGTGAAAGCTCAGCAGACAAATTTGCGTCAGGGCAATGCGGCGACCAAGAGTCGCAGTATGGTCTCCGGCGGCGGGAAAAAGCCCTGGAAGCAAAAGGGCCGTGGCTCTGCCAGGGCTGGCACAATCAGATCGCCTTTGTGGCGAGGCGGCGGCATCACTCATGGGCCACAGCCGCATGATTATTTGATGAAGCTGCCCAAAAAGGTGAAGCGGTTAGCCAAGATATCCGTTCTTTCGGTAAAGGCCAAAGAAGAAAATCTTAAAGTGTTGGAAAATTTTTCGGTCGAAGAGCCAAAGACCAAAGAGGTCTACAAAGTGCTCAAGAGCTTCAACCTCATCGACCAAAAGACGCTTATTCTCGTCCCTGAATATGATGCCAGGCTGCTATTGGCCAGTCGTAATATTAAGCATTTGAAGGTATCGATAGCGACGGACGTATCGGCCCACGATCTGCTGGATTGCCAGGTCCTGTTGGTTATGGAAGGTGCCGTCAAAAAATTGGAAGGTATATTGAAATCATGAAAAAGGATCGACCCATCCTCATCAGACCTATCTTGACGGAAAAGATACTCAATATGCAGGAATCCACCGGTGTATACGCCTTTGTGGTAGACAAAGGCGCCAATAAAATAGAAGTCAAAAAGGCTGTGGAAAAGAAATTTGACGTCACTGTGGATAATGTGCGGACTCTGAACGTCAAGGGAAAATCGAAACGGATGAATACCCGAAGAGGGATTACCCGTGGCAGACGTTCGGATTGGAAAAAAGCCATCGTACAGCTCAGAAAAGGTGATTCTATTGACTTTTTTGAGGGCTCCGGCTCCTGATGGCCGAGTCTTAGGAGATTATAAATGCCTGTTAAAACTTTTAAGCCATATACACCCAGCTCGCGATTTAAAAGCGTAAGTTCTTTCGAAGAAGTTACGGAGAGCATGCCCGTAGCGTCCCTGGTTATGCCGCTTAAAAAGAGTGGTGGCCGTAATAATCTAGGCAGAGTGACTTCCCGGCACAGAGGCGGCGGCCATAAACGAAAATATCGTATTATCGATTTCAAGAGAGACAAAGTGAACATACCTGCAAAGGTTGCGGCCATACAATACGATCCGAATAGAAACGCTTATATCGCTCTTTTAAACTATGTTGACGGCGAAAAGAGGTATATACTTGCACCGCTCGGCATCAACGTCGGCGATACCGTTGTCTCCGGGGATCAGTCGGAAATTCGCATCGGCAATGCCCTGCCATTGGCAAAGATACCGTTAGGTACCTCAGTCCATAACGTAGAGATGAAGCAGGGCAAGGGCGGGCAGCTCGCCCGCGGCGCCGGCTCCTACGTTCAACTGCTTGCCAAGGAGGGACATTACGCTCAACTGAAGCTGCCGTCCGGGGAGGTACGAATGGTAAGAGTGGAATGTATGGCCACCATCGGGCAGGTCAGTAATACTGAGCATGAAAACATAGTGATCGGCAAGGCGGGCCGTGCGCGCTGGATGGGTCGTCGGCCCAAAGTAAGAGGTGTTGCCATGAACCCGATCGATCACCCAATGGGCGGTGGAGAAGGAAAGAGCTCGGGCGGACGCCATCCCTGCACGCCATGGGGCAAGCCTACGAAAGGCTATAAAACGAGAAAGAGAAAGTCGACTAGTTCGTTGATCGTTAAAAGAAGAAAATAATAGGATAAATACATGGCAAGGTCTCTTAAAAAAGGTCCGTACATCGACGATAAGCTGCTCGCGAAAATTGAGGAAATAAACAAGAGCAGTCAAAAAAGGGTCATTAAAACCTGGTCGCGGCGATCAACCATTCCTCCTGAATTTGTCGGCCACACACTGGCGGTGCACAACGGTAACAAGTTTATCCCGGTGTTTATCACTGAAAATATGGTCGGGCAAAAACTGGGCGAATTTGCACCGACGCGGACTTTTAGAGGGCATGTGAAAAAAAGCGAGAAGGCAAAAAAATAGCTCGATGATGAGCTGAACGTATATTGGAGCGAGATGAATGGAAGCAAGGGCGATTACAAAATGGGTGAGAACATCACCGATAAAGATGAGAAGGGTCGCCAAACTGGTCAGGGGCAAGCAGGTTAATGAAGCGCTTAATATTTTGCATTTCAACAACACAAGTGCTTCGGAGCCTCTCGAAAAGACGGTACGGTCGGCAGTGGCAAATTTGATGAATAGCGATGACGCTTCAAAAATATCTCCCGAGGACCTCTACATCAAAGAGCTGCGAATCGACGGAGGCGTTACTTTCAAAAGATTTCGCGCCGGTTCCATGGGCAGGGCCTCGCGCATAAGACGGCGAACGAGTCATATTTCGGTCGTTGTGGCTGAAACTGAAGAATAATTTTTAGCATAGGAGATAAGCTTGGGACAAAAGGTTAATCCGATTGGATTTCGCGTAGGAATCAACAGGAACTGGGATTCAAACTGGTTCGACGAGAAAAATTTTAGCAAGAAACTGGAAGAAGACCTGATGCTTCGACGTTATGTCCGCAATCGTCTGCAAAGGGCAAGCGTCTCCAAAATCGAAATCGAGCGTTCCCCCAAAAGGGTTACGTTGACCATACATACGGCTCGACCGGGGATCGTCATCGGCAGGAAAGGCGCCGAGGTTGATAAGCTGAGAGAAGAATTACAAAGATTGACAAAGAAGGATGTGCAGCTCAACATCAATGAGATAAAGCGTCCCGAGATCGATGCATTCCTGGTGGCTGAAAATATTGCCAATCAACTTGCCGGGAAAATATCGTTCAGACGGGCGATGAAAAAGGCGATCATGTCCGCAATGAGGATGGGCGCCGAAGGAATTCGTATTAGCTGTTCCGGCAGACTGGGCGGAGCAGAAATGGCGCGCCGCGAGCAATATAAGGAAGGCCGCATTCCTCTCCATACGCTTCGTGCTGATATCGATTACGCGACCAGCACTTCCAGAACGACTTATGGCGCCATTGGCGTGAAGGTCTGGATTTGCAAGGGTGAGATAATAGGTGAAGAATAATATGGATTTCGCATGTAGTGGAGTGACACACCGATGTTAATGCCAAAACGGGTAAAATTTCGCAAGCAGCACCGCGGCAGAATGAAGGGCATGGCGGTAAAAGGATCGCGGCTGGCCTTTGGCTCTTATGGATTAAAAGCGTTGGAGCCGCATTGGATATCTTCGCGCCAGATCGAGGCGGCTCGGGTGGCAATGACCCGGCACGTGAAACGAGGCGGAAAGATCTGGATTCGTATATTCCCCGACAAGCCGGTTACGAAAAAGCCCGCCGAAACAAGAATGGGAAAAGGTAAAGGTGCACCGGAATACTGGGTTGCGGTGGTCAAGCCCGGAAGAATTATGTTCGAGATCGATGGTGTTTCGGAGGAATTGGCCCAGGAAGCGTTGCGCCTGGCCGCTTATAAATTGCCCATCAGGACGAAATTTGTATCGGCTCGTGATTTTGGAGATTAGAGCATGAAAATGGAAGAAATTAACCAGCTATCCCTGGATGATATAAAACTTAAATTAGAAGACCTGGCGGAAGAGTTGGGCAATCTTTTGCTTCAGCATTCCACGCACCAGTTGGATAACCCGTTGCGCATTCGCTTTATTCGTCGAGACATCGCTCGTTTGAAAACAGTGATCCGGGAATCTGAATTGGGAATTCGCTCCTAGAGCAAAATGAGAATGGGTGTTTATTAATATCTGATTTGGAGAACTTTTTGTGGAAAGAGGAAAAAGAAAATCAAAAGTAGGGATTGTGACCAGTGATAAGATGAACAAAAGCAGAGTTATCACTGTGGAAAGGAATGTAAAGCATCCCATGTATAAGAAATATGTAAAAAAGTCTTCCAAGTTTATGGCCCACGATGAGAACAATGAAAGCAACGTTGGCGACCGTGTGAGAATAATGGAGACCAGACCCCTGAGCGCTTTGAAAAGATGGCGGATAGTTGAAATTCTGGAGCGAGCCAGGTAAATAGCCTCATTTATGGCTTGCGAGCTAATTGAAGGATTAGAGCAATGATACAGGAATACACCCGATTAAACGTAGCCGATAACACTGGTGCCAAGAAGGTCATGTGCATTCGAGTTATGGGTGGCTCAAGGAAGCGTTACGGCTCTGTTGGCGATATCATCGTTGTTACCGTAAAACAGGCTATTCCAAACAGCGCCATTAAGAAGGGCGAAAAAAGCAAAGCGGTCATCGTGCGCACCAGGAAGGAACAGCGACGGAAAGATGGCTCTTATATACGTTTCGATGAAAATGCCGCCGTTCTTATTAATGATGCCATGGAACCCAAGGGGACGCGTATCTTCGGTCCTGTTGCCCGGGAATTGCGGGAGAAACAATTTATGAAAATTGTTTCATTGGCCCCGGAAGTGTTATGAGTAAACATGTTTATTTGGCTCAAAAAAGCGAGATAGTCCATGCGAGTTAGAAAGAATGACCAGGTTATCGTCATTGCCGGAAATTACAAAGGGAAAAAAGGCAAAGTCCTGAAGGTTTTTCCGAACAAGGACAGGATCATTGTAGAGGGCGTGAATTTCATTAAAAAGCACAGCCGGCCGTCACAACAGCATCCTCACGGAGGGATTGTGGAAAAGGAAGGTCCCATCCATGTTTCGAATGTCATGGTGTTGTGTCCCAAAACCGGCGTTCCCACGAGAGTCGGCACAAAGGTGGTTTTTGATGACCAGCGCAACCGTCGCGTACGGGTTCGTTACGCAAAAAAAAGTGGTGAAATGTTTGCTTCCGGCAGTTAAGAAGAGAGCGTGTGAATCCCGGTGGATGCTGTGGATTCGCCGGTTTACAAACATAAGCGAGACCGGAAGAGAGATGAACTGCTCCGCATAAGCGGAGATAATGGCAATAGTGGATAGAGAAATGGCGGAAAAAAAATACAAACCAAGACTTGTCAGTTTTTATAAGAAGGACGTCGTGTCGCAACTGCGAAAGAAGTTCGGCTATAAAAATATTATGCAGGTTCCCAAAATCGAAAAGATCATTCTCAACATGGGCGTGGGAGAGGGAACCGAGAACACGAAAAACGTGGATTCGGCAGCGGAGGATTTAATGATTATTTCCGGCCAAAAACCGGTCATTCGAAGAGCCAAAAAGGCCATTTCGAATTTCAAGCTTCGCGCCGGAATGCCCGTCGGCTGCAGCGTCACGCTGCGGCGGGAGAGGATGTACGAATTCCTGGATCGCCTGATAAGTATCGCTATTCCGCGCGTGCGCGACTTTCGCGGCCTCACGATCAAGTTTGACGGACGCGGCAATTATAATATGTCTGTTAAAGAACAAATCGTTTTCCCTGAGATTGATTACGACAAGGTCGATAAAATTCGTGGTTTTAATGTGACCATAGTAACCACGGCAAAAACCGACGAAGAGGCTTATGAGCTGCTTAGTGCTTTCGGCATGCCCTTCGTAAGACGCAATCCGTAAGAGACATATTAATGTAAGGAGTTGAATTGGCAAAGAAAGCGTTAATTGTCAAGGCCAAAAAAGAGCCAAAATTCAAAGTGCGCAAATACCACAGGTGTACGAGATGTGGTCGGCCAAGAGCCTATTTGAGAAAATTTGGAGTTTGCAGGATTTGCTTTAGAGAGCTCGCTTTGTCCGGGCAAATCCCAGGCGTGACAAAAGCGAGCTGGTAATCCTTTTAAAGAAAAATTAATAATAATATTATCTTCTGATGGATTCTTAGGGAGATCATAGATGTCAAAGACAGATCCTATCGCAGATTATCTGACATGTATCAGAAATGCGACAAGGGCAAACCATGCAAAAGTCGATATTCCTGCTTCTCGATTAAAGAGAGAGATTACGAAAATTTTACAGGAAGAAGCATACATCAGAAATCACATCTTTATCGAAGATGGCAAACAAGGTGTCATTCGCATCTATCTCAAATACGATGACGACAATCATAGTGTGATTTCTGGCTTGAAACGTATCAGTACGCCCGGATACAGGCACTACGTCACCAAAAGGAGTATTCCGCGGGTGTTTAATAATTTAGGGATCTCCATCCTGACGACATCACAGGGCATCATGACCGGACAGGAAGCAAAACGGCGTGGTGTTGGCGGAGAAATCCTGTGCCTTATTTGGTAGATAACAAAATTTGATTTTAGGAGTTCATCGTGTCTCGAGTCGGTAAAGCACCCATACCCATACCAGAAGGCGTCACTCTTGATATTAAAAAGAATCTCATTACGGCCAAAGGCCCAAAGGGTGAGTTGTCTTTGAAGATAAGCCCGGATTTGTCGCTCAAGGTCGAGGACGGATTTTTGACGGTCTCGCGCCCGACCAATAATAAAATACATCGTTCCTTGCACGGATTGAATCGAACGCTGGCCGCCAACATCATCGAGGGAGTGAGCAAAGGATTTGGCAAACGCCTGGAAATCGTCGGTGTGGGTTTCAAAGGAGAAATGCGCGGGAAAAAGCTTTTGCTCTCGTTGGGATTTTCACACCAGATCATATTTACCCCACCCGCAGGCATCGATATTTCCATGGAAGGAAACAACATTATCGGCGTGCAAGGAACGAGCAAAGAGCTGGTCGGACAAATTGCTGCAAAGCTCAGGTCGTTCAGGCCACCGGAGCCCTATAAGGGCAAAGGCATTCGCTACCAGGGCGAGTATGTAAGGAAAAAAGCCGGTAAAACAGCCGCTTAATAAAATTCATGCTAATGGATGAGTGGAAACGATGTTCAAAAAAGCAAAAAAAATTAAAGCCATCAGATTGAGAAGGCATAAGCATATCCTGAAGAAAATCCAGGGCACACCGAATCGTCCGAGGCTGGTTGTTTTTCGCAGCAATAAAAATATTTTTGCCCAGCTCGTCGATGATGTGAGCCACAAGGTTTTATTCGGCACCTCGACTTTGACAAAAGATATCGCCCAGGACGTTGGCAAGGCAAAATCAAAAGTCGAAAAAGCCACGCTGGTCGGCAAACAGATTGCCGGTCTGGCAAAGAAACATAAAATATCGGAAGTGGTTTTCGATAGAAACGGTTATCTCTACCACGGCCGGGTGAAGGCTCTGGCAGAGGGTGCACGCGAAGGCGGACTGAAATTTTAACCAAAGGCCGAAAGTCATTAAGTAGAGGAATAAGACTTGGAGAGAATCAATCCAAACGAATTAGAGCTTACGGAAAAGGTCGTACATGTGAACCGCGTTGCCAAGGTTGTCAAAGGCGGACGAAGGTTCAGTTTTAATGCCATTGTTGTTGTCGGCGATGGAAAAGGACACGTTGGCACAGGTCTTGGCAAAGCCAACGAAGTGACCGACGCCATTGCAAAAGGTTCCGAAGCGGCGAAGAAAAGTCTCATTCGTGTGCCCATTCTTGGCGGCACCATTCCCCATGAAATAGAGGGAAAGTTTGGTGCTGGCAGGATTTATCTTAAACCGGCATCGCCCGGAACAGGTGTCATTGCCGGAGGCCCGGTACGAGCTATTATGGAAGCCGTTGGGATTACCGATGTGCTGACTAAAAGCAGGGGATCGGACAATCCCCACAATGTGGTCAAAGCAACCATGGTCGCCCTGGAAAACATGATGGATGCCCGGGTGATTGCACGTAAGCGGGGTTTGAGTATCATGAGAATGTTCAATACCGATCCCAAGGTAATAGTCGAGGAATCAAAAGACGTTTAGGATATCATAATGGCGGCAAAAAAGAGTGTGAAACAACTCAGGATCACCCTGAAAAGAAGCACAATAGGACGTTTGGAAAACCAGAAACGAACGGCCATTGCGTTAGGTTTGCGAAGATTAAATCAAAACGTCGTTCATGACGATTCTCCTGTCATTCGTGGTATGATTGACAAGATTGCGCATTTGGTGAAGGTTGAGAAATTGTAACTATTAAGGTTTTTTTGACGGAATTTACATGATGAGCTGGATCAACCAGGTTTTGTCCGGTCAATCAAAATAAGGCATCATCCAGTCAATCCTGAGCATTCTGTCAAAAAATAAAGCCTGAAAGGCCAAGAGGAATTACAGGCAACCGATCCTTTTCAAATCAGAAAACGTTCCGAGGATATGATGGATTTATCAAGTTTGCAATACGCGAAAGGTTCTACAAAAGACAGAAAAAGAGTGGGTCGCGGCGGTGCAAGAGGCAAGACCGCCGGCCGGGGAGATAACGGCCAGCGTTCCCGCTCTGGCGCCAAACGACGACTTTGGTTCGAGGGAGGCCAAATGCCTATCCAAAGACGTTTGCCCAAACGAGGCTTTACCAATCTCTCCCGGGTGGATTTTCAGGTTGTCAATATAGCCGAGCTGGCAAAATGTGAGGATGTGGCGGAAATTACCCCGGAAGTGATGTATGACAAAAAGATCGTCCGAAAAAAGAATGTGCCGATTAAAGTTCTGGGAAATGGAGAGATCGCTAAGAAATTCATTGTAACAGCTAATGCCTTTAGCAAAGCAGCAATAGAAAAGATAGAGTCAGCAGGCGGGAGGGCGATTGTCCTATGATGGAGAGTGTCAGAAGTATATTCAAAATTCCTGAACTCAAGCGACGGATACTTTTCACAGCGCTCATTCTGATTGTCTATCGAGTTGGTGGCCATGTTCCGGTTCCCGGTATTAATGCCCAGGCCCTGCTCGAGTATTTTGAAAGCGCCCAACGCGGCCTCCTGGGCTTGTATGATTTATTTGCCGGTGGCGCTTTCAGCCGGGCTACCGTGTTTGCGCTTGGCATAATGCCTTATATCTCTGCCTCGATTATCATTCAGTTGCTCGGCGCTATTGTCCCTTATTTCCAGAAGCTGCAAAAGGAAGGCGAGGCCGGTCGCAAGAAAATAACCCAATTGACACGTTATGGGACGGTTGGAATCTCCGCTCTGCAGGGATACGGTGTGAGTGTCTTTTTGGAAAGGATCACTTCTACAACCGGTCAACTGGTGGTGCCGGACCCGGGCTTGGGCTTCCGACTGATCACAATGCTCACGCTCGCTGCCGGTACCGTTCTGATAATGTGGCTGGGTGAGTTGATCACGGAACGGGGAATCGGCAACGGCATATCGCTTATTATTTTCATCGGCATCATCGCCCGCTTCCCCAATTCGATCTTTGACGAAATTCAGCAGGTTGCCAGCGGCAACCGAACGCTGATTACCGAATTGTTCCTGTGGGCGATATTTGTCGGCACGGTAGCCGGAACGGTGCTTTTAACTCAAGGCACCCGCAAGATCCCGGTGCAGTATGCGAAAAGGGTCATCGGTCGAAAAATCTATGGCGGCCAGAGCACGCATATTCCGCTGAGAGTCAACACCGCGGGTGTTATGCCCATCATCTTTGCCCAGTCCATACTGTTCGTCCCCCAGACCATCGTGCAGTTTTTTCCCAACAGCGATTTTATGGCCTCGGTAAACACTCTTTTCGACTACAGCTCGTGGTTCTATTGGCTTTTGTCGGGATTGATGATCGTATTTTTCACATATTTTTATACCGCCATCGCCTTCAATCCTGTCGACGTGGCCGATAACATGAAAAAACACGGCGGATTTATTCCCGGCGTTCGGCCCGGCAAAAAGACCGCTGAATTTATCGATAATATTTTAACCAGGATTACCTTGCCCGGATCGATGTTCCTGGCTTTTATCGCCATATTTCCATCTATTATGACGTCATTTACCAACGTTTCTTATAGCTTTGCGTCCTTTTACGGTGGCACGTCGCTGCTGATCGTCGTTGGAGTTGCTTTGGATACACTGCAACAGGTGGAGTCGCATTTACTGATGCGGCACTATGATGGATTTTTAAAGAGCGGCAAGATCAGAGGAAGGCGGCGATTCTAAGTTAATGAAATTCTGTCAATCGAAAGCTGCGTGATGATGCGCGTAATATTTCTTGGAGCCCCCGGAACCGGAAAAGGCACCCAGGCTGGTTATATTGCTAAAAAATACGGTGTACCGCAAATCTCGACCGGAGATATACTTCGCAAAGCTGTTAAGGATGGTACGGAGCTCGGCGTAAAAGCGAAGGCCATCATGGAAGCAGGCGGCCTGGTCTCGGATGATATTATGATCGAGCTGGTCGAGCAACGCCTGTCGCTTCATGACTGCGACAATGGCTACATCTTGGACGGCTTTCCGCGCACGCTGAAACAGGCTCAAAGCCTGGATGAAATGCTAAGAAACGGCAAACAGATCGATGCTGTCATATACTTTGACGTCGAGGAGGATGATTTAGTAAAGCGCATTACCAGTCGGCGCGTTTGCGTTCAATGCGGCAAGACCTACAATGTCATCACCGACCCTCCGCCAGCGGACAATCTTTGCGAGGTCGATGGTGGAGAAATTATCCAGCGCGATGACGACAAGGAAGAAACGGTGCGGAAGCGGCTCAAAGTGTACCAGGAAAGCACGTCGCCTTTGTACCAATATTATAAAGCACGTAACAAACTCTATTCGATCGATGCTTCCCGCGCCGTTAAAACAGTTCGCGAGGCAATCATTGATCTTTATAAACGATAAGCCACTTTGTGTTCTATGATAATTTTGAAGAATTCGCGAGAAATTGAGCTGCTTAAAAAAGCCAATCAAATTGTTGTCGAGGCTTTCAAATTTGCAGAATCTCGAATTCGCCCCGGTGTGCGGACTGATGAATTGGATGAACAAATCGGACAATTCATTGTTTCTTGTGGTGGCCGGCCGGCTTTCAAGGGTTACAACGGATACCCGTCAAATGTATGTATCTCCATTGACGACCAGGTCGTACACGGTATTCCCGGAGCGCGCCGTCTCAAGGAAGGAGAAATCGTCAGCCTGGATATAGGTGTGGAATGCCAGGGATATTACGGCGATGCGGCAAAAACCTACTCTATTGGAGAAATTTCAAAAGAGAAGGCGCGGTTATTAGCAATCACGCGCGAGTCGCTGTTCAAGGGAATCGACAAAGCCAGGCAGGGAAACAGACTTTATGACATCAGCCATGCCATTCAGGTTCATGTGGAAAACGCCGGTTTTTCCGTTGTCCGCGATCTGGTCGGGCATGGCATCGGCAAAGAGCTGCACGAACCGCCTCAGATTCCGAATTACGGAGAGCCTCACCGAGGCCCCAGGTTGAGAGACGGAATGGTGCTTGCGATAGAGCCAATGGTGAATATGGGTGGCTGGGAAGTGAGGACGGAAAGCGATCGTTGGACAGTGGTCACCTCGGACGGTTTACCTTCGGCGCATTTCGAGCATAGCGTGCTCATTACCGACCATGAGCCTGTAATACTGTCGAGCGGCATTTAACTGAAAACGGAAGCATAATTATATGCCCAAAGAAAATTCCATCAAAGTGGATGGTACGATTTTAGAGACACTGCCCAACGCCACTTTTCGCGTCGAGCTGGAAAACGGCCACGTGGTCCTTGCGCACATCTCCGGTAAAATGAGAATGCATTTTATAAAAATTCTGCCGGGCGACAAGGTGACCGTGGAGCTTTCGCCGTACGACTTGACGCGAGGCCGAATTACCTATAGATATAAATGAAGTGTCTGTAACAGTCTATCGTTTCGAATGACATGCGGAGCTGAAAATGAAGGTAAGATCCTCAGTGAAAAAAATCTGTGAGAATTGCAAGATCATCCGTAGAAAAGGAAGAATTCGGATTATATGCAAAAAAAATCCCCGCCATAAACAGCGGCAGGGATAACCCAATAAGCTTTTTTAAGAAAGGAAAAGGCCTTGGCTCGAATTGCAGGTATTGATTTACCAAGAGAAAAAAGGATCGAAGCAGCGCTCACCTACATCACCGGTATCGGTTTTTCTTCATCGCGGCATATTTTGACAAAATCCGGCGTCAAACCGGAAACGCGGGTAAAGGATTTGCAGGCTGAAGACGTCGCGAAAATTCGTGATGTGATCGCTAACGAATATAAAGTCGAAGGTGCGCTCAGAAGCGAAGTACAGATGAATATCAAGCGTTTGATGGATGTTGGCTGCTATCGCGGCCTTCGACACCGCCGCGGCATGCCGGTTCATGGACAGCGCACGCATACCAATGCGCGTACCAGGCGCGGTAAGCGACGGGTTGCGATTAATATTAAGAAAAAAATCTAAGACAGTATTTTATCGAGGTGATCATTGGCTACAGGAAAGAAAAAGAGCGGCAAGAAACGGGTCGAGGCAAGCGGTGTCGCACACATAAAAGTGACGTTCAATAATACGAATATCACCCTGACCGACGTGTATGGCAACGTCATATCCTGGGCAACGGCCGGGCGTGTCGGTTTTAAGGGTTCGCGAAAAAGCACACCGTTTGCGGCACAGCTCGCGGCAGAAACGGCTGCCAAGGAAGCCATCGACCAGGGACTGCAACGTGTGGAAGTTTTGGTCAAGGGTCCCGGTTCGGGCAGAGAGGCTGCGGTGAGGGCATTGCAGGCAGCCGGTTTGGAGATAACCGCCATCAGAGATGCAACTCCGATTCCGCATAACGGCTGCAGGCCGCCCAAGCGCAGGAGAGTGTGATTTGATTTTTAATTTTTGCAAATAAAAGTTTCGCTGTAGTACTAGGATTGATTTCGAAAAATTGTCTTATTCACAAGGTTTAAAATGAAAAGCCGTTTTTTTGGAGGTCTATTTCATGGCAACTTATACTGGTGCTGATTGCAAGATGTGCCGACGCGAGGGAATGAAGCTATTCCTCAAAGGCACCAAATGCAGTACCAATAAATGCCCTTTTGAGAAAAAAGGGTATGCTCCCGGGCAACACGGGCGTACACGCCGTTTCAAGCAATCCGAATATGCCGTTCAGTTGCGGGAAAAGCAAAAAGTAAAGCGGATATACGGTTTGCTCGAAAGACAGTTCAGGACTTATTTTGAGAAAGCGGAACAGAAAAAAGGAATAACAGGCGAGAATTTGCTCAAGTTGTTGGAATCGCGAATGGATAACGTGATTTATCGCCTCGGCCTGGCGCCGTCAAGGGCGGCCGCGCGCCAACTGGTTCGCCACCGACATTTTATGGTGAACGATAAGCTGGTGGACATTCCTTCTTATCAGATTCGAACGGGCGATGAGATTCAGGTGCGCGAGAAAAGCCGCCAGTTGGAGCTGATACACAACTCCATGAAGCGAGTGCGCGACGGCAAGCTCGTCAACTGGCTGGCGCTGGACAAAGCGGCGATGAGGGGCACTTACCTGGAAGAGCCATCTCGCGATGCCATCCCGGTAAATGTAAACGAAAAGCTCATCGTCGAGCTTTATTCAAAGTAATGTCGTTTTCTGCTATAATCCATTTTTACAGTCAACAAAAATGTATGGAGAATTAAATGGCTTTACCAAGTTTTCAGATGCCCGAAAGCATCGAACTGGACGAGTCAACTTACAGTAATACTTACGGCAAATTCATCGTACAACCTCTGGAAAGAGGTTTTGGCAACACCATTGGCAACGCCCTGCGAAGAGTGTTATTATCCTCGATTCCCGGTTCCGCGATTACGATGTTTCGAGTTGATAACATCCTTCATGAATTTTCTACCATCGATGGCGTAAAAGAGGATGTCGCCGAAATCGTTCTCAACCTCAAGCAGGTCCGCATCAAGCTTATCGAAAAAAAACCGGAAAAGATCATTGTCGATCTGAGAGGCCCGATGGAGTTTACCGCAGCGAATATTCAACAAAACTCCAATGAATTCGAAGTATTGAATCCGGATTTGCATATTGCCACGCTGGATGCCGATGCCAATTTCAAGATGGAGCTGCGCCTGGCTCGCGGCCGAGGCTACGTTCCTGCCGAGGAAAACAAGGTGCCGGACATGGCGATTGGCACGGTCCCCATCGATGCTGTTTTTACGCCTGTCGTCAAAGTAACCTATCGCGTGGAAAACACTCGTGTAGGCCAAAGAACAGATTACGAAAGACTGATTCTGGAAATTGCTACCGACGGCAGCATTACGCCGGATGATGCGCTGAGTTATGCCGGTAAAATTTTAAAAGATCACATTCAATTGTTCATCAACTTTGATATCGATACGGAAGAAGAAGAGCCCGTTGAAGTGGATGAGGAAACGTTACGAATTCGCAAGCTGCTCAAGATGAACGTCGATGAGCTCGAGCTTTCCGTTCGTTCGCACAACTGCCTTACGGCTGCAAATATAAAAAGCATCGGCGATTTGGTGCGGCGCGACGAACAGGAGATGCTGAAATTCCGCAACTTTGGCCGCAAGTCTTTGACCGAGCTGAACAAGATTCTGGAAGAAAAAGGCCTCCATTTCGGAATGGATGTGGAAAAATATCTCAAGAAATCCGATAACTGATATTCGAGTGACACCGGTTCATCACACTCTGATGTAAGGAAGTGCGTTAATGAGACATCTAAAAAGCGGACGTAAGCTTGGCCGCACAAAAAGCCACCGACAGGCGACGTTAGCGAATATTGCTGCTGCGTTAATCGAGCATAAAAGCATAATGACCACCACGCCCAAAGCCAAAGAAGCAAGAGGCGTTGTCGAGCGATTGATCACTTTTGCCAAAAGAGGCGACCTGGCTGCCCGGCGCCAGGTTCTCAAGACGGTCAGGGATAAAAATCTCGTCACGGAATTGTTCGAGAAAATTGCGCCAAAATATGAACAACGTTCCGGCGGCTATACCCGAATCGTGAAAATCGGCAGACGGCCGGGAGATGATGCTCCGATGGCTATTTTCGAGCTCGTCGGCTACGAGGGTATTCAGGCGGAAAAGATTGAAAAGAAGAGGCAGGCCAGGGAAAAGAAAGCTGAAGAAAAAGAGAAAGCAAAGAGGGAAAAAGAAACGGAAAAGGCCGAGCCCGAGCCGGAAGAAGAAAAAGAAAAAGAAAAAGAAGAAAAATGACATCGCTGTTCGCGATTTAATAAAGGGCAATTCGATATCACAATTGCCCTTTTTTTGTAATAATGCGACCCACTAAACACACAAAATAAACGAAAGGGCTCAAGAGGGCTGAGCTATTTTATCCTGTGGAAAGTCATGCGATTGTCGGTGCACGTTTCGAGAGGTATTTATATTATTTTCATTTATGTTATTTGTTTCGTGTGTTTAGTGGGTTATATAGTTACACTGTGATTGGTTACGCCCAACTGGGTAACGAAGCGCCGGAACATATTTGCAGGCAGGACGTTACAAATTTGAATTTTTCTTAACCGGATCGAAAAGACAAGTGTACAAGATAATGCAACTTTTTCGTATTGATGGTGGGTCTCTCCTATGAAACCTTTCGTTGCGGCACTGCTGGTTTTGGGATTTATCTATGTTCATTGTACGACCGACAAGTCATTACCAAGCGGTTTTGAGAATCTGGACCGCGCGAATAGGGGTGACGTCTCAACGGCCAGGTTTCCTCTGTCGGATTTTGCCGTATATCGGGGAACCTTACCGGCCGGCTCGACTACGACTCTGCTCCTGGGGGAATACAAGAATACCCGCTCCTACGTCGCCGTGATGTTTCAGGTTTCCTCATCGATCACCTCTGCTACAGTGGAATCCGCAGAATTGACTTTGCCCAAAAGTTTTCATTATGGCGAAGGCGACTCTTTCCTGGTCTCCGCTTACCGAATTGAAAAGGAGTGGGACGAAACGACCGTCCTCTGGTCGGACCTTGAAGCTGGTTACGACCAGTCCAACATCGTCGGATCTTTCCGGATGAATTCCATCGATAGCATTGATAACAAGCTGGCCATTTCGCCTGAGCTGGTCAATGACTGGATCGACAATAGCGATACCAATTATGGCTTGTTGCTCAAGTTCGACCAGGCGACTTTTATGAATAAGCTGCTATCATCGGAATATACGCTCGGCGGCGGCTCGCTAAGCGTTGCCTACGAAACAACGAGCGGCGATCTGGATACGGTCACTGTCAACGTTGCCAGTGATGCCAGCCTCATAGAATATGATTCGAATGTTGGGGAATCGGTGATTGTAAAGGAGACGGACGTGCTGCGCGTGGGCAATGCCAGCGGATTCAATACCCTGTTGAAATTCGATATAGCGAATTTACCGGCCAATGCCAATATTCACCGGGCGTTTATCTACCTGGATATTGACAGCACGAACAGCGAAACCCCCGAAGAGTTGATGACTGCCAATACCTATCTTGTCGGTGATGAAACGGATACCTGGCCCGATAACAGCGGCGACATAACTACGGTCGATGATGTATTGGCTCAAGGTTACATGAATTACAACTATGCAGCCTACGAGTTCAACATAACCACCCTGGTGCAAAAGTGGGCTTTGGGGCAAAAAAACAATGGAGTGGTGATAAAGCCGGCGGAGCATGGCAAGAACGTTTCAGAGCTGTTTTTTATACTTCGTAACGACCAGAGCGCCGAAACCCAGCCGTACCTGGAAATTTCCTATTCAACCTCGCCCACACCTCGCTTTGATGGGCAATAATCCATATCAAGCGATGAGGAGAACACTCTTGAATCCCTTTTCGAAGAAGCGTGGTTTTGTTTTTATTCTGTTTTTTCTGTCACTCTCTCTCGGAGCACAGCAAATTTTTGCCGATTCTTATTACTCTTCGATCGGCCTGGGCCTGCCCCGTTATTATATTTCGGCGCGATCCGCCGGACTGGGCGGTGCCGGCATTAGTCTTCGCGATAGACTTTCGCTCAACGCCTTGAATCTCGCGGCAGATGATACAAAAGGCATGACGACAATAGCGGTGAATTTTCAATACGAATCGATTGAGAATTCTACCCAAAATGATAAAACCAGCACGAAACAGGGTGAGCCTGTCGGATTTCGGATTTTAATGCCCATTAAAGGTGATATTGCTTTTGTTGCCGGGATAAAGCCTTTGGTTTCTTCGCGCTACCTGATCAGCGCGGACCAATTCGATGACGATCTCCAATATACGAAATCCGTTCGAGCTTCAGGCGGGCTCAGCAGTATCCAGCTAGGGTCAAAATTCAAGCCGTATAAATGGATAGATGTCGGGGCTGCTTTTAATTTTATCTTTGGCAGTTATCGCGAAGACTGGAAGACGACATTTTACCTCAGCGATTACAGGAATACGACGGAGAGAATCACCAGCAATATGCACGGATTAGGATTTGAATTGGGAACGTTGATGAGTTTGCCAAACGATTTTTCGCTCGGCCTGGTTTTCTCCGGTGGAAGTGATTTGAAGGGTGAAACGCAATTGATATCTTCGATCAGCGGAGAGAATGAACCGGTTGCCATATCCGTGACCTATCCTTATTCCTACGGCATCGGCCTTTCTTACGCGCTGAACAAAATGGTCCTCACGGCGGACTATTATAACCAGGCCTGGACGACATATAAATTCCAAAATGCTTCGAACCCGGATTTCAACGATTTATGGCGCATCGGCGGCGGCCTGGAATACACCGATAGTCACGACCCTTATAGCAGATACAGCCGGCGAATTTCATTACGGGTTGGCGGTTACCTGATGAGCCTTCCTTATACGGACAAAAACAATGATCCGATCAGGGAAAAGTTTGTTACCTTTGGTATTGGCTTGCCGTTTTTTAGTGATGCCGGCCGTGTCGATGTGGCATTGGAAATCGGCACAAGAGGAGAGCTGCCGAACAGCTTATTCAAAGAAAGCATCTTTAGGCTGAGCGGAAGCATAACCGCGGGTGAAAGATGGTTCCGCAGGGGGAGATAATCAATTTCTAAAAAAATCTTGATTTTTATCTTACTTTTGGTTAAAATAACCGCCTGAAAATTAAATTTTTAACATCGTCAAAAATAGCCTGCCTTTTCATTTTATTAAATCAACAGCTCGATCATCAGGGAAAAATATTTCGTTCGCTGAAGGAACCATAAAATAAAACCTAACTCGTTAAAATGAGGAGGATTCGTTGTGCTAAAGAAAAATACCTCCAGTATCATTCTGGGCCTTTCGCTGTTTATGATCATTATCGGGATGAGTGCTTCCTCTATGTTTACAAGCTGCGCCACCACCGGTGCGCCGCAGGCATCAACGGTTGATTCGGAAAGACAAAAACAAATCGATGATTCTTTGCGCAAGGTGTACGAATTTGAGCTGATCAAATCCTGGAGTCTGGGGTTTGAAAACTATAAAGGCAGGCTGTATGCCGATGCGATTAAGCATTTTTGGAAAGTCGTTGAGCTGGATACCATTCAAAAATTCACTACGCTTTATCGGTATCTTGGCGACAGCTATATAAAACTTGATAAACCCGATAGTGCCGAGATCGTCTTTAAAATGGGCACGGAGGCCTACCCGGATAATCCTTATTACCATCGAACGTTGGGATGGCTCTTGAGTGGAAAGCGAGAAAATGAGGACGCTATTGTAGAATATCAAGAGGCAATCAAATTGGAACCCGAGGCTCAGGCGGACGACTATCGCGCCCTGGGCACTTTGCTGGTGCAGGAAAACAGGATCGACGAAGCACTTCCCGTATATCAAAAACTCGTTGAGATGGAGCCTGAGAATGCGGAGGCGCAAGGCGTCCTGGCGCAGTTGCTCAAATCCACCGGAGACGAAGATGCCGCCCTCGAAGCCCAGGAGCAGGCATTGGCGAACGATCCTGAAAATACCAAATTGATGTTCAGTCTGGGCGAGGCGTATTTTAAGAGGGGCGATTACCAAAAGTCTATTGTCAAGTTCAAGATGTTTTTACAGCGCCAGCCGGAGGACATTTTTGCTTTGGAGTATCTCGGCAATGCCCAGCAGAATCTGGGTCAATGCAGCCAGGCAATCCAGACTTATGAGAAAGCGCTGGCAGTGAAGCCGGATCATAAAAAGCTCTATTGTGAAATTGCTACCTGTAACAAAGAGCTGAAGAATTTTGTCAGAGCAAGAAACATCGTGAAGAAAGCGATTGATATCGATCCCAATTACGGGCTGGCTTACATGGTTCTGGGCGAAATTTACGAGGCTGCTGTCGATGACTGCATCAATGCAAGAGAGAAAAAAAGATCGACCTTTGATGATAAGCTGGTGTACGAGCTGGCTTACAAGCAATATCAAAAAGCCGCCAGCGACGTTCAATACACCGATCTGGCCAGACGCAAAATGAATTATATTTTCCCGGACATTCCGACGAACGAGGATCGCTTTATGCACCAGGAACAGAAGCAGCCGCGTCTGGAATGCTATAACTGGATTTTTTAAATAATGCTTGAACGAAAACTCCTTATCAGCGGCGTCATTGCGAGGAGTGAGGAACGAACGACGAAGCAATCCCCTTACTTTTCAGGAGATTGCTTCGGCAAAAACCGCCTCGCAATGACAGCAAATTTTTTAATACGTAGTTTTCGTTCGGACACTAAATAAGCTTTTTACGCGGCCCCGCCACGTCTCACTGAACAATGTATACACCCTGGCTTCCGGAGATACGTTAATGTCCGTCGCAATCGGTTCCGATCACGCTGGCTTTAACCTGAAAGAATTTGTCAGGAAACATCTCGAATCCAAAAATATAGATATCATTGATTTTGGCACGGCTGATGAACAATCGACGGACTATCCGGATTATGCCGTGAAGGTAGGCCGCGCCGTAGCGGAAAAAGAAGCGGCATGGGGGATCGTCATTTGTGGTACGGGGATAGGAGTTTCCATTGTTGCCAACAAACTGAAGGGAATCCGCGCGGCGCTGTGCTGTTCCGAATATATGGCCGAAATGGCGCGGAAGCATAACGATGCCAATGTGCTGGCGATGGGCGGCAGGACGACTTCCCCGGATATCGCCAAACGTATCGCCGATATATTTTTATCCACGGATTTCGAAGGGGGAAAGCACTCGGTTCGGGTCGGGAAAATTCATAGTCTTACCAAAAGGTAATCGTCATACATCCTTCCGCACCAGGTTTTCACTGTTGCGTTATCTTTTATTCGAATGGATATAAAAATGGTTCCTTTACAAGAATGTGATCCGGAGGTCTATTCGGCGATAGTCAAAGAGATAGGCCGCCAGAATGATAAATTGGAGCTCATTGCATCGGAGAACTTTGTCAGCCCGGCCGTCCTGCAAGCGATGGGCCAGGTGATGACCAACAAGTACGCCGAGGGGTATCCGGCAAAGCGCTATTACGGTGGCTGCGAGAATGTGGACATTGTCGAGGAGCTGGCGCGCGAAAGGGTGAAAAAACTATTCGACGCCGAGCATGCCAATGTTCAGCCGCATTCCGGCTCGCAGGCCAACATGGCGGCCTATTTTAGCTTTGTCCAATTCGGCGACACGGTCATGGGCATGGACCTTTCACATGGCGGCCATCTCACTCACGGGAGTCCGGTCAATTTCTCGGGACGGTTTTTCAAGATGGTTCATTATGGTGTTGACCAAACGGGCTACATCGATATGAGCCAGGTGCGGGACATAGCCCGTCGGGAAAAACCCAAACTGATCATTACCGGGGCGAGCGCCTATTCCAGGGCAATCGATTATAAAACTTTTCGAGAGATAGCCGATGAGATTGGCGCCAGGCTTTTAGCGGACATTGCCCATCCTGCCGGTCTCATCGCCACGGGCCTGATCCCGAGCCCGATCCCGCACTGCCACATCGTGACCTCCACCACCCATAAAACCCTGCGCGGCCCTCGCGGCGGACTGATCCTGGTTGGCAAAGACGAAGAAAATGATATGGATATTCGAACGCCAAAAGGCCGTTTGAAAAACGTTTCAGAGATCATTGACTCGAACGTCTTTCCCGGCTTTCAGGGTGGTCCGCTCATGCACGTTATTGCGGCAAAAGCCGTCGCCTTCCGGGAAGCGCTTCAGCCCGATTTCGTCGAGTATCAAAAACAGGTCATTAAAAACGCACAAGCTTTGGCAAACCGCCTGATGGGGCATGGTTTTCAAATCGTCTCGGGCGGCACCGATACCCATGTTTTTTTAATGGATTTGCGAAGAAAAGGCTTAACCGGCAAGGATGCCGAGCGTGCGCTGGAAAATGCCGGAATTACGGCGAACAAAAACATGGTGCCTTTTGACACGCAAAGCCCTTTTGTGACAAGCGGTATTCGCCTGGGCACACCGGCGCTGACAACGCGGGGCATGAAGGAAGAAGAGATGCGGCAGATCGCCGATATGATCAACCGGGTTCTCGAACAGATCGATTCGGACTCGGTGAAAGCCAAAGTCGAAAAGGAAATCAAAGAGCTGTGCCGTCGCTTTCCGCTCTATTCGTAACTAATAAATTCGTTTGATTTTTATCTTTGTTCTTATAAATTTGTACCGTTTAAAGATCATCCGATCCGTTGATTGGATGATGAGCTGTAGTCACAAAAGCGGAAAAGATCTTTAATTCGATGAGATGTCCTTTTTGCAGCTTTCACGATACGAAGGTCATCGATTCCCGAACGCGCGATGGCGCTCGGACGATCAGGCGGCGCCGTGAATGTCAAAAATGCAGAAGACGCTTTACGACCCGCGAGACGGTCGATGATATTCCTCTGTATGTGGTTAAACAGGATGGAGCAAGGGAGGAATTCGATCGACAAAAAATCATCAGATCCATGCAGATGGCTTGCACCAAGAGACCTGTATCCGTTTCCACGATCGAGGACATTGCGACGCGCCTGGAATTTGAGTTTAGAGATCAAGGGCTGGAAGAGATCGAATCCAGCAAAATTGGCGAAAGAATTATGGATGAGTTAAAGCAGTTAGACGATATTGCGTATGTGAGGTTTGCATCGGTTTACAGGAACTTTCAAGTCAAAGAAGAATTTCTAAGCGAATTAAAACAACTCAAATAACGATTAAAATAATATTTCCAGCCGCGTAGTCAGCCTCATCCATTCTGTCTTTTTCACTTCGCTTTTACCCATTTTTTGGATAATTTCGCGTTTTCGATTTTTTCGCTGTGCAATCCTATGCGAGTGAATTGCCGTTGATGTGCGCAGAAGCTACGGAAAGAGTGTGCCAAGACCGTACGTCCGGAAGCAGTAAATTTGTGAATGCTTTTTCGATGAAATTGAATGGAGATTGATTTGGCTAGCTTTAAGCTGCGAACATTTCACGGCGGAATTCATCCGCCCGAATCGAAACTCACGGCAGCAAAACACATAGAAAAATGTCCTCTTCCGCAGGTCGTTATCATTCCGATTCAGCAACACATCGGGGCGCCCTCAGAACCCGTTGTCGAAAAAGGCCAATCCGTCAAAGCCGGCGATCCGGTCAGCCGGAGCCAGGGATTCGTATCCGTGCCGTCACATGCATCCATTTCGGGAACGGTCAAGAGCATTGAAAATCGTCCTCACCCGTTAGGCCCCAACGTCC
>METF01000308.1:24534-24609 GCA_001771235.1 Candidatus Zhuqueibacterota bacterium RBG_16_48_16
GGGCAGGATGCGTGGAATCCGGACATCCGATTCCAGGAAAACTATTTGGATCTGCCTGTCGATGAAATCCGCAAC
>METF01000308.1:24816-27886 GCA_001771235.1 Candidatus Zhuqueibacterota bacterium RBG_16_48_16
CAAAGCGCGGCGCCATCGGGATTGAAAAAAACAAGCCGGATGCTATCGTTCAATTTAAAAAGCTGGTCGCAAAATTGAAGCTTCCCTACGATGTTTCTCCGCTTCACGTGAAATATCCCCAGGGTGCAGAAAAGCAACTGATCAAGGCGATTGCCAACCGTGAAGTGCCTGGCGGCGGACTTCCCATGGATGTTGGCTGCATGGTACATAACGTCGGCACGGCGGCGGCCATTTACGATGCCGTGGCTTTTAAGAAACCTTTGGTCGAAAGGGTGGTGACGGTCACGGGAAATGGCATCCGCGAGGCAAAGAACCTGCTGGTGCGAATAGGGACGCCTTATTCCGATCTGTTTGCCTATTGCGGAGGATTGAAAGAGAGTGCGGGCAAGATCATTATGGGCGGGCCGATGATGGGACTGGCGCAGTTCTCGATTGAGGCGCCGGTCATAAAAGGAACCTCAGGACTGGTTGTTCTGGATGAAAAGCAAAGCAAGCAGCGCCGGGAAAGAGCCTGTATCTCCTGCGCGCGTTGTATCGATGTCTGTCCCATGGGCCTTATGCCCAAGCTGCTGGGAGCTTATGTGAAACACAACATGATCGATGAGGCCGAAAATTACAATGTATTGGACTGCATCGAATGCGGATCCTGCGCCTTCGTATGCCCGGCTCACATCAACCTTGTCCATCTCATACGCTATGGGAAAAGCCAGGCGATAAAAAGACACAAGAAAGCAAGCTGATTTCTCTGCCATGGAAAAGAAATTTTACGTATCAAGCTCTCCGCATATTTTAGCCCACGAATCCGTGCCGAAAATCATGTACACCGTGACGCTGACGCTCGTCCCGGCGGCGGCGGCCGGCGTCTATTATTTTGGCATGCGCGCGCTCTGGATTATGCTCATCGGTATTGCTTCGGCGGTGGCGACCGAGGGATTGCTGCAAAAATTGCTCAAAAAGCCCGTCACCATCTCCGACGGCAGCGCGATTCTCACCGGCTTGTTGCTGGCCTTCAACGTCTCGGTGCAGGTGCCCTTGTGGATGCCTGCGGTCGGCTCCTTTTTCGCCATCGCCGTGGGCAAAATTCCTTTTGGTGGCCTGGGCTATAATCCCATGAATCCGGCTTTATTGGGACGGGCATTTCTGCTGGCCTCCTGGCCGACGCAGATGACTGTTTTTGACAAGTCCATCCCAAAAGGGGGGACCGTCTCCGGCATCGACGCCATCACCGAGGCTACGCCGCTGAATGTTTTAAAGATGTCCCAGGAGGTGCTCAGTCACGCCTCCAGCTATCCGGTCGAAAAAGTAACCCAGGCGCACCAGGCGATCAATCAGTTGTACGATTCCCTTGACAAGCTGTTTTACGGCCAGGTCGGCGGCTGCATCGGCGAAACCTCGGCCCTGGTTTTGTTGATTGGCGCCGCCTTTTTGATGTACAAAAGATACATCGGCTGGAAAATACCGTTTAGCTATATCGGCACGGTGGCTTTGCTCACCTGGATTTTTGGCGGCGCAGAAGGATTGTTCAGCGGTAATATCGTTTTTCATATTCTTTCCGGCGGACTCATCCTGGGCGCTTTTTTTATGGCTACCGACATGGTCACATCTCCCGTTACGTTCAAAGGCCGGATTGTGTTCGGCTGCGGTTGTGGTGTGATCACCGTGCTCATCCGACTGGTGGGCGGCTACCCCGAAGGCGTGTCCTATTCCATTCTGCTGATGAATCTGCTCACGCCCGTGCTGGATCGCTGGACGCGGCCAAAAGTTTTTGGAGGCAAAAAGAATAAATGAGAGATATTGTTAAACTCGGCGCTATTTTGATGGTCATCACCGTGATTTCCGCGGCCACCCTGGCCGGGGTCTATTCGGTGACCAGGCCGAAAATCGAGGAACAAAAGCGCCTGGCCCTGGAACGCGCTCTCACCATCGCCCTGCCGACGGCCGATCCACGATATATACTTCCCGTCAGGGAGAATGACGCTGTTTTGTACTATAAAGGCTTTTCTTCGGAAGATACCAGCCACGCCGTTGGTTACGCCTTTGTGTCTTATGGTCCGGGCTATTCAAGCGTCATAGAGACCATGGTGGGTGTGGATACGCTGGGAGCTATCATCGGCATGAAAGTGCTGGCGCAAGTCGAAACGCCGGGCCTGGGCACAAAAGTTGAAGAAGTGAAGTATGGCGAAACCGATCCCTGGTTCACCCGGCAATTTTTGACTCGCCGGGCGGACAACCTGGCCGTCGATAAAGACGGCGGCGATATTGACAGCATCACCGGCGCAACGATTTCTTCACGAGCGGTGACAAACTCTGTAGTAGATGGCTACAGGCAGTTCAACAAAAATCTCGAATTGCTTGATAAAAGTCAAAATAATTAAAAACAAAATCATTTTGACTCATACTACAGCGAAAGTTTTTCTAAAGCCATCAGCAAATTCTTCCTAGTTATTGCCAGCACGCTGATTCGTTTGGACTATGACTTTTATGTGATCAATCCATTTGCGCGCTGCCGGTCCCGGTAGGGACAAAATGTTTGTAGCCAATCTTTCGCTATCGTAGAATACTCAGAAACAAATGCGAATTAATATGATCAATTGAGGCGCTTATGTCCGTTCTCCAGGAATTTTCCAAAGGCCTATACAAACAAAACCCGGTTTTCAAGCAGGCGCTGGGCTTGTGTCCCACGCTGGCCGTGAGCAATTCGGTCTATAACGGTTTGGGTATGGGCCTGGCGGCGACCTTTGTTCTTATATGCTCGAATGTCATTGTCTCTCTCATACGCAAAGGCGTGCCCAATAAAATTCGCATCCCGATATACATCGTGGTCATCGCTTCGTTCGTCACGGTGGTCGATTTGGCCATGGCCGGCTTTTTGCCCGATCTGCACAAAGCCCTGGGCATATTCGTGCCTTTGATCGTGGTCAACTGCATCATACTGGGCCGGGCCGAGGCTTATGCCGGTAAGAATAATGCAGGCCGGTCGCTCCTCGACGGATTAGGGATGGGTATCGGCTTTACCCTGGCGCTGATTCTCCTGGGTGCCATCCGCGAGTTCTTGGGCAGCGGCAGTCTG
>METF01000308.1:27909-39039 GCA_001771235.1 Candidatus Zhuqueibacterota bacterium RBG_16_48_16
GACCTTCGAGCCGGTGCTGATCATGGTGTTGCCGCCCGGCGCTTTTTTGACCATCGGATTCGTGCTGGGATTTTTTAACTGGCTGGAAAATAGAAGGCAGAGTTGAGATGGAATTGAAATCATTGATGATCATCGCGATTGGCGCCATATTCATCAACAATTTTGTGTTCGCACGTTTTCTGGGCATTTGCCCTTATATCGGCGTGTCAAAACAGCTCGATTCGGCAATCGGAATGGGCGCTGCCGTCACTTTCGTTTTGACGCTGGCCTCGACCGTAACCTATTTGATCTATCAGTACCTGCTGGCCCCGGTGCCGGCGAATGTGTTCTATAAGATCTTTTCCCTCGAACAACCCCCGGATTTGACCTTTCTCAAGACCATTGCCTTTATTCTGGTCATCGCCGGATTCGTGCAGTTCGTGGAGATGGTCATTCAGAAGATGAGCCCGACCCTGTACAAAGCGCTCGGCATTTACCTGCCGCTCATTACCACCAATTGCGCCATTCTCGGCGCCGCTTTGTTGAATATCGATTTGAGCTATAATTTCCTGCAAAGCATTGTGCATGGCCTGGCCGCCGGCATCGGATTCACCATTGCACTGGTGCTTATGGCGGGGATAAGAGAAAAGCTGGAATTGGCAGAGGTGCCCAGGGCCTTGCAGGGAATCCCCATAACGTTCATCATGGCCGGTTTGATGGCCATTGCCTTTTTAGGTTTCTCAGGTTTGAAACTGGGCTTTTAGAGCAAAACCATGAGCCAGGAAAATACATCCCCAAAAGACTCATCCCAGGCAAAAGATGAATCTCTTCATGAACGACCTGGCAGCGATAGCAAAGAGAAAAAAATGCCTTTCCTTGATCATCTCGAAGAATTGCGCTGGACTATTTTACGTAGTCTTTTGGGGATTTTAATCGGGGCGATTATCTGCTATATTTTTTCCAGGCAAATCGTCACATTTTTAAGAGGCCTTGGGCCAAAGGATTTGAAGCTTATTTTCCTCTCCCCGACAGAAGGATTCATGATCTATCTTAAAGTGGCCATGTTTTCCGGATTTGTCCTGGCCTTGCCTTATGTTTCATGGGAATTCTGGAGATTTATCCTCCCCGGTCTGCTCGATAAGGAAAAAAAACTGGTGCCGCCGATCGTGTTATTTACGGTTCTTTGCTTTGCAGTGGGGGCTGTATTTGCGGCAACTGTCATTATACCCTTTGGCTTGAACTTTTTGCTTGGATTTCAAACGGATTTCCTGGAAGCGAATATCACCATAGGAAAATATCTCGGCTTTGTGGTAACGCTTATTCTTGTTTTCGGCACAGTTTTCGAGCTCCCGGTGCTGGCTTACTTTCTTAGCAAGGTGGGCATTCTTACCCCCGAATTTTTGCGGTCAAAACGGCGATACGGAATCGTCATTATTTTTATCGTCGCCGCGGTTCTCACCCCGCCGGATGTTTTTACCCAGCTCCTGCTGGCCGGACCTCTCATCCTGCTCTATGAAATCAGTATCTTTGTTTCAAGTGCGGTTGTAAAGAAACAACGCTCCAAAGAGCCGGCAGGATAACACGGAGCGCAACGGGAAATTTATTTCAGTAAATGTTGTGTTATGCCTATCCTTTTTTTCTGGCGTAGAGAAACAAGTTTGAGTTTTTTAAAATCCGGCAAACAATCGTGCGGCAAATGAACATCGATTTGCACACTCACACAACTTATTCGGATGGCTTGCTCACTCCAAAAGAGCTTATTCAATGTGCCGTGGAGAGAAAGCTGGCCGCTGTGGCTATTACGGATCACGACGAAGTGGCCGGCATCGAAGAAGCTGTATCGATGGGCCAGTCCCTCGGCATCGAAGTCATAGCAGGCATAGAAATAAGCACTCTCTACAAAGGCCTCGACGTTCACGTCCTGGGATACTTTATTGATTATAAAAGTAAAATCATTCAGGATTATATAAAAAAATCAAAAGTCTGGCGGAAAAAGCGCGCTCGGAAGATTGTCAACAAGCTGCATAAAATGGGTATTCGGCTTCCCTTCGATCTTGTGCTTTTTAAAGCGGGTGACGGCTGCATCGGCCGGCCTCATATCGCCGATGCGATGGTCGAGCAAGGTTATGTCCTTTCTTTTCAGGAAGCCTTTGAAAAATATCTGGCGGACAACAAACCGGCTTTTGTAGCGAAAACGCAGATCGAAACGCGGGAGGCCATCTCAAAAATACAGAGCGCCGGGGGACTGACGTTTTTAGCCCATCCATCCGTCAGCCTGCTGGAGCATCATATCTATGATATCATCAAGCTGGGACTGGATGGCATTGAAACCGTTCATCCCAGGCACACGCCTTTCCAGGTCGATCAATACCGGGAAATAGTCCGGAAAAACGGCTTACTGGAGTGCGGCGGCTCGGATACGCACGGGAACCGGCGTGGCGATGAAACGCTTGGAACGATGAACGTGCCTTATGAAATACTTCAGGAAATGAAAAGAAAGCTTCGAGGCGAAAAAAACATACTTTTGCCAAATTTTCAAACAGAGTTGGAATAAGATTATTTGATGGGCTGTTGTAATGGGCACATTAGAACTGGAATATTGGTGGTCGCTCATGTAGCCTCCCTCCTGCAGCGACCTCCTAGGAATGGCGAGTCTCGAACTCGCCATTTCTTTTTTTAGGAAAATGTTATCCATAACGCCCGCAAAACATACATGAGGCCAAAAATGATCGTCGAAGAAAAACTCAGCCAGGCCGTGGGACTTTTAAAGGAATTTCATGTCGATCTGTGGATGACTTTTGTCCGCGAATCTTCGTCCAATCCCGATCCGATGCTGGATTTGATCCTTGGCACCGGTTGTACCTGGCCGTCCGCTTTTGTGATCACTTCGAAAGGGAGAAAAGTCGCGCTTGTCGGCAGCCTGGATGTTCAAAACATCAAGGATCACGCTGGCTACGAGGTGAAAGGTTACCGCGATTCCATCAGGCAGGATTTACTCGATCTTCTCAGGAAAGAAGATCCGGAAAAAATTGCCGTCAACTTTTCCCGGAACGATGTCATGGCCGATGGGTTGAGCCACGGCATGTACATGATCCTGACCGATTACTTGAAGGAGACGCCATACTCAGGCCGCCTGGTTTCCAGTGAAGAAATAGTCGCCGCATTGCGCGGCAGAAAAACGGCGGCGGAATTGGAGCGCATCAAAGATGCCATTTGCGAAACCCTCGAAATTTTCGACAAGGTGACGGCGTTTGTCCGCCCCGGACGCACGGAAAAGGAGGTAGCCGGTTTTATCAAAGACCGTTTAGCCGAAGCTGGCCTGGAAGCCGCCTGGGATGAGGTTCACTGCCCCGCCGTCTTTACCGGCCCGGAAAGCGCCGGCGCGCATGCGGGACCGACGGATCGAAAAATCGAGCCGGGTCACCTGATGAATATCGACTTTGGCGTTCGCAAGAACGATTATGTCGCGGATTTGCAGCGGACGTGGTATTTCTCCCGGCCCGGCGAGAGGCGGGTGCCGGACGAGGTGATGAAGGGATTTCTTACAATTCGGGACTCGATTAAAGAGGCGGCAAAAGTTCTGCGACCCGGCGTGGAGGGATGGAAGGTGGATGACGTCGCCCGCTCATTCATCGTTGAGGCCGGCTTTAAAGATTATGATCATGGCCTGGGACACCAGGTGGGAAGAAAGGCCCACGACGGTTCCGGGTTGCTGTGCCCCAAATGGGAGCGATACGGACAATTGCCCTTTCTCAAAGTCGAACAGGGCCAGGTTTATACGCTGGAGCCGCGCTTGACTGTTGCCGGTCACGGCATTGCGACCATAGAAGAAATCGTGGTCGTCACCGAGGACGGGTGTGAGTTTTTGTCCACCCCACAAGAGGAATTGATCGTGATCAATTAGGATTATGCTTTTTACCTACAAGGGGTTTCGATCAGAAGTGAGGCGAGTATGATTATAAAAACCATGACGGTGGGCGCCTTTGCGGTGAACTCTTACCTGGTTGTATGCGAAAAAACACGTTGCGCTGTGATCATAGATCCGGGCGATGATGAAGCGTACATCATGGACGTCGTGAAATCGCAAGACGCCAGGGTGGATTATATTTTTCTGACGCACGGCCATCTTGACCATATCAGCGGCGTCGCACGAATCCGGAAGCAGTACGGCTGCCAGGCTTTGATGCATGAAAAGGATTTGTTTTTGGTAAAGAATATGAACAGTCAGGCCATGTTATTCAACCTTCAGGCGCCGAAAGGTTTTATCCCTGACAAGTACGTCCATGAAGGGGACGAGCTCAAAGTGGGCGAATTGGTATTTCGCGTCATTGAAACGCCCGGCCACAGCCCGGGAAGTATCTGTTACCGGGCGGAAAACACCGTCTTTGTTGGCGATACTCTGTTCTATGATTCCATCGGCCGCACCGATCTCATCGGCGGCTCATCAGACGATCTGTACGCTTCCATAAACTCGAAACTTTTTGTGCTTCCACCTGAATTGGAGATCTATCCAGGCCACGGCCCTTCATCGACGATTGGCAGAGAAAAACAGTCCAATCCTTATTTCGCATCCTGATTGCGAACGTAAAACCTCACTTACGGATGGATTTTGAATTTTGATGGGCCTTGAAGGGGATTCCTGCATGCGCAGGAATGACGTCACGGCGGGCTGTCATGCCTGCGGATGCAGGCATCTCCACCTATGAGTGAGGCCCACTTGCGAACCAAAAACTCCTTGCAAAATTTGCCAAAATTGATTATACTGACCCGCATCCTTGTGACCATTTAGCGCGGATGGCCATGCAGGAAGACGAGCTTGGTTATATTATTTAGTCGAAGGAGGCTCAAAATGGCTGACGATAATGGATTGATTAAGGCAAAAGTAGTCGTTAATGAGGATGAGTGTAAAGGATGCGAGTTGTGTATATCCGCTTGTCCGGAAAAGGTTCTTTTTCTACAAAAGCATTTTAATCGTCTTGGGTATCATCCCGCCGGCTATACAGGCGACGGTTGTACGGGCTGCGGTTACTGCTTTTACCAATGCCCGGAGCCAGGGGCTATCACGGTTTTCAAAAAAGGATACATCGAGATGGAGGTTTGCTGAGCTTATGCCTCGCCAGCTCATCAAGGGCAACGAAGCAGTTGTCAAAGGAGCTATACTCGCCGGGTGCCGTTTCTTTTTTGGATATCCTATTACCCCTGCCTCCGAAATTGCAGAGGCTGCCGCATACTATATGCCTCTGGCCGGAGGCACTTTTTTGCAGGCAGAGAGTGAAATCGCTTCGATCAATATGGTTTATGGCGCGGCTTCCGGCGGCGTCAGGGCGATGACAGCGTCGTCGAGTCCGGGCATAAGCTTAAAACAGGAGGGCATCTCCTATTGCGCCGGATCCGAGCTGCCGTTGGTGGTGATCGATATTATGCGCGGCGGCCCGGGCCTTGGCAATATCGCCCCTGAGCAAAGTGATTATAACCAGATGGTCAAAGGCGGTGGTCACGGAAATTACAAGCTGCTGGTTTTAGCGCCCAACAGCGCACAGGAAATGTGCGACCTCACCATGCTTGCGTTTGAGTTGGCTGACATGTATCAGAATCCTGCGGTGGTCCTGGCGGATGGCTTTGTCGGGCAAATGATGGAGCCGGTGAAATTCCCGCAGCCGGTGAAAAAGCTGGAAGATAAGCCCTGGGCTATCCACGCTGACAAAGACGATGAATTTCGCCTCATCAGCTCCATCCAGTTGGAACCGGAGATTTTGGAGCAACATAACAGGCACCTGCAAGCGAAATATGCCAGGGCAGAACAGCAAGAAGTGCGTTTTGAAGAATACCAGGCAGAGGATGCGGAGCTTATCCTGGTGGGATATGGCGTTGTGTCGCGCATTCTCTATTCTGCCGTCGATAACCTTCGCGCCGAAGGATTGCAAGTCGGTTTGCACAGGCCGATCTCGCTGTGGCCCTTTCCGAAGAGGCGAATTGCCCAACTGGCGGAAACTGTCGACGCATTTCTCGCCGTCGAGCTTTCCAACGGCCAAATGGTCGATGATGTTCGCCTGGCCGTCAATGGCGCCAGACCGGTGCACTTTTATAACCGGATGGGCGGCATGGTTCCATCGCCCGAGGAGATTTCGGATCACGTGAAGAAGATTTTAAAGGCTTAGGAAATGAGCGATAAAAAGCTTGGCAAGGCCGGGTGTTTCTACGACATTTACGAGCGCAGCGCCACAGCCAACAAGGATGTCACCCATTATTGCCCGGGCTGCGGGCATGGCGTCCTGCACAAGCTCATCGCCGAAGCCATCGATGATTTTGGCATCAGGGAAAAAACCATCCTCATCAGTCCGGTTGGCTGCAGTGTATTTGCTTATTATTATTTCCGGGTCGGCAACATTCAATGCGCCCATGGCCGAGCTCCGGCAGTGGCCACGGGCATCAAGCGCGTTTACCCGCAAAGCATTGTGATCAGCTACCAGGGCGACGGCGATCTGGCGGCCATCGGCGGCAATAACATCCTGCAGGCGGCGAACCGCGGCGAAAACATCACGGTCTTTTTTGTCAATAACGCCATCTACGGCATGACCGGCGGGCAAATGGCGCCAACCACGCTCATCGGACAAAAAACGACGACGACGCCTCGTGGCCGCAGCCAAATCAACGAGGGATACCCGATGAAGATAGCCGAGCTTTTTTCAGCGCTGGAGGCGCCGGTCTATATTGAAAGAGTGGCGCTTACCGATCCCAAAAACACCAACAAGGTGAGGAGAGCCGTGCGCAAGGCGTTGAAGACGCAGATGGAGAACAAGGGATTTTCGCTGGTGGAGGTGCTTTCGGCATGCCCCTCCGGCTGGAAAATGTCGTCGGTACAGGCTAAAGAATGGATCGACGAGGCGATGGTAAAGCATTTTCCCCTGGGCGTTTTCAAAGACCGAACGGAAGAGGTTCAGCCATCGGAAGCAAAAAGGCATGTTTTTAATGCGGACGATCTGCACAAGAAATTGGATATTCCGCAAAACATCCAGGCAAGCCGGGAAATCCGGCGAACCGCGAGCAGTAATATCGGCCAAAACGCCAGGATCATCATCGCCGGTTTCGGCGGCCAGGGTATTTTGCTTTTGGGAGTTGGCCTGGCCCAGGCGGGCATGCAGGCGGGCTACCAGGTTTCCTGGATCCCATCTTATGGGCCGGAGATGCGCGGCGGCACGGCCAATTGCCACGTGAACCTTTCCGACAAAAGAATCGGCTCGCCCATCGTTTCAAAACCCGATGTGCTCATCGTTATGAATCTTCCTTCGCTGGACAAATTTGAAGACTGTGTACAAGCCGGGGGTCTGATCGTGTATGACACCTCGTTGATCAAGAAATCCCCTCGTCGCATGGATGTGAGCGCCCTGGGCATTCCGGCAACGGAAATCGCCGACGAGCTGGGAAATGCCAGGGTGGCCAATATGGTTATGCTGGGCGCTTTGATCGCCGAAACATCCATTATCGATAAAGAGGTTGTTTTCGATGCTCTGCCGGATTTTATCAAGCGGAAAAATTTAATTTCGCTCAACAAACAGGCCATTGAAAAAGGAATCGAATTCGCTGACAGCCTGGTAAGCGTTGCATGAACTCGGTTAGACAGCATTAAATGTGAGGTAACCCATCGCCCTGCTGGAATGAACATCGGTTTCCGGTGGGGTTTTCAGTTTTATAAACATGACTGGAAGATACTATCAACGAAAAGTTAATTAAAAAGCACCTGTTCGATCATATTCTTCACCTTGTCTCCAAACCGGGGCGATATATTGGCAACGAAATAAATATTGTAAGAAAGGACCTCAGACAGGTAAACACCAGAATTGCTCTCGTCTTTCCCGATGTCTATGAAGTGGGCATGTCGTACATGGGATTTCCGATCCTTTATCATATCCTGAACAAACTGGAAGGAGTGTACGCGGAAAGAGTATTTGCGCCCTGGCCGGACATGGAGAGTAAAATGCGGGAGAATGACATTCCGCTGTTTTCTCTGGAGACATTTACCCCGCTTCGGCAATTCGATCTCGTTGGTTTTACGCTTCAATACGAGCTTCATTATACGACCATTCTGAATTTGTTGAGCCTGGCCCGGATTCCTTTCAAAGCGTGTGAAAGAGATGGATTGCCTCTAGTCGTTGGCGGCGGCCCATGTGCGTTCAATCCGGAGCCGATGGCCGATTTTTTTGATGCCTTCGTGATCGGCGACGGCGAAGAAGCCGTCGTTACCATAGCTGAAGCCATTCGCGAAGGGAAGAAGAAAAAGCAAAGCCGCATGAAGCTGCTCAACACCCTGGCGCAAATTGACGGTTTTTACGTCCCCGAATTTTACCGGCCTCAGTATGATAAAAACGGCCGTTTTAAAAAGCGTTTTCCCACGCACGAGTGCGCCAGGCCCCGCATCAAGGCGTGTGTTGTGGAGGAGTTGCCGGCGGAAAATTACCCGACAAAGCCGCTGGTTCCGATTATTGAAACGACCCACGACCGTGTGGCCATCGAGATTGCCCGTGGCTGCTCGCGAGGATGCCGCTTTTGCAATGCCGGGATGATTTATCGGCCCGTTCGCCAGCGCAGTGTAAAAGATTTGGTCAAACAGGCAGAGGACAGTATTCGCTCGACCGGTTACGACGAGGTATCGCTTGTCTCTTTATCGACTTCGGATTATGAGCCATTGAACGTGCTGATGGCGGCCATGCACGAGCGTCTTGGCAAAGAAATGGTCAATATTTCATTTCCGTCCTTACGCCCGGAAAAATTCACCCCCGATGTTGCCGTCTTTGCCAAAGGTGTGCGCAAGTCCGGGTTGACGCTGGCGCCGGAGGCGGGAAGCCACATTCTTCGCAGCAGAATCAATAAAACCACGACGGCGGAGGATTTGCTTCGCGCGGTCGATCTCGCTTATCGGGAGGGCTGGAGGCAGGTCAAGCTCTATTTCATGATCGGACTGCCCGGCGAGTCGTACGAGGACCTGGAGGCGATGATTCATCTCATCAACCAGGTCAGCGAAGTGGCCAGGCTGCACCGGGGCCGGCAGGTGAGCGTATCCATTTCGCCGTTTGTGCCCAAGCCGATCACGCCGTTCCAATGGGTACGGCAGGATTCCGCCCGGGAGATAAAAGCAAAAATTGACTTTCTTTGCTCGAAACTCACGACAAAGAATATCAAAATGTCGTGGCGCCAGGGCGAAGTGGCTGCGGTCGAAGGCGTTCTGGCGCGAGGCGACCGGCGGATGGCGCAGGTGATACGGACGGCCTGGGAAAATGGCGCCAGGTTCGACGGATGGGGTGAGTTCTTTGACTTCGATACCTGGCAACTTGCCATGCAAAAGAACGGCTTGAGCTTTGAGCTTTTCAATGACGGTTATGACCCGGATGCGCCGCTGCCCTGGGATTTCGTTGACAAAGGCGTGACGAAAAAATTTTTAAAAGATGAGCTCGAGAGAGCGCATGGCGAGCAGATTACGCCGGACTGTCGCGATGGCGAGTGCAACCGCTGCGGATTGATGGGCAAGATGGTTTGCAAGGAAATTATCAGGACGCACAAAAAGAGCAACGGCAAAACGACTCGGACAACAACCTCTGACACGGCCATGTTTTCACCTCCGACAAAAGTGGAAATAAATCCGGTAGCCAATCCCAGGCTGTTGCGGGTCAAATACCGCCGCGATGAACACGTTCAATTTCTCTCCCATTTGGATATGCTGCGCCTGTTCGAGCGGGCGCTGCGCCGGGCGAGAATACCTTTGGCTTATACGGAAGGATTCAATCCTCGTCCCAAAATATCCTACGGGCCGCCATTGGCAACTGGATATACAAGTGACGGTGAATATTTTGACGTACATTATTCGCCGGAAAAAAGTCTCGATTTTATAAAACAACTAAATCCCGAGCTGCCCAAAGGGATAAAGATTCTGGAGACGAAACAGTATTATGGCAAGACAAGATCGCTCACGGCGCTCATCAACCGCGCCGAGTATGAAATCGAGGCGAACGGTCTTTTAAAAAAGGAAGAGCTGAACGACAGAATAGAGCATCTGAAGCTTATGCAAAGTATTTTTGTGAAAAGGACAAAAGAAGGGGAGAAGGACAAGGAAATCGATGTGCGTCCGTTTGTCGACGATATTAGAGCGGATGAGAATGTGCTCTATCTTAAATTAATCATGGAGAACGGGCGTTCTGCCCGCGTACACGAAATACTGCAATTCCTCATGCCTGACGGTATTGATAGCCTGAGATTGGCCAGGGTGAAGAGGATTGGCTTGTGGGTGCAATACGGAAACCTTTTGGTTTCTCCAATGGATGTCTAACTGTAGAGAAGATGAATAGAACCGGGATACATTTTAGAAGGTGTCAGTGAAGAAATGGCAAAAGAAATCATAATTAACGTTTCAATAGGCGAAACAAGAATAGCCATCCTGGAAAACGGCATGCTTGTGGAGCTGTTTTTTGAGCGGCCCGAAGAGGAGCGCATGGTCGGAGACATATACCTGGGACGCGTTGCCAAGGTGGTCAAGGGCATGCAAGCCGCTTTTATCGATATTGGCCAAAAGCAGGATGCTTTTTTGCATTTTTCGGATATTGGCGAAAATACAACCGATCTTGCATGTTTGTTAAACGGTACGGAGGGAAATCAAAAAAGATCGAGAAAGCACTTTCATGAAAATGATCCGAATCTTCGCCAGGGCCAAAAAATACTGGTGCAAGTGACCAAAGAGCCTATCGCTCACAAAGGTGCTCGGGTGACAACCAATATCGCCTTGCCCGGACGATTTCTCGTGCTGGTTCCGGGGGATTCGCGAGTGGGGATATCTCGAAAGATCGGCCATAGAAAGGAAAAGTTCCGGCTTAAAAGACTCGGCAGAGAGTTGCGGCCCCAGGGATTTGGCCTGGTCATCAGAACGGTTTCGGAAGACCGGGACGAAGCCTCTCTGCGGACCGATCTCAGCTCACTGGTCAATACCTGGACGGCCATTACCAACAAAACAAGCAAGAGCGTTCCTTCCTGTCTGATCCATAAAGATATGGGTATGCTCTCCAGTATCATTCGCGATCTATTTACGCCGGACATCAGCCGACTGGTGGTGGATACCAAAAAACTGCATAAACAAATTGTCAAGTATTTGAAAGAAGTCTCGCCGGC
>METF01000308.1:39059-44125 GCA_001771235.1 Candidatus Zhuqueibacterota bacterium RBG_16_48_16
GCACTTGTGAGTCGCGTCGAATTTTATCATGGCAAGGAGCCGATATTTGACAAATTCGGCGTCGAAAGTGAAGTCAGTAAAAGCCTGGCGCGCAAGGTCTGGCTGAAAAGCGGCGGCTATATTTATTTCGATCACACGGAAGCGCTCACGGCCATCGATGTGAACAGCGGCCGTTTTATCGGCCGACGAGATCACGATGCCAACAGCTTGAGAATCAATTTGGAGGCGGCGCGACTTATTGCGCGGCAGCTTCGATTGCGGGATATTGGCGGCATCATCATCATCGATTTTATCGACATGGTTGAGGAAAAGAACAGGCACAGGCTGTTTGAAGAATTTATTCGCGAATTAAAAGCCGATCGCGCCCAGGTGAGCGTTGCGCCGTTGTCTCAATTCGGCATCATTGAAATGACGCGCGAGAGAATTCGCCCGGCGCTGCTTTTCTCGATCAGTGAGCCGTGTTCGGCATGCGTGGGCACCGGCAGGATCGTCTCGAAAACCACCACCGTCGCCCGAATTGAAAGATGGATTCAGCGGTATCGTTCGGAAAAAGGAGATCGCAGCGTGCAGATCGTCGTCCATCCCGACCTGGCTCAATTTTTGACGGACGGCATTAAAAGCCGTCTGCGACGCATTAGCTGGAAATATTGGACGAGAATTACTGTCATTCCTGACGAGGACATGACGATGGAAGAATTTCGTTTTCTCGATAAAGACGGGCAGGAAGATTTGACCATGCAATTTATGACTTGACAATTAAAGCAAAATTCAGTATGTTTGTCGGCTTTTTCGTAAAAAATAATACCCATTTCGGAGAGAAAATAGCATGTACGCCATCGTGGATATCGCCGGTGAACAATTTAGAGTGACGAAAGATCAGCAAATAGTTACGCCAAAACTCGAGGGCGATGCCGGATCGAAGCTGGAGCTGGATAAGGTTCTCTTTTTGTCCATGGACGAAAACACTAAAGTCGGCATGCCGTATCTCGAAGGTACAAAGGTGATGGCGACGATTATTTCTCACAATAAAGGTGATAAAGTCTTCGTTTTTAAGAAGAAGCGAAGAAAAGGCTATAGAGTTTTGAACGGTCATCGTCAGATGCGGACACTGGTCAAAATTGACGAGATCGTCGCCTAGTTTTGACTTTTGCAGAGAATGCGGAGGATACAACATGGCTCATAAAAAAGGAGTCGGAAGCTCCAAAAACGGCCGGGATAGCAATCCCAAGATGCTGGGGGTTAAAAGATATGGCGGCCAGGTAGTGACAGCCGGAAGCATCATCGTCCGGCAGCGCGGGACGCGAATCCATCCCGGCGAGAATGTGGGCATTGGCAGCGACGATACGATTTATGCGAAAATCGATGGGAAAGTAAAATTCTACCGGGGCGGTCGCTCGAAGAAATTTGTCAGCGTGACGGCATAATATTCGACATACAATTTTCATAAGCGAAAGCGCGATTCGATGGATCGCGCTTTTTTTTTTGTGCAAATCTGCATTATTCATTAATTTTTGCCACAAAGGCACCAAGACACAAAGAATCTTCAACATTATTTTTACTCTTTCAATATCAGTATTTTTATTTTTTTGTGTTCCTTTGCGACTTTGAGGCTTAGTGGCTTAATAGGAAAAACAAACAAGTCTCCGCCGCATTACAAAAATTATGCCAAGCCTGGGAAAATTGACTTGACTCTTTTTGGCCATTATTTTATATTAGACGGCATTTTTTATCAAGCCGTATTGCAAGGAGAGAAAGATGTCCGTTACGATTCAGGATGTGGAAAATATCGCCCGGTTGGCAAAACTGGCTTTTACCGAGGAAGAGAAGAAGCGATTCGTCGACCAGTTCAACCAGATTTTGGCTTACGTTGAAAAATTGAACGAGCTTGATACCGACGATGTGGTGCCGACCTATCACGTATTGGATTTGAAAAATGTGATGCGAGAGGATGTGGTTGAGCCATGGCTGACACAGGAGGAAGCGCTAGCCAACGCCCCGAAACAGAAGAACGGCTATTTTAGCGTTCCAAAGGTCATCGGCTGATGGGAGAGGCGAACGGAATTTATGCCGTCATACCCGCGCGCTGGGCCTCCTCCAGGTTTCCGGGAAAGCCCCTGGCGCTCATCGCCGGAAAGCCGATGATACAATGGGTTTATGAAAGAACACGTCGGGCAAAGACATTGGATCAGGTTATTGTGGGCACGGACGACGAAAGAATCTACAACGCTGTTCTGTCATTCGGCGGAAACGCGGAAATGACGCCCTCCTCGATCCCATCCGGAACCGATCGGGTGGCTTTTGTCATGAGAGATAAGCAGGCGGAAATAGTGATCAACGTGCAGGGTGACGAGCCGCTCATCGATCCGGCCTCAATCGAGCTTCTCATTCATATCTTACGCAATGATGCCTCAGCGCCGATGGCGACGCTGGCGCGAAAATCGACACAGCCGCAGGAATTGGAAAATTTTGACACGGCCAGGGTGGTGATCGATAAGAATTTTTACGCCCTCTATTTTTCGCGATCCGTCATACCATATTTGCGGGATGTGGCCGATAGAAAAGCGTGGGTTGATCATTTTCCTTTTTACGATCACATCGGCATCTATGCCTACAGAAAGGATTTCTTAATGGCCTTCACGCAGCTCGCTCAATCATCACTGGAAATGGCGGAAAAACTGGAGCAGCTCAGAGCGTTGGAGAACGGCTATAAAATCAAAGTGGGGATTTGTGATGTTACGCCTGTCTGCGTCGATAAACCGGAGCACATAACACTTGTCGAACGAAAAATGGAAGAGATGGGAATCCATGGAGAATAAAATTACCAAATATATTTTTGTCACCGGCGGCGTCGTTTCTTCGCTGGGCAAAGGCATCACCGCCGCCTCCATCGGCCGTCTGTTAAAAGCGCGCGGCTACAATGTGACCATCATTAAATTGGATCCCTATATCAACGTCGATCCGGGTACGATGAGCCCGTTCCAGCATGGCGAAGTCTACGTGACCGACGACGGCGCTGAAACGGATTTGGACCTCGGCCATTATGAGCGGTTTATCGACAGCAGCACGGGTAAATCCAACAATGCCACGACCGGCCAGATTTATTATAACGTCATCATGAAGGAACGGCGCGGCGATTTCCTCGGCAAAACGGTGCAGGTCATTCCCCACATCACCGATGAAATCAAAAGGAGGATTCTCGCCGTCGGCGAAAGTGCGGCGGGTTACGATGTAGTACTGATCGAAGTGGGCGGCACCGTAGGTGATATCGAGAGCCTGCCGTTCCTGGAAGCCATCAGGCAGTTCAGTCTGGATCAGGGACATCAGCATGTGATGAACATACACCTGACGCTGGTGCCTTATCTGAGAATGTCCGGTGAAATCAAGACCAAGCCGACCCAGCACTCGGTGATGAAGCTTCGCGAGATCGGCCTGCAAACCGATATGCTTATATGTCGTTCGCAAGTTCCGGTGGACGAAGGGGCGCGGGATAAAATCGCCCTCTTTTGCTCCTTGCCTCCCGAAATGGTCATCGAGGCGCTGGACGTGGAATCGATCTATGAGGTGCCGCTCGAGTTTGAAAAAGCCGGCGTGGGGGATAAAGTGTGCGACAGGCTGGGGTTGGCGACGTCCAAACCGGACCTCACCCGATGGAAGCATTTTGTCAACAAGGTAAAAAATCCCTCCGGCTTTGTTCGAATAGCCATTTGCGGCAAGTATACGGAGCTGCACGATTCCTATAAAAGCATCATCGAAGCCTTTGTTCACGCCGGCGTTGAGAACGATGCCAAAGTTGAGTTAAAGTGGCTGGATTCCGAAGAGATCGAACAGAAAATGGCTGAGACCTATTTGGCCGATGTTTCCGGCCTGTTGGTGCCGGGAGGATTTGGCGAGCGCGGCATCGAAGGAAAAATCCGGGCTATCGGATATGCGCGAGAGAACAAGATGCCCTTCTTGGGAATATGCCTCGGCCTTCAGTGCGCCGTCATCGAGTTTGCCGGAAATATCTGCCGCCTGGATAAAGCAAACAGCACCGAATTCGACGCTACGACGCCCCATCCGGTTATCGATCTCATGGAGACCCAGGTCAAGATTACCGATAAGGGCGGCACCATGCGTTTGGGCGCCTATGAATGTGTGCTTGACCAGGATTCAAAGGCTTTTCAGGCGTACAAAACCCTCACTATAAACGAGCGCCACAGGCATCGTTATGAACTAAACAATCAATACAGAGAGGCGCTTGCTGAAAAAGGCCTTAAAGTGGTCGGCTTCAATCCCAGGACGAACCTGGCAGAGATTCTCGAGCTGGAAGATCACCCCTGGTTCGTCGGCGTCCAGTTCCATCCGGAGCTTAAATCGAGGGTGCTCAATGCCCATCCCCTGTTCCGCGAATTCGTGCGCGCCGCCATCGAATACAAGAGCGTCCGGCAGGAGCTGGAATTTCATGAAGAGATCTATGAAAACCATTAGTGTCGGTGAGATAAAAATCGGTCCGCACACCCCGTTGGTGCTGATCGCCGGACCGTGCGTCATCGAGAGCGAAGAGCTGGTATTGCGCACGGCGGAGCAGATCAAAATTATCGCGGAGCGGCTGGACATGCCGTTTATATTCAAATCCTCTTTTCTTAAAGACAATAGATCCACATCTACCTCTTTTCAGGGACCCGGGCTTGAGGAGGGTTTGAGAATATTGGAAAAAGTCAAAAACCAGGTCGAGGTGCCGGTTCTATCCGATATCCACAATGAATTTCAGGCCGAGCCGGCCGGCCAGGTTCTGGATGTTTTGCAGATTCCCGCGTACCTGTCCATGCAAACGACCTTGAGCGTAGCCGCCGCCAGAACCGGCAAAGCAGTAAACGTAAAAAAAGGCCAATTCCTGCACCCAAAAGATATGGAAAATGTGATCCGCAAGATAGAACATGAGGGGAATTTTAATATTTTACTGACCGAAAGAGGCACTTTTTTCGGTTATCACAATCTTGTTGTCGATATGAGATCGCTTTCCATGATGCGTGAGCTGGGTTATCCCGTCGTGATCGATCCGACCCATTCTATTCGCGTATATGGTG
>METF01000308.1:44144-44531 GCA_001771235.1 Candidatus Zhuqueibacterota bacterium RBG_16_48_16
CGGTGGCAATCCGCAGTTTGTGCCGGCCCTGTCCAGGGCAGCGGTGGCCGCCGGGTGTGAAGTCATTTTTATCGAAACCCACCCCAACTGTGCGGAAGCGCTCTGCGATGCGGCGAGCATGTGGCCGCTTGACAAGCTGGAAAGCCTTCTCATCCAGGTGAAACGCATCGACCGGATGCGCCGTGATCTGGAACGGGATTTTCCGATATAGTAATATGGATGACCAGTTAACAGGAAATTGCTAACGGGTAACAGGATAATTTTATTTCAAGCCATATTTCCCCTCTGCCCTGAGGGGCGAGTGAACTGCTTAACATTTTATTGAATGTTTTTCCTAACTCATTCAACTAGTCATTCCTATTAGCACCCAAAACGACGGGCTTGAAG
>METF01000308.1:44601-46065 GCA_001771235.1 Candidatus Zhuqueibacterota bacterium RBG_16_48_16
CCGAGACGCAATCTTTGACTATTGCTATTGCCAATTTTAAAAACAATACCGGCATGTATAGCCATACCATCCTTGAAAAGACCATCCCGGAGCTGCTTAAAACGGAGCTGTCCGGGTATAAGAATATCACCGTTGTCGAGCGTTCCAAGATCGAATCCGTTCTGGAGGAGCAGGCGCTGGGACAAACGGGGATTATCGAGGACGACCAGGTGCAAAAAGTCGGCATGCTGATTGGCGCCCAGTTTGTCATTACCGGCGAAATGACCCAGGTCGACGAGCGGCTGCGGCTGGATGCCCACGTCACCCAGGTGGAAACGGGTGAAATATTTGGCGAGAAAGTGACCGGTCCGGATAAGGAAGCCGTGGATGTGATGATTCGCGTGCTGGCAAACAATATCGCCAACAATTTGACCGGCGAGGGTCAGAGAATCCGGGAGTCCAGGGTGAGAAACTACCGGTTGCACTATTTCCTGGGCGCTGGGGTATTAGCGAGCACCGCTGCGATTATTTTTCACGCTGACTATGAGGACAATTACGATAAATATCACCAGGCGAGCCGGCTGGACGAGTTTGACGGCCCTTACGACCGGGCAAATAAAAATTATAAAGCGAGAAATGCCGCGGCATTGATCGCGGCGGCGGCATTGACAACAGGTATTACCTTTTGGCTTAAATCAAAGAGCGAGGCCAATGTGATACTCGCACAGAATCAAACCGGGGTGAGTTTTGCCTTGAGTCCGGTCTATAATCCGATGGATAGAATGATGAGTATACGACTATGCCTGAGCCGTTGAAAATACCGTTGCGAATAGCGGGAATGCTGTCTCTTGCCATCGCTTTTTTTCTACTCAGTTGCGACAACCTGGACAAGGACAATCCGCTCGATCCGCAGAACCCTGACAGTGAGAGGAATAGGATTGCCGTCATCGAGGTTTTTATTAACGATTCTGATGGTGAAATCATCCACTCCGCGGTTGACGGCATTCTGCAATTGAGAAGAGAATACGGAACCGGAAAAGTCGCCCTTTTGGAGCACCATATAGAAAAGTCTCACGGCACCGATGTTTATGCACTTGAGACCAGCTTGCAGAGATACCTGAGCTACACCCTGGATTCGCCGCAGGGGCTTCCACACCTTTTCTTCGATGGTCCTCAGCATCAGGCCCTGGGAGCCTTCGATAAAGATATAGCCTATCAACGTTACCGCAACGAGCTGGAGCAAAGACTTTCGCAACCGGCTCACTTTACCATTGAAGGCTCCGTTCAATTTTTGAGCGGGCGGGCTCGCGTCCGTGCGGACGTGGCGCGCCTGGGAAATGAGGATGCGAAAAACATCAACATTTATGCTATCTTCTGCGAGCCTGTTTTCGGCAACGAACGGGAGGTGGTGAGGCGCATCGAGCTGCTCGAATCATACAGTACGTTAAAAAAGCACCAGGTTGTTGATGTGGACAAGACGTTTTC
>METF01000308.1:46219-46342 GCA_001771235.1 Candidatus Zhuqueibacterota bacterium RBG_16_48_16
GTCATGTGGTGTCGTCGAAAAGCTGGCAAACAGGGCGCCGAGCATCGAGCGGGTGAGCGCCGAATCGTTCACCGTTTTGGTAGGCGACACGGTTCTGGTGTGGGTGGTGGCTACGGATCCGGA
>METF01000308.1:46434-47847 GCA_001771235.1 Candidatus Zhuqueibacterota bacterium RBG_16_48_16
AAAACAGTTACGAGCTGTCCGTGACCGTTAAAGATGCAAACGGCGGCGAAGCGGAGGGCAGCATCACGCTCACCGTCTCATCGTTGAGCAAACCCCAGGTTCGGATCACCGATCCCAAAAACGGCGAAGCGATTGTTGCCATCGGCTCGACAGAAATTCAGGTCGATGCCTCGCCAGCGGATTTTATCGCTCGCGTCGAGTTTTACATCGACGATAAATTGCTGGGAAGCGATTCCACCACTCCTTACCGCTTCTCCTGGCCTCTCGACGGTTTGTACGGCTGGAAAGAGATAAAAGCCGTGGCCTATCGCGCGCACCCCGCTAACACCTATGCAGCAGATTCTATCAAAGTGGCCATTCAAGGCGTAATTCCCATTCCGTAAGGTAACGTATGAAACCTGCTAAATTGACGAATGTTTTGCCTCTGGACTTTGCCAGGCACTCCCAGGTTTTAAAAACGGCGCAGCGTGTTTTGGAGATCGAAAGCAAAGCGGTTGCCGGTCTCATCGACCGCCTGGGTGCTGAGTTCGAAAAAGCCGTGGACATCATTTTGCGCAGCAAGGGCCGGGTGATCGTGACCGGCGTCGGCAAATCCGGTATCATCGCCAAAAAGATCGCTTCCACCTTGTCGAGCACGGGAACGTCGGCATTTTTTATGCATCCGGCGGATGGCGCGCATGGCGATCTGGGTATGGTTTTAAAAGACGATGTCATTATCTGCATCTCGAAAAGCGGCAATAGTGATGAAATCTCCAGGCTGATTCCGATTCTCAAAAGGATCGGCGTTTCGATTATCACCCTCACGGGAAATCTGCGCTCCGCCCTGTCTGTCAAGAGTGACGTTGTTTTGGATGTGAGTGTGGAAGAGGAAGCATGCCCGAACGATCTTGCTCCGACTGCCAGCACCACGGCCACTTTGGCGCTTGGCGATGCGCTGGCGGTGGCATTGCTGGAAAAAAGAGAGTTTCAGCCGGAAGATTTCGCTTTTCTCCATCCCGGCGGCTCGCTGGGCAAAATACTTCTTAAAATCGATGATGTCATGTTTTCCGGTGAAAAAATCCCCAGGGTCAGGCCGCAGGCGCCGGTGAACGAGGTGATCCTGGAAATCTCCAGGAAACGCTTTGGCGGCACCTGTGTCGTCGACGAGCGCGATACGCTGCTTGGCATTATTACCGACGGCGACCTCCGGCGGTACATGAGCCAGTCGCAAAGCTTTTTTGAGCTGAAAGCCAGCCAGTTGATGCACCGCGATCCGAAAACGGTCGTTGTCGGAAGCTTGGCGGTTGAAGCGCTCAGGCTGATGGAAAACCATAACATATTGCAGATCGTTGTTGTGGACGAGGAAAATCATCCCGCGGGAATGGTTCATTTACATGACCTTTTGGAAGCGGGACTGAAGCAATAGTATCTTAA
>METF01000308.1:47865-49390 GCA_001771235.1 Candidatus Zhuqueibacterota bacterium RBG_16_48_16
ATATAACAAAAGTTGGATTCTGAAAAATTTAACCACGAATTTTCGAAACTATTCAGCCACGAAGGCACAAAGTCGCAAAGGAACACAAATGAAATCAATGCAAGTGTTTGACAGAGAAGAGCATATAGGTCAACTTTGTGAAGCTTTGTGTCTTGGTGTTTTTGTGGCGAATTATGGCAGATATGCCTGTATAGTCAAGAATTTTCACGAATCAATCTAATGAAAACCATTATTCAGAAAATTAAGATATCATTTGCGCTGATTTTGTTATTCTTCTGTTTGATGTGCTCCAATGACCAGTCGACGTTATCGGGCGATGATAAAGAAAAAATCGAATCTGCCGATCAGGAAGGATGGAATTCCGTCGTCAAAGCGACGCAAAACGGCCAGCTACGCGCCCAGATTCAGTACGGCCACATGAGCCGGTTCTCCCAGAAAAAACTGGTCAAATTCGACGAAGACATCACCATTTACTTTTATAATGAAGCAGGAGAAAAATCATCCGAGCTGACGGCTGAAAGCGGCCAATTGGATGAGAATACCAATAACATGAGTGCATTCGGCCACGTGGTTGTTGCATCCGATTCGGGACTGACGCTTTATACGGAAAAGCTGTCTTATAACGACAGACAGGATAAAATTTATACGGACATAGACATCATGGTCACCACGCCGGAAGGCGACACATTATATGGCACCGGTTTCGAATCCGATCCGCGTTTAATCAATTACACCATCACCAGGCTGCACGGTGTTTCAAACAAATCCGTGGATCTATCGACAGAGAGGTTTAAAAAGAAAGATCATCCTGAATAATACGAATAGATATTCTTAAAAACGAGATGCGCGGGAGACCCCATTCGCTTAGGAAACACGGGACTGTTGACGCCTCGGGGAGTTGCACCTTTGCCCGTCCGCGTGGGTGGATTTACGATACCCTGCTCAAGGATTTACTGTGATCCTGAATAAAACAAAAACCAGACGCTTTTTTTATAGTGCTTTTTGCTGCTGTCTGTTCTTTGAAAATATCGCCTTTGTTTTTTCCCAACAGACCAAAGAACGCCTGGAGCTTGTTCGCGCCGATAGTTTACGCGGAGCCATTTTGAACGACAAAGAGGTGCGCATCCTGAGCGGCGACGTGGAATTCCGCCAGGGTGAGGCTCGGCTCTTTTGCGATACGGCGACCGAATTTATCCGGGATCGTCGCTTTTTAATGGTCGGCCACGTTAGGTTGTATAACAGAGGCAATTTTCTCCGAGCCGATACGGTCAATTTCCTGGATACAAGCCAGGTCGTTTACGCTTATGGCCGGGTGATTTTACAGGACTCGAGCAAATCCCTTTACGCCGATTCGGTTTCCTATTTGCTCGATGAGGAAAAGGCTTTTGCACGAAACAACGTGGTGCTGGCCGACAGCGCCGAAGGCTATCGTATTTACGGACAACAGGCGGATTACGACCAAAAGCCGGGTTATGCCAAAGTGATCGGAAATCCAAAATTCGTCGAAGAGGATTCTGTCGAAGCC
>METF01000308.1:49398-49771 GCA_001771235.1 Candidatus Zhuqueibacterota bacterium RBG_16_48_16
GACGGTAACGGGTGATTCCATGGAAATGATCGATGACGGAGAGCTGCTTCAAGTCAAAGACCATGTGATCATCACACGCGGCAAGATCGAGGCCCATTGCGGCCGGCTCGAATACGTGAAGAAGCAAGATCGTATCGAGCTGACGGATTCGCCTTATGCGACGCACGTAAATGATTACTTGACTGGTAACGTTATAGAACTTATTTTAAACAACCGCGAAGTATCCGCGATCAAGCTGGATGGAAACGCCGTCATGAGCTCGAAGGTCGATACGGTTGCGAATGAGCCGCTGTACAACCTCATGTCCGGTGAGAATATTTATATCTCGATTCAAGAGGAGCAGATCGATACGATGGTCGTCACAGGCCGCGCC
>METF01000308.1:49814-57521 GCA_001771235.1 Candidatus Zhuqueibacterota bacterium RBG_16_48_16
TCAACAAAGTGTTGAGCGACGAGATAAAGCTTTTTTTTGATGAAGACAAGCTGACAAGAGTTACCGGCAGGAGCCATCCCGGCTCGATTGACGGCCATTTTTACCCGACGCATAACAAGGCCCTCATACAACAGGAATTGCAGGATTTGCTTAAAAAATATCATATCGTAACGGATAGTACGCAACTATTTAGCCCACTAAACACACAAAAAACTCTAAAGAAAAAAATATGACAAAATATCGGAATGGTGATGGCAGATCGGCCGGTTTTGAGATCGGAACAGCTTGCTAAAATATACAGCAAGCGAAAAGTTGTCAATCAGGTTAGTATTGAGATAAAACAAGGCGAAATCGTCGGTCTTCTCGGCCCTAACGGCGCTGGCAAAACGACCACCTTTTATATGATCGTCGGATTGATCCGGCCGAATGCCGGCAGGATATTTCTCGATCGACAAAACATAACCGGCTATCCGATGTACAAGCGAGCGAAAATGGGAATTGGTTACCTTGCCCAGGAGGCTTCCATTTTTCGCAGCCTGACTGTTCAACAAAACATTCTGGCGATTCTGGAAACGCTGGGCATTTCCAGGGAAGAACAGAAGCAGCGGGCAAAAAAGCTGTTGGAGGAGCTGGGCGTCGACCGGCTCGCCGGCAGCAAAGCCTACACGCTCTCCGGCGGCGAGCGAAGGCGGGTCGAGATTGCCCGGGCATTAGTGACCGATCCGAAATTTATGTTATTGGACGAGCCCTTTGCCGGTATCGATCCGATTGCGGTGGAAGATATTCAACGCATTGTTGCCGGACTCAAGGAGAGAGGCATCGGTGTTTTGATTACCGACCATAACGTGCACGAAACCTTATCCATTACCGATCGGGCCTATTTATTGTTCGACGGCAAAATATTAAAATCAGGAACGGCGGAATTTTTGGCTAACGACCAGGAAGCGAGAAAGCTTTACCTGGGCGACAAGTTTCGCCTGGATCGCTAAATATCGCGTCTGACCGAAAACTAGCCGAACATAAAAAAAAACTGTCATTGCGAGCGGAGGAAATGAATCATTTCCTGTTCAATTTACTTTGTTGGAGCCCCGTAGGTAAATAACCAACGGGGCAATCCCCTTACTTTTCAGGAGATTGCTTCGGCAAAACTTGTCCTGAGCTTGTCGAAGGAAACGCCTCGCAATGACAGCAAAATTTCGAATAAGTAGTTTTCGTTCGGACACTAAATTGGAAATCCTGTTCAGCAGGGAGCAGAAAGAGAAATACACAGTATGAGGAGTCAACTAATGACTGGGTGGGGAGATTAAAGGTGTTTAGGGAGTATTTGTGATGGTTCAATTAACCCAGAGACTTAGTATGCAATTAAAGCAGTCGCCTCAGCAGGTGCTGCTTTCATCTTTGCTGCAATTGCCCGTACTCAGCCTTGAGCAAAGGATCCGAATGGAATTGGAGACAAATCCTCTTTTGGAAATGGAGATGGAAGAGGAGCTGGAGCAAGAACAGGAGATGGAGCTCAAGGCCGAGTCCAATGAGAATGACGAAAACGATTCTCAGGATAAGCAGGATGAAATCGATTGGGAGGAAATCCTTCACGATCAGGATAGTTATGAAATACATATCCCCAGAGAAAAAAATCCCGATGTCTTTGAGCGACCGGAAGTGTTTCAGGAAACACTCACCGATCATTTGCTCAGCCAGCTCAATATGACACAAATGACGCCGCATGAAATTCTTATTGGCGAATATATTATTTGGAATATCAACGGCGTCGGCTATTTGAGCATGGATGCGGACACCATCGCTGAGAACCTGGAAGAGGATGTGGAAAATGTCGAAAAAGTGCTTGCCGTTATTCAGCGATTCGAGCCTACGGGAATCGCCGCCCGCAATCTGCAGGAGTGTCTTTTGATCCAGCTTCTCGAAGAAGAGAATCCAAACGAGCTGGCCATTACCTTCGTCAGGGATCATTTTGATGATTTCAAAAACAAGCGGTTTGAAAAGCTGGCCAAGAATCTGGATATCAGTCTGGAGACCGTGAAAGAGGTCATCGAGCACATCACAAAACTCAACCCCAAGCCCGGAGAAGGTTTTATTGCTTATGAGAATAATTATGTCGTGCCCGATTTGGAGGTGAAAAGCGAAGATGGCGAATTCAAGGTTTACATGCACGACTGGAACATCCCCCACCTGCGGATCAATAATGAATATCGCAAGATGATGCTGGACAGGAAAAAAACCAATAAAGAAACGCGTGATTATATCAAGCAACGGCTCGAATCGGCCCGCTGGCTCATCAATTCCATTCATCAGCGGCGGGCGACCATTTTTCGAGTCATGGAGACCATTATCGAAAAACAAAACGAATTTTTTGTTGGTGGTCCGCAATATCAAAAGCCGATGATCCTCAAGGATATTGCCGACGAAATTGGCATGGATATATCCACTGTCAGCCGGGTGACCAACGGAAAATACGTGCAAACGGAATGGGGCGTATTCGAGCTGAAATTTTTCTTTAGTGAAAAGATAAGAACCGACGAAGGCGAAGATGTATCCAATAAAAAAATCAAGAACCTCATCAAAGACATCATCGAAAAAGAGCCGCCGAAAAAGCCACTCAACGATCAAAAAATTGCCGAGATGCTCAAGTCCGAGGGATATAACGTTGCCCGAAGGACTGTGGCAAAATATCGTGAACAGATGATGATACCGGTGTCGAGGTTGAGACGCAGGATTTAATTCACCCAAAAGAGACGACCTATTCAAATGAACAAATCCATCCATTCGACGACAATACTGGGTGTACGCCATAAGGGAGTTTCGGTCATCGCTGGCGATGGCCAGGTCACTTTTGGCGATACGATCATCAAGGCAAAAGCGCGCAAGGTTCGCAAGCTTTACCACGATAATGTTCTCGTGGGTTTTGCCGGAGCTGCGGCCGATGCGTTTACGCTGTTTGAAAGATTTGAAACCAAGCTGGATGAATTCCGGGGGAATCTCAGCCGGGCTGTTGTGGATCTGGCAAAGGACTGGCGCATGGATCGATATCTCCGGCGCCTTAACGCGCAATTGGCTGTGCTGGACAAGGAAAACATGTTCATCGTTTCAGGAACCGGTGACGTCATCGAGCCTGATGATAAAATCATGGCCATCGGTTCCGGCGGCTCTTATGCCTATGCGGCTGCCAAAGCGCTTATCCAGCATTCGACTCTTGACGCGGAACAGATCGTTACGGAGGCAATGAAAATCACGGCCGCTATTTGTATTTATACCAACGCCAAGCTGACTATCGAAGTGCTCAAGTAATGTTCTCGGATTCGCCTCTGAAAATAGATTGACGTGAATTATATACCCATCGAAGTTGGAGTGTTTTTTCAACGAACTGACCAAATTTGTTCTTATGACGACATGAAACATTTACGAGATCCTAACAAATTAATGCCGGATGAAATCGAGGCTATAGAAAAACAGAGTCTGAGGTCTCTCTATAGTGCCGCCTTCGATTTTGGGTTTGATGCCTTTGACATTTTTCATCAAAGCTCGGACGATCCAAAAGATATTGCGGAAGACATTACAAGGGAAATGCTGGACAGGCTTGGAGGCTATCAGGTTCAACAGCGGATTCTTGGAAATGTCGATTACCGCAAGGCGAGATATATTATCTTACCGGATTTTTCAGCTCGTCAGGCTCTTTTTGTTGATAGCAAAGCTGAAAAAAGTAGTAGCAGTGCTGCCTTGCAGATGTCACAATTAGCATTAGCTGTCCGGCAAGTTAGAAGCGGCCAGGAGGTAGAGCATAGGGGAGACCTGCCGACTATGTCCTTTCATGGCGGACAGCCATTCATTACAACAACTTTACTAGCACATTATCATTATGAAGATCAAAACAACAAATATAGACTTAAGCAGCTCACATTGGCATCTATACCAAATGGAGTTTTACAAGACCGCTACAACCCCAATGCACGCGATACAATCTGGATAGTAGGGCGTAATGCCCCTTCTCGTGGAGAGGAATTTCGTGTCCGCCTCAGTTTTCAACGTCTCAAGCTAAAAGCTCTATGGCGTGTTCAAACAGTTGAATATCATCTCGAAGATCGTACCATTCGATCCGAATGGGATGGGTGAATGTATATGAAATATGAACCTGATAACATTTACGAGGGTGATGCTAAGAATCTCGCCCAGCATCTTGAACCAAACTCAGTTGCTCTCAGTGTGTGGTCGCCTCCCTATCATGTGGGTAAGGCTTATGAACGTGATCTGTCTTTTTTCGATTGGAAAAACCTGTTACGTCGTACAATTGAAGCTCACGCAATTATTTTGAAACCAGGGGCATTTCTCGCAATTAATATCGCTGACATCCTTTGTTTTAAAGACCCTGACATGCCTCGAATAATGGCAGAGAATATCTCCAGAAGAAAGCGAAACGATATTACCCGTGAAATGGTGCTTGAGATTTGGGCAAAGTACCCCGATTATAACCGAAAGCAAATTGCTGAAATACTTGGTTGTAGTGAGCAGACAGTTGATCGCCGTATGAAAGGTAACAACATTCGAGGTGGAAAATATGAAACCCAGACGAGAGTCAAACTAGTCGGCGGTTTAATTGAACAGTATGCTTTGGACTGCGGGTTATACTTATACGACCGCCGGGTTTGGGTCAAAGATGCCGCATGGGAGAATTCTCGTTGGCACACGATGAGTTATAGAGCCGTTGACGAGTTCGAGTATGTATATATCTTCTGGAAACCAGGACCTACAAAGGTAGATAAAGACCGATTGACACGCGATGAATGGACAGCATGGGGGTCAAGGGGGGTGTGGTTTATTCCTTCTGTGCGCGTAAACGATGACCATGAAGCCAAATTTCCGATAGAGTTGCCTCGACGAATAATACAGTTATTTACAGATCCCAACGACTTGGTAATTGATTGCTTCGTTGGGAGCGGCACATCGGCGATAGCCGCTATTCGTGAGAATCGTCGCTTTATTGGAGTTGATATCTCTTCTTCATCTGTCGAATTAGCGAAACGAGCGCTCAAGTTGGCTCTTGAAGAGCGTAAGCAAGAGAAACTTGATCTATTCGATATGGCCCAAGAAAAAGATGAAATAACGCCTTACAATCGCACGCCGTGGATGGGCTACCGTCCGCTGCCGATGCGGGACGTTTAGAGGAGAATGAGATAGTTCTCTGTTTTTTGTTTTGAGGAAATCGCAAAATATGGAAATGACCCCCCAAGAAATAGTATCCGAGCTCGACAAATATATCATCGGCCAGAACGAAGCCAAACGATCCGTAGCCATTGCCTTGCGCAACAGATGGCGCAGGCAACAGGTCGGTGATGAGCTGCGGGAAGAAATCATGCCGAACAACATCATCCTCATCGGCCCGACCGGCGTTGGCAAGACAGAGCTCTCCCGGCGGTTGGCCCGCCTGGCCAGCGCACCGTTCATAAAAGTCGAAGCATCGAAATTCACCGAGGTCGGCTACGTCGGCCGCGATGTCGAATCCATTATTCGCGACCTGGTCGATCTGGGGGTAAATATGGTTCGCAGCGAGTGTATTGATCAGGTTCAGGGAAAAGCCATCGAAATGGCGACCGATCGATTGCTGGACATTCTTCTGCCGGCTCCCAGGTTGTTAAAAAAGAAGGCGGCGGAAAATGACAGCAACGAAGATTCTTTGATGGAAAAGCGACAGCGTACAAAAGAAAAATTTCGTAAGCAACTGGATGCAGGCCAGCTCGATGACAGAATGATCGAGATGGACGTGCCGCAGGAATTCACACCTCTTATGCAGGTCATTTCGCCCATCGGCATCGAGGAAATGGGGATGAATCTTCAGGACCTCTTTGGTCCGATGATGCCGAAAAAAATGAAAAAAAGACGGATGACGGTCGCAGAGGGCATGGTTTACCTGATACAGGAAGAAACGCAAAAGTTGATCGATATGGATGAGGTCATCCGGGAAGCTATTATCAGGGTCGAAGATTCCGGCATTGTCTTCCTGGACGAGATAGATAAAATTGCCGGTGAGAATGGCACCACGGGACCGGATGTTTCCCGCGAGGGCGTCCAGCGTGACCTCTTGCCCATTATCGAAGGCACCAATGTCGTCAGCAAATATGGCGTCGTTCGTACAGATCATGTCCTGTTTATCGCCTCGGGTGCTTTTCACGTATCCAAGCCGTCCGATCTCATCCCGGAGCTGCAGGGTCGATTCCCGATCCGGGTCGAGCTGCAAAGCCTGACGGCCGAGGATTTTGAAAGAATCCTGACCGAGCCTAAAAATGCCCTGGTGAAGCAATATACGGCGCTCATTGGTACGGAAAATGTGAAAATCAGCTTTACTAAAGGAGCCATTAAAGAAATTGCCGACATCGCCTCCGAAGTCAACGAAAAAACGGAAAACATCGGCGCGCGAAGGCTTCATACCATCATGAGCCTGGTTTTGGACGACATCCTTTTTAGATTGCCTGAAGAAAAAATGAACGGGTTAAAGATCGATCGGGTCTATGTTCGCAACAAGCTGAAAGACGTCATAGCGGATGAAGACCTGAGCTCATATATTTTATGAGTTGTGCCAGACAATAATGAGCGTATTTTAGCCTGATTCATTTCTAATGTACTAAAGCACAAGTGAAACGTAAAACGTGAAAAGTGAAACAGGAAAACTGTTTTAATGTTTTTCGTTTTGCATTTCACTTTTCGCGTCTGATCGAAATTGATGGTGCCGTACAAAAATTTATTTTAAGAGGAAAGTTTTCCATAGTAATAGAATATCGGAGGATGAATTGAAACGCGATTTCCTGGCCGTTACGGATTTTACCAGCGATGAATTGCAAGACACCTTTGCATTGGCGCAAAGATTAAAAGCCGAAATCAAAGCAGGCAAAGAACATCACCTGTTGAAGGGCAGGACGCTGGCGATGATTTTCCAAAAGCCGTCCGCGCGTACCAGGATTTCCTTTGAAGCAGGGATGTTTCAATTGGGCGGCCACGCCCTTTACCTGTCTCCCGCGGACATCGGCCTCGGAACCAGGGAATCCATCCCCGATGTTGCCCGGGTGGTGTCGCGCTTTTGCAGCGGCATTATGGCCAGGGTTTTTGGCCACGATATCGTGGAGCAGCTTGCCGAGTATGCGGATGTGCCCGTCATCAACGGCTTGTCCGACCTGCTGCATCCCTGCCAGATCGTGGGAGATATGCTGACCGTCCTGGAGCACAAAGGCCGTTTACAGGATTTTACGCTGGCTTATATCGGCGATGGCAATAATGTCGCCAACTCGTGGGTCAATATGGCCAGCCGCTTTTCGTTCGAGCTGCGCCTGGGCGTGCCGCAAGGATACGAGCCGGATAAGAATATCCTCGGAAAGGCTCGCCAGGCCGGTCTCAGCGACATTGCTATTTTTAGCGATCCTGCGGAGGCCGTAAAAGATGCGGATGTCGTTTACACCGACGTGTGGGCCAGCATGGGGCAGGAGAGCGAAGCTGGGGAAAGAGAGCGCGTCTTTGCCGCTTTTCAGCTCAATGCCGGGCTTTTACAACGGGCAAAACCCGACCACATCGTCATGCACTGTCTGCCGGCGCATCGAGGCCATGAGATAACCGATGAGGTGATGGATGGTCCTCATTCGGTCGTATTCGACGAGGCGGAGAATAGAATGCACGCGCAAAAGGCCATTCTGGCAAAGATAATGAAGAAAG
>METF01000308.1:57700-58023 GCA_001771235.1 Candidatus Zhuqueibacterota bacterium RBG_16_48_16
TCCGGCGGTCGATTTTAATGAGAATGGCAAACGAATCCTGCTTTCCCATCGCGGCGCTTCTTATGGCGGATTGGTGGTCAGGGACACGCTCTCCATACGTGATTCCTTTGAGCTGGTTGCCGAGTTGATTGATCACGCAAAGCAAGCAGGTTTCGATGCTATCGACCTGACACCGCCGCCGCAGATTTACCTTCGTCGGCCCAGCAATTATATCGATTTTGCTCTGGTGCAAAACGGATTCATTTATCGTAAGCGGGAAATATCCAGTTTCATCCCGCTGGATTTTACTCGTGAGCAAATACTCACAACTTTCAACGAAGGCT
>METF01000308.1:58108-59679 GCA_001771235.1 Candidatus Zhuqueibacterota bacterium RBG_16_48_16
ACGGAATCTCCGTCTGCGCCACAACGTCAATCCCACCCACACGCTGGATGAGCTTTTGCTGTTGAAAAAAATCTTTCCGGATCGGATCAAGCTCTTCGCCGCCTATCACCAGGAAATCATGGTCGCGGGCGTAGTAATGTTCATCTGCAATCCGCGAGTGGTGTTGGCTTTCTATATCAGCCATGACGATGACCATCAGCAATATCGCGGCGTCAATATGCTTTTCTACAAGATCGTCGATTGGGGAATTGCAGAAGGATATGGCTTTCTCGATTTCGGCATCTTTACCGTCAACGAGGATCCCAACTGGGGCCTGGCGCGTTTCAAAGAGAGTTTTGGCGCCCAGGGGGTGTTTCGGGATAGCTTGCGAATAGAATTCTGATTCCAAACCTGATCTAATCTTTTTGTTGCATGAAATCAAAGCCAAGAATACTTCACATTGCGCCGATGAATACATCCGGCGTGCCGGGACAGTTCGTTTTGGCGGAGCGCGAGCTCGGCTTCGAAAGCCGGCTTGTAACGCTTTACAGCGACAAAAGAAATTATTTTAAAGACATTTGCCTGGGTCTTCCCTTTATCCGCTTTTCCGGCACGAAGTGGGTGAAAAGATTTGTCTCGTCGCCGGACCGGCTGGTCGTTCGCAACGTGCAGGATGTTCCGGATCGTATACCAAAGACCTGGCTGCCCCATTCGTTTGCCGAGTCTTTGCTGGTTTGGATCAGGGACAAGCTGTGGTCTGTTAAAATTTGGCGCGCCGTCAAACAATACGGACTGGATCGTTTTGATGTCTATCAACTGGATGGCGGGCTGGATGTGTTCAGGGGTTCGTATTTCATGAAAAAAATGAAGGCGCAACATAAAAAGATCGTCTGCTGTTATACCGGCAGCGATTTGAGAACCCGCGGTGTGATCCCGGCAATCGACCGAATAAGCGATCTCAACGTCAGCGTCGAGTTCGATCATGTGTGGCTGCATCCGCACATTCACCACGTTTTTTTCCCATTCGATGCCCGAGCTTTTTCGCCGCTGCCCGGTTTTCGCACCGATCGACTGCGTATCGGTCATGCCCCGACGAGCCGACAGGCCAAGGGAAGTGATGTCATCATTCCCGTGCTCGATGAATTGGCTGCCGAGTACGGCGTTCAAGTCGTTTTGATCGAAGGGCTGTCTTATCAGGATGCGATCGCGTTGAAAAGCTCCTGCGATATTTTTGTCGATCAGATCGGCGACCTGGGCTATGGCATCAATTCACTGGAATCGCTGGCGATGGAAATCCCGACCTGTTCGTGTCTTGCGTCCGGCTTTGAGGAGACCTTTCCCGACCATCCTTTCATTGTCATTGATAAAGACAATCTAAAAGAGCAGCTCATCGATCTGATAAAGAATCCCCAATTAAGAAAAGCCAAAGGGGCGCACGGCAGGCAGTGGGTTTTGCAGCATCACGATGCCAGGAAAAGCGTCCGGCGCATTCACACCCTGGCGGGAATCCATTCATGAGTCGAGCGGAATGAATATCTTATTTGTCAATTCCATCAACATGTTCGGTGGCGGAGAAATCTGGATGCTGCGTA
>METF01000308.1:59710-61833 GCA_001771235.1 Candidatus Zhuqueibacterota bacterium RBG_16_48_16
TGTCGGACTGGCCTGCCGACGGGAGACTGAGTTGTTCCGGCGCGCCGGGGAATTGGAAATTCCCGTTTATCCCGTGCCCGTTCGCGGCGACCTGTGGCCGCCGAGCATATTCAACGCCCGGAAGATCATTAAAAAAGGCAATTATCATGTCATACTGACCAATATGGATAAGGAGCTGCGTTTTTGCGGCCTGGCTTCGCGGCTGTCTGGAAATTCGATCGTGGTATCGAGAAGGGGAATCGACTATCCGTTGAAAAACAAAATTCAGTATCGCCTCAGCTACAATTGGCTGGCCGACAGTATTCTGGCCAATTCCCAGGCGACAAAAAGGGCGCTTTTAAAAAACGCTCCCTGGCTGGATGCAGACCGGGTAACCGTCATTTATAACGGCATCGACCCGAAACCCTATTTATCGCCGTTAAAAGAAGACTGGAAAGACAAATTAGGCGTCCCCAAAACCGCAACGCTTTTTGGTTTCGTCGGCCAACTGGATGAGCGGAAAGGCGTTTATGCCCTGCTGGAGGCATTTTCTTTGTTGAGAAAATCCGCCGATGATGCGCATCTCTTATTCGTCGGCCAGGGGCCGTTAAGAGATTTCATCCGGGACTGGCGCGATGAGCATCAGGCGGCGGGGAAAATTCATCTTGCTGGTTTCCAAACGGACATCAGCGACATCATGAAATCCATCGACGCCCTGGTGCTGCCATCTTTATGGGAAGGATTTGGCCTTGTCCTGATCGAGGCTATGGCTGCCGCCAAACCCTGCGTCACCACCGACGTCAGCTCGATGCCCGAGATCGTCGTCGATGGAATCACGGGCAGGATCGTTCCGGTGAACGATTCGCAAAAACTGGCCGATGCTTTACAAGAGATTTATGAAAACCCGCTGTTGACGCGGGAATGGGGCCAAAGCGGTCGCGAGCGCGTCCTGGGGCATTTTACAATGGATAAAATGATCGGGCAGTTGGAGCGGTTTTTTGAAGAGAGATGGCATCGATATAAAAGTAAAGGGGGGCAGCCGGGTGCAGGGTATTAAAATTTCATGCATGATCGAGGACAAACAATTCAAAGATCAAAGATTAAAATGCAAGATGACAAGGAGAAATTCAAAGATAATTTTGCATTTTGATCTGTCATTTTTATATTTGACTTTTGCGGTTTGATGTTGATCCTGCCTCTTTAAGTGCTGTTATATAGCAAACCCTGACAGGGTTCGGAACCCTGTCAGGGTTACAGCCGGATTATCCTGCGATTGGTTACTAAAACGGAGCAGCCGTCTTGAAGCCCTGGACCCGAATAGAACAGTTTTTCAAGCATGAGCAGTTGCGCGCCCTCGAAGGCCTGTTGGGACTGCCGGAAGTGTCTCCACGCGACGTGGACTGGAATCGAATAAAACGAATTCTCGTCGTTCGCCAGCACGACCAGTTGGGCGATTTTTTGCTGTCAACCCCGGTCTTTGAAGCGATCAAAAAGCATGCGCCGACGGCGGAAATAACACTGGTCGCCAGGAATTACACCGCATCCCTGGCCAGGCATCACCGCTATATCGACGATATTATGGTGGTGTTTGAGCATGGCCGCTTCTGGACTGGGGCAAACATATCGAGATTTACAAAACAACTTGGAAGAGGCTATGACCTGGCGGTCGTGTTGAATACGGTGTCGCATTCGCTCACCAGCGATCTTGTCGCCCGCTTTTCCCGCGCGCGCTACATCCTCGGTTCGAGCAACAGACTTTTTTCCGGCACGTCCAGGAATTTTTTCTATAATTTGAATGCGCCGTTTCTCGGCGACCGGGTCAGACATCAAAGCGAGCGCAACCTGGATATCATCCGCTATCTTGGGATTGAATGCGACTCAAGCCGCGAAGCCATCTTTCTGACTGGGGAAGAAAAACAGTGGGCGAAAAATCAGCTCTCCGGCCTGGGAATCGATGACAAAAAAAAGGTCGTCGTTGTCCACCCCGGCGCCGGTAAAATCGGCAACCGCTGGCCTGTCGACAGCTTTGCAGAGGTGGCGCGTCGATTGGCAGATGCGTGCGGCGCCCAGGTCATCGTTACATCCGGCTCAAATGAGAATGATCTGGCCTCGCAGTTTTTGCAATTGATGTCGTCGCAGGCATT
>METF01000308.1:61885-62385 GCA_001771235.1 Candidatus Zhuqueibacterota bacterium RBG_16_48_16
GATTTACTCCTGTGTAACGATACGGGTATTATGCATGTGTGCGCCGCGGTAGGAACGCCGTTTATTGCCGTATTCGGCCCGACCGATCCGCAGGAATGGAAACCGGTCGGGGATGAATTTATCGCCATTCGCGGAAAAGATTTTACCTGTTTATCCGTGCCGGAAAACGCCGTTTTTGAGGCGGCCATGTCATTGCTAGACAAATAATTCTCTTGTGGGAACAAAATGATTCACGGTATCATAAGATAATCGATTTGTTTTCCGCGGTGGCGGTAGTTCAATTATTTTACATTTTTTTTTAATAGCAGTAAAATTTTTATTGACAATTTGATTTTAAAGAATATTTTATGACATATTTCCCCCTGTGGGATCGGGCAAGGTAGATCCGCCGAAATTAAATAAATTAGCCCAAAATCGAAAAATAAACTGTTGCAATTTAAAAATCCATTTTCTATTTTTACGCCCTAATTTTTGTCATGGTTAACTTAATGAGAGGCAAT
>METF01000309.1:0-1297 GCA_001771235.1 Candidatus Zhuqueibacterota bacterium RBG_16_48_16
ATGCCCGTGTAGGTGCCGCGAAAGAGGTCGATTATGCGAAAGTAAAGATCTGTCATTAAGGCTGAAAGTTAAAAGTGAAAAGGGAAAGTCATCTCAGGAATGGACTTTTAATCCGGCATCTGGTATCTGATATCTGGCATCTGGTATCTGGCATCTGGCATCTGATATCCGGCATCCGTCATCCCCCACCTGATTCTCCCTGTGCTCCGTAGTCCTGCTCCGCATCATCCAGGACCAGCACCCAGTCATTTCCGGGCTGCTGCTCACCGGGCGGATCGAAATGTCGAACGCCGCGATTTTCAAAAATCCCAATCACACGGCTGTCTCCATTGCGCGGATCATACCACCAGGCCCTGGTTCGCCCGCCGGATATTTTACCCATGGCGACATCAAACTCTCTTCCGGTATAGGTGTAAAAAAACGCATAGCTGTTTCCCCGAGTCGCGATGACATAGTCGTACTTTTGGCCGTTTTCACCTGCCACCAGCGATTGATCGGGCCGGCGCTCAAAATAAGGCCGGGATAACATGAGCGATTTGAGATAGTGCATTTGTCCGGCGCCAGGGTCGTGAATGGCTTCGTACCAGAAATTTCGCACACCATAATCCCCCACGCCCGCACCGGGCTTGTGCATCTGGATGACGGCGTTGTCGCCATACGTATGGCCGCAGGCCCCGGCAAAAACAGACCACCAGGCATATCGCCGTGCATCGGCATCCGTCCAATATGGCTCGGACGGATCGTGCAATCCCTGGGGAATGTTCTCGTAAGAAGGCTCGCCGTCGAGGGTAGGTTTTACCGGCAACAGCGCATAGTCCTCACGAACGTATTTCCAGTTATCCTCGCCTTTCCAGGTCGCCGGCTCGTCGCTCGGCCTCATTTGGTCGTAGCGCCGGTGGCCGGACTGGAACATGTTAAAGTCCAGCCAGGCCTCCCGGTGAAACCAGGTCGATGACTGGGTTCGGCCAAAAGGATGAAAGGTGATGAGGTGAGTGGGATCCTTTTTCTTCAAAGTCGTTCCAATAATTCGCCACACCTGCGGATGGTCATCGCCGCGAATATCGCCGCCGGTGATCCAGATGATATTAGGGCGATTTTTGTAGCGCTCAGCCAGCCATGCGGTGTATGTTTCGGCATTGTCAACCGTCAGGAATTCCTTCTTCACCACGCTTCTCCAGGCGACGACCATGCCGAGGTAGATACCCGCAGCCTCAGCCTCATCCGCGATATAGTCCACGTGATCCCAGTAATCGTACGCGAGCGGATCATTCGGATCGTTTCCCGGCGTTGTGTCCGG
>METF01000309.1:1368-6581 GCA_001771235.1 Candidatus Zhuqueibacterota bacterium RBG_16_48_16
CCATCTGAATGACACTAAAGCCTTTGTCGCGGCGGTCATGGAAGTAGATGCGCACCTCGTCCCTGTTCAGTTCTTGCGCCAGTTGCCAGGCGGTGTCGCCAAGCCAAAAGAACGGTTGGCCGTTTTCCTGCCGGAGGAAACGGCCATTGGCGGAAACCTGTAATCTTTTCATTTGAAAAGTAGAAAGCGCATTTTTCTCACGAGCGTTCTGGCAGCAACAAAGTAGCAAAATATTTAATACTACAAAAAGCCTGTAAGCAATCATACCTGTAATCTGCACTTTTTAACAATATCGTTTTATACTCATCAACCGTAACCGACCACAGCGCAAGGCGAAAATCAAAATAAATATGGGTAAAATGAGTAAAGGCAAAATCATTTCGTCACAGCAGGATTTTGCTATCAGCTATTGAAATGCTTTTCAGTCAAAACCTTAGTAGTAACCAACATTTACTAAATCCCACCTTATTACATTATTCAATGAAAATAAGGTTATAAGGTCAAAATGCGGTGGTGAGTACTTTCTACTAAGGTCTCGAAAAACAAAAATAAGGTCAGTTAAATATGCTAATGCTAAAATTTAGACATCGGCGTGTTGTCCGCGTCCAGTACAAAATGTGGTTAAAGATAAGCCTTTTATGGGCTGCTTATGCGATGCATAAAAGCATCGCACTTTAGATTCTCACAGCGCATGAAAACCATTTTACAACAGATGGCTGGACAATTACAACTTTTCCACACCTACTTGATATAAACCAGCTTGACGGATTTGCGCAAAGCGCCGGCTTTTAGCACGGCGAAATAGACTCCGCTTGCCGAGTTTGGCAGATCGCTTTTCTCCGCATTCCAAGCCACCAAATGATGACCCGCTTTCTGCACGGCATGGACAAGAGTGGCCACTCCCCTGCCCAGGGTGTCATACACAACAAGACTCACCAGGCCATCATTGGCAAGAGAATATCTAAAAGTGGTTTCGCCGTTGAAGGGATTGGGATAATTTTGCTTCAGCTCAAAGTCGAAAGGAGCTGCCTCTCCGGCCGCAGAGCGAACGCCTGTTGCCGTGGACTGCGGACCGAAACCTTCGGGCACGTAGTTGGGATTCACCGTCAGCACGATCTTGTCGGCAACGGCCCCGTCCTCACCGTACCACAGGTTGATGCTCTGCACCCCCAATGCTTTCACATCGCAAGTCCGCACAATCTCAAGCGGACTGGAATCGCCATTCAGCCATTGCCATTCATTCTGTGCATGAAAATTCCCGACTTTGGCCGCCAGCCGTTCTTCCTGCCCGTTAAAGCCGACGTGAAAAACATTATCATCATCATTTTGGCTGATGGCGCGAATCCAGACATAATGCGTCCCGGTCTTGACGAAATTCACCGCATAATCCAATCTCGGGCTTTTCTCAGAATATTTGTAGAGAAGGTAGGTGCCGTCATCCGGCAATGCCTGCATAGCTCCGGTCCCTGAGTAGCCATCCGGCTCGGTGACAAAGGCCCAGTAATGATCGTCGACGGAAACATTGCTGGTGTAGTCTTCAGCTTCGATGGATATGATCCCATCACTTCCCGCGTCCTGCAAATAATCGGCTTTGCCATAGCCGGACTTTTCCAGGGTAAATTGCCACAGATCGCCTGTCGTGGTTCCCACTTTATTGACCAGGTCGACGCGCCAGTAATAGGTTGCGCCGATGATCAGCGGGCCGGGATCATAGCCGGCGACCGTGTAAACATGCACTAATTTCAACGAATCGGCGGATGTTCCCATGTACACTTTGGCCGTATCGGCAACCAGAACGTCCATGTCCCAGGTCAGCTTTTCAACCGGGGGCACCACATCAACTGCTTTGTCGGGGGGAGATGGATTTGACGCTTTTTCCGGTAGTCTGTCGGTTTCCGTTATGAATTTCCATACCTGCCCTTGAACCACTTCTTCCTCGGTGACTTCATCCACCTGCCAGTAATAGTGGGTATCCGGCAGCAGCGTTCCAGGCTCAAAAAAGGCATCTGCAAAATTGCCCTGGAAAGCCGGTGGATCGCTGGTGCCAAAATAGACATTGTGGGAAATCGCATTTCGACCGGGAATCCAGCGGAGGCGTGGACTTTTATCCACTTTTACCGCCCCGTGACCGGGCTTTGGCAGCGAGGCGAACGGCAAAACCGCGGGCATGGTCTCTTCCGGGTTCCATTTGTTTTGAAAAGTCCAGGACGCCGTTATGTCATCCGGCGTCGGGTGATTGACTGCTTGCCACAGATTGTCCTGGTGCCAGACGTAATCGCCGGTCGCTCTATGAGTATTGTAATAATAAACGCGATACCCCCATTTCAAGCCGTCGGAGCCGACATAATTGATGCCGCCGTTATTGTTGACATTTTCGGACAGGTTACAATCGAGCAGATAGAATTGCGAATCCTGGTGAAAGCGTCCCAGGCCGAAATTTTTAACGCCGTCAAAATGGGAATTTCGCACGACCAGTTTTTTATCCGCATCGTCGCGGCCATCCAGCCAGATGCTGGCGCCGTTATTATGACCATAAAACTCACAATCCGTGATGTAGCACCAGCCCCTGGGACAGACGTAATCGACATAGCCCTCAAAATAGCAATCCTGGTGATAATAATATCCCTGGCCCCACAGACTACAGGTATCGCCGCCGGTGGAAAGGATATTGCAGTTGATGATGATAACCCTGTTGCCGCCGCCGCGAATGGTCATGGTATGGCCGTTTTTGCCCGGATGATCGGCATTGAGGTCGGCAAAATTGTTTTTTGCGGTAAGGTTGGCAATGATCAGATCGTTGACGCCACTTTGGATGTTGATAGTCGCCACACCCCAATCATCGGCGTGGGTCTCGCGCCAGATATCGCGCAGCTCGGCCGTCACAATGATCGTGCTGTCCCTGTTCTCGCCGACCAGGGCGATAAAATTTTTCTCAATAAACAGCTTTTCGTTATAAACGCCTTTTTTGATCAAAATGACAAAGTGCTGCCTGGCATTCACAGGCGCCGCGTCGATGGCGGCCTGGATGGTGGTGAAATCGCCGCTGCCATCCTGCGCCACGATGACATCCGCGTTTTCACCTGCAAACGAAGGGCTCCGGAACATCATGGAAAAAAGTATAACCAGCAGGAGCTTGATGGTATTTTTAAAAACAGTTTGCTTTGCGTTAATCCATTCCTGAAATCGCATCCGGCCTGACATCCTTTCCTAGTTGAATTTTTGATTTCATGTACTCCAGATCTTCGCTCCCGAACACAATCCCGCGCGTCCTGTTTCCGGTCAGCTTCACATAGACGTCCGCGCCATTCGGAAAAATCACGTTCTGCAAAAACACATCCCGGCTGTTGTGAAAGGAAAAAGCAGGCCCTGTTTCCGGCAGGATCGTCACATTATTCAGCGTTATTTTCTCGGCATCGAAAGCCTCCAGGCCTCTTTTCGATGATATGGTAATATTATTGAGCTCGATTCGGTTGATGGCCATTTCCGGCAACCCCAGCATATAGATTGCCCGGTCGGCGCCTTTGCATACGATATTGTTCAGGTAGATTTTTCGAAAGCACGGCGTTTCCTCTGTCACCGGCGGGATGGTTTGTTCCAGTGGCCGCGACGGGCTGTCTTCCTCGGCGATGGGTGCCTGGCCCTCGTAAAACATATTGAAACCGATAGCGTCCGTCGGGATGTCCGTCATGCGGATGTCGCTGATATAGATATTTTCAACGACACCGCCTCGCCCGCGCGTGCTCTTGAATCGCAGACCGACATCGGTGCCCATGAACGTACAATTCCGAATGATAATATTCCGCACCCCGCCGGACATTTCGCTGCCAACGGTAAAGCCGCCATGGCCGTGATAGACGATGCAATCGGTAATGAAAACATTCTCCGTGGGCATTCCTCTTTTACGGCCGTATTCGTTTCTGCCGGATTTCAGGCATATCGCATCATCGCCAACATCAAAACGGCAGTTATAAACCAGAACATTACGGCACGACTCCAGATCGAGGCCATCGCCGTTTTGCGAATACCAGGGATTCCTGACGGTGATGTTACGAATGATCATATTCTCGCACATCAAAGGATGAATGTTCCACGCCGGCGAATTCTGAAAGGTGGGACCATCGAGTAGTACATTTTTGCATTGAACGAGATTGACCATTACCGGGCGCAAATATTCGCGGGCAGCGCCATAATGCTCAAGAGAGACATCCTTCCTGTCCGCCAGCTCGCGCAGCAATTCCGGCGCATTCAACGCTTCCCTGGAAGGCCACCAGATGCTTCCCCTCTCGTCGACAACGCCGCCTGAAGCCAAAAGAACGTTCCACTGCTGCCCGGTCATCTTGAACTTTTTAACCGGGCGCCAGGCATCACCGGAGCCGTCGATGATGCCCTGACCCGTAATGGCGATGTTTTCCAGATCAACACCATAAATCGGCGGAGTGCGACCAACCCTGGGCAAGCCCTCCCAATTGCTTTGAATCAGCGGATAGTCTTCGATATTGCGGCTGAAAAGAATGAGAGCGCCCTGATCGACATGCAGATCGATATTGCTTTTCAGAATTACAGGACCGGTGAGCCAAAGGCCAGCCGGAACAATCACCCGGCCACCGCCTGATTTCGCACAGGCCGCAATGGCATTGGCGAACGCGACCGTATTCATGGTGTGGCCGTCACCCACAGCGCCAAAGTTCGTGATCGAAACAGAGTAATCGGGGAATTGGGGCGCGGCGATTTCCGGCATATCAAAAGGCGCTTTGATAGCATCGGAATCACTTTTCTTGTCATTGTCACTCGCTAATCCATTCGGCAGCATGAATGAAATCATGGCGAGCAGGAATGCACCGGCAATTAAGAGTTTTAAATCAGGAACCAGCTTTTTAAGTCTTTTCATGACTTCTCCCTCTGATTAGCATCGTCTAGGAAGCAAAATGTTGAATGTCGAATTTCGAATGCAGAATTCTGAACAAGAAAGCCTCACAGCAAAATTCAGCATTCAAGATCCGGTATTCAGCATTCGTACCTGATCACTAATGCTCAAATTACTCAGCCTTGATAGTTGTCAGAATATTAGAGCCAAAATGATTGAGGACAAAATCATTAAGAAAATATTTCCCTGCTTTTACAAACGAATCATTTTGACTTGTCACTATCTATTTCAAAACAATCATCGACTTTGTCAAAGTATCCGCGCCCGTCACCAATCGGCATACATACAT
>METF01000310.1:0-647 GCA_001771235.1 Candidatus Zhuqueibacterota bacterium RBG_16_48_16
ATTTTCCATTTGAGGCTAGAACTGCAGCGAAAATTTAAAGTGGAATATTGATCTATCATTTCCTCTTACTAAAGAGAGAATGACAGTCACACTGAATTTCGGACAGGGCAGACGGTATTCGGTCGACCACGACGAGGCATCCGACACACCATAAGTCATTCATTAAGGGATTGACATAAAAAGTTTCGCTGTGGTCCTAGGAAATGAAAAGAGAGATATCATTATGGATGATTTGGCACAGAGAGCGAAATTATCATTGGAGATTATATGTCAAAGAAAATACCCGACAAATTTAAGATATGGATTGATGCGAGAAAGAAATATCATTTATCAGATGCCCAAATTCAAATGGCCAGAGAATTGGGTATGAATCCAAAGAAGTTCGGAAGTTTATCCAATCATAAACAAGAACCCTGGAAGGCGCCTCTACCTGAGTTCATTGAAGATTGCTATTACAAGCGATTCAAGAGAAGAATGCCAGAAAAGGTGGTATCAATCGAAAATAGAGTGAAAGAGATGAATCGTAAAAAAGAAGAAAAACGGAGCGCTAATTCAAATAGGGAAAATAGTCATTAGCGCAGGTCATGCCAAATTGTTATTCGAACCGGAGGAACAATGAAAATAAAATCAGTATTGAACATGCTTTT
>METF01000310.1:671-19437 GCA_001771235.1 Candidatus Zhuqueibacterota bacterium RBG_16_48_16
CGCCCCTTATGGCACAGCGGCTTCGGAGAACCTTTCCGCGGAAAAGTTCATCGGCCGTTGGTCGCTTTACCTGCCCGGCGGCGCCGGCTGGCTCGAGCTGCGCCAGGAGCAAGGCTACCTGGATGCCGACCTGCTGTGGTACGGCGGCAGCGTCGAACCGGTGGCCGGCGTTTTTATGGATGGCGATAAATTAGTGGTCACACGGCTGAATGAAGTCATCCGCAAAAAAGATGAGGACGGCAATGCCCTTCGTAAACACACCATGACGAGCTGGTATGAATTCAGCGCGAGTGGCGATGACCTCAAAGGGATAGCACGGATTCCAGGTGGTCAAAGACAATCCATAGATGTCGTCGAATTTGCCGGCAAGCGAATTCCGCCTCTGCCGCCTCCGCCCGATTTATCACAGGTGAAATATGGCGAGCCTATCGAGCTTTTTAATGGCCGCAACCTGGACGGCTGGGAGCTTACAAATCCGAATAGTGAAAACGGATTCACGGTCGTTGACGGTGTGCTGGTGAACGATCCCGTTCAGGAGGAAGGGAAGCCGCACAAACATTATGGCAATCTGAGGACCGTGCAGGAATTTGAAGATTTTCATTTAAAAGCACAGGTCAATGTCCCCAAAGGCAGCAACAGCGGCATCTACCTGCGCGGTATTTATGAGGTGCAGGTGCTGGACAGTTATGGCCAAGCTGTGGATTCCCACAACATGGGCGCCATCTACAGCCGGATCACCCCCACTGTTGCGGCGGAAAAACCGGCGGGCCAATGGCAGGAGCTGGACATCACGTTATGCGACCGTCATGTGGCGGTGGTGCTGAACGGAGTCAAAATCATCGACAACCGGCCGTTGTTTGGCGTCACCGGCGGCGCTTTGTCCGCCGATGAGTTTGCGCCGGGCCCGATTTATTTTCAGGGCGACCACGGCAAGGTATTGTATCGAAATATCGTTTTGACGCCGATAATGAAATGAATGCTAATACTGCAGCAGTAGTTCTACGCAGAATGCGAGAATTGATTTTTAATTATTCAGAAAAGTGGAGAGAATTTATTAGCCACAAGGGCGACGATACACAAAGAAGACAAAATGATTAGGGACAAAATTATTTTATCCTTTACTCTTTGTGCTTCTTCGTGACTTTGCGACTTGGTGGCAAAGATTTAATTCTTTGTAAAAAAGTTCCGATTTATTGGCTTATAAAATACTCATGCAAATTTACGACCTCGCCATAGCCCATGATTGGGAATACGACGCTGATTTCATTCAGCTCATCGTGAATGCTGCTCGAAAGGGGCGTTTGAGTTGTTACACGGTTGATCAGCAGAATTTGCAGCAAACGTTGCACGACCTGCAAGCCGGTGAGCTGGGATTTCAATTTCTCTTTGATCGGGCTTCGGACACTTCGCCTGAATTCCGCTCGATTCAGGACCTTTTAAAAAAAGAGAACATCGAGATCATCGATCCGGTCGAGAAGCTGCGTTGGGCATCGGACAAGGCGACCATGCACCTGGAATTCATAGCGAACGGCCTGCAAACGCCATTCACCATCATTCTCGATCCTTTCGATGAATCCCGCGAAGTTCGGCTTTCGGTGCAGGAGCTGCACCGGCTGGGCCGGCCCTTTGTCGTCAAACCGGCAAACACCACCGGCGGCGGCATCGGCGTTGTCGAAGGCGCGGAAAGCCTGCAGGATGTGCTGGAAGCTCGAAAGGAGTTTCAATCGGACAAGTACCTGTTGCAGGAAAAGATTGTGCCGTTGCAGATGGATGGAAAAAGATTCTGGTTTCGCGGATTTTTTTCCTGCGGCTTGGTGCAGTGTTGTTGGTGGGATGATCAGTCCCATCTTTATTACGAATTGCAAAAACAGGAGATGAAAAGATACAATCTCTCTCCGCTGTTCAAGATCGTCGAGAAAATAGCGGCTATCAGCCACTTGTCCTTTTTTTCAACGGAGATCAGCCAGTCAAAAGACGGTCAATTCATTGTCATTGATTATGTGAACGAATCGTGCGACATGCGGCCGAAATCACGGTATGCAGACGGCGTGTTGGATGATGTCGTCATCAATGTCGCCAATAAAATTGTCACCTATATAAAGAAGAAGCTGCGGCCAAGAAAGTTTTTTTTCTAACCCGCATAATTCATGAATTGACTGAATGTGCGACGCACTTGCTTTTCTTGCAGTGAAGCAATAAATAGGCATAGCTTCAGTCATTTCAAAAAGTGCGTCGCACCTATGTCACTTTTTGTGAATTATGCAGGCCAAAGAGAGTATAGAATTGGTTGAAAAACCCGTCATATTACGAGAATTGTTAAAAACCCAGCGACCCGCCCTGGTCAATGCGGCGTTGGAAACGTTGTTCACGTCTTCATGGAGCTCGAAAATCGAAATCGAGGAAATCGTGTGCAGTAAAATTCTCAATGGCATCTTTAAAAACATCGAAAAAGACCTGGCGCAGGATCGACCGAAGAAACAGGATTTCCACCTCACACGATATTACCTGAGAGCTTTTCAGAGGGATAAAGATCTGCGGCAGAATTTTTACGCGCAGCTCTCCATTTTGGGTGCCGCGCGAATCGTCGCGAATCACTATTTTAGCCATGCCTTCCCTCGGTCTTCCGAGGATTTTCAGTCGCAATTCGCCCGCGTGCAACGTATTTTTGACCTGGCCATTATTCATCTCAGCTCGTGGTGGGGCAACATTTACCAGGCCTTGCGGCAGAAGGACCAACAGCTTATCGATGAGCTCAAGCTGGTAAAAAATGACCTGCAAAAGCAGCTCAACGTGACCTACCAGATGGTCAAGGAATCTCCGGTAGGCGCGGTCGATTGTGACTCTCAACTGCAGGTAGTGCATTGGAATCGTATGGCCGCCAGGTTGACCGGTTTTAATCCGCCGGATATTTTAAGAAAGGAGATTTCGGATATTTTTTATGGCAAATCGCGGGAGATTTTTCAGAAAAAAATCCGCTCGAATAGAGAGTGGATTTCAAACCTGCAGCTCAATATCATTCAAAAGAGCAGGGAGTACTTTCCCGCCAGCGTGTCGATCAGTAAAATCAAAAAGCCGTCGCCGGGGAATATTTCCTACGTCATCAGTTTTCAGGATATCAGCGATCAGGTGAAATTTTCGTCGCAAATTCAAACGATCGACAAGCTGACAGCCATTTCGCGACTGACCAGCGCCATGATGCACGATATTCGAAATCCTCTTAACACCATCGGTTTGAGCGCGGACATTCTAAAAGATCTCCTGGAAAAAGAAATTGGCGCCGTACCGCCTTCTATTGAGGCCCTGGCGGATAAAATCCAGGGGCAGATTCATCAGCTCACCCAAAATTTAAATCACTACCTGATGTACACCCATCTGACCGAGCTCAGCATGGAAGCCGTTAATCTGTCGCAAAATTTGGACACGTTTATCCAGGACGTCCGCTACGAAGCGGCCATCAAGAAAATATCCATCGAATACCAAAGGTCCAGGCGCGATTACCGGATTCTGGCGGACTGGCTGCAACTGAAACGAGTGTTTATGAATCTGGTAAGAAACGGCATGGACGTGCTGCCCGAGGGCGGGAAAATGAAGGTCAGGATTTTCAGGCGCCGGAATCGCGTCTTGGTTGCGTTTACCGATTATGGACCGGGTATCGACGCCAGCCGGCTGCAAAAGATTTTCGACCCGTTTTTTACCACAAAAGAATCCGGCGAGGGTTTGGGATTGTTTATTGCTCGCGAGATCATAAAGGCTCACCGGGGAAGAATAACCTGCACATCAAAGTTAGGTCTGGGCACGACTTTTTCGACCAGCTTTCCGGTTTATGAAAAATTCCAACATAAGGAAAAAGAGGATGCTATCGGTACTCATCATCGATGATGATGTTGATTCGCTTCAAGCACTGAAGATTGGACTTGAATCCGATAAATATGGAATACACATAGCAACGTCTCTAAAAGAAGCAATGAAAGCAGTAAAGTCTGTTGACGTTGATGTGGTCGTCACCGACCTCAAATTAAAAGATGGCTCCGGATTGGAGATTTTGTATTTCATACAGGAAAAATTCCCTCAAATCGCTGTCATTATTATTACGGCTTATGCTTCCGTCGAGTCGGCCGTGGAGTCCATCCGGGGAGGCGCTTACGAGTACCTGGTAAAGCCATTTCGTTTGACGGAATTGAAGCGATTGCTGGATCGATTAAATGAGACGATTTCCCTGCGGAAAGAAAATGAAAATTTGAAACAACGTCTTTTTCAGGAAATTTCCGCCCCGCAGCTTGTGGGCGCCAGTCGGAAATTCAAGGAGGTTGTTGAATTTGTCAAGCAGATAGCGCCGTCGCGCAGCACGGTGTTGATAACCGGCGAGACGGGAACCGGCAAAGAGGTCATCGCCTATGCCATTCATCACATGAGCCCGCGCCAGGGCAAGCCGTTTGTCAAAATCAATTGCGGTGCCATCCCGGAAAATTTGCTGGAAGCGGAGCTTTTTGGCTATGAGAAAGGCGCTTTCACCGGGGCCACCAGGCTCAAAAAGGGCAAGATCGAGCTGGCGCAGGAAGGCACGCTGTTCCTGGACGAGATTGGCGATTTGAATCCGGCGATGCAGGTCAAGCTGTTACGATTCCTGCAGAGCGGAGAATTTGACCGTTTGGGCAGCACGGAGACTATCAAAGTCGATGTTCGCGTCATCGCCGCTACCAACACGGATTTGGAAAAAATCGTGGAGAACGGGACGTTTCGCGAAGACCTGTTTTACCGGCTTTATGTCATTTCCCTGCATTTGCCGCCGCTGCGGGATCGCCAGGAAGACATTCCGATTCTCATGCAGCACTTTATCGATAAATACAACCAGATAAACGAAAAGGTCATCGAAGGGGTCGATCACAGCGTCATCAAGCAAATGCTGCGGCATCCCTGGCGGGGCAACGTGCGCGAGCTGGAGAACATGGTGGAAAGAGCGGTGGTGTTGTCGCAGGAAAAGGTGCTCAAGCTGTACCATTTCCCCGGGCTGGCCAACGGCTCTGAATTTTCCGAGAAGAACATCGGCGCCGAAATCGGCATGTCGATGCCGGAAATAGAAAAGCTGGCGATTGAAAGGACGTTACAGTCCCATAATTACGATAAGCAAAAATCGGCGCTGACGCTGCAAATCGGTTTGGTGACGTTGTACCGTAAATTGAAAGAGTATGGGATTGAAGAGAAGTGAGCTTTGTCTTTATTGGGAGCCCGACCTGATCGCCCAGGATTTCCAATCCTGGGCGTCGTGATGGACTAGGGCTTCCAGCCCATTAGAGCGTGAAAACCATGATACTGTGGGTCATAAGAAACGTGAGATGATAACATGAATTGGGGCAGAAGCCCCTGTCTACTCGGCGACATGGATTAGAAATCCAGGTCGATCAGTTAAAAGTCTGGATGACATCATGTATTTTTACTGATTAAAATCCGCAAGGGACAGTGTGATGTCAACAAGCTTGGCTATATGGACTAAGGAGATAACTCCGTAGCTAGCGAAAATAATTAAGGTGTATCTTGCATTCCAAGGGCGTTCCGAGCCGCCTTGCGGAATGCACGACAACGTCTCCTGGCATCTAATGCCATGTTATGGTCAGCGGATTCCCCGGGATATCTAAAACTCACAGCAAAATCAGAAAGATAGGCAAGGTGTTCGCGAAAAGCTTCCCATAAGGGTTCGACTTCCAGAACCTTGTTTAGCAAAGCTGTCAGGTCGTGGATTTTCTTGAATTCGATATTGGCTTCATGCAATCTGGCTTTAAGGTATTTTTCAGCACACTGCTGAGCATGAAAACAGATGCCATCATAATTGCGATTTTTCCGCGCCCGTGATTCGCGTTCCATCATGGCATAATCACCCTCTGCTTTATCTACCCACTCACGAGTGATCGGCTTCATAAAGTACTTTCCCTGTTTCCAGAATATTTTTAATGAAATCATCTCCCATGGTCAGGCGTTCACGCACTTTCTCTGGTGTGCGAACGAGAAGGTCTACCGGGAACGATGGCTTGGTTTTCATTCGTATCTCCACCGATTTATCGACGGGTCTTCCTTCGAAATGTGTTATGATGAACAAATCCACATCGGAATCGGGTGTTGGATCGCCCTGGGCATAAGAGCCAAACAAGAGTACTCGTTCCGGTTGAAAGGTCTCGCCAATGCGGCGTCCCAGTTGCTCTATTTCCCTCATCGTGACCATGTTTTAAACTCTGTGTTATCCATGTTAATATCTCGTTTAGTCAAAGTATAATAATTACAGATTTAAAATGCAATAGTTGGAAATTGTGTGAGAAATAGTGTAGGTACTCGTATTTCAAACCCAACTGATCGCCCGGGATTTCCAATCCTTGGCGCCACTGATCGCCCAGGATTTCCAACCCTGGGCGCCATGATGGACTGGGGCTTCCAGCCCCTATGAGCGCGACCATGATTCTGTCGGTCATAGGAATCGTGAGATGATAGCATGAATTGGCGCAGAAGCCTTTGTCTACTCAGCGACCTGGATTAGAAATCCAGGTCGATCAGGGAATTTCGCATAGAAGCGGCAATGGCGTAGTTGTCTAATCATGTGGAACGGTTTGCGTAGTGGACAACAAAAAGCCTCAGCGTGTTCAGAGGTTTTTTTATCTTTCCTCGATTTTTTTAATTTTTTTCATTTTTTTTTGAAAGATTTTTGCTAGAAAATGTCACGAATCACAAGGTCAGGAATACTTTTATTATTATGGAAAGAAGGTACCGGTAGAGGCATCCGATAATCAAATTATCGTAAAGTTTAAGGACAACATTACTGAACAGCAAAGAGATGCTGTATTTGAAAGCGAGCCAGTTTTAAAACAAAGTACCAAGTTAAAATCATGGGGGAGGAATTTCCATAAACTGCAATTACAACAAACAGATAGTGTAGACCAAATCGTCAAACGTCTTAAGTTGCGTGAAGATGTGGAAATTGCCAACAGAGTTTATGTTAATGCGTCAAACGGGAGCGAAGGACACTACTATGCTAAGAGAATATTTGTTACTTTTTGATAGGCATTTTTTTGATATTATAGATGTTTATTAGAAGGAGAAGGACATCTTTATGAAAATTTGTGCTCCCTATGTGTGAAGAGAAAATTAAGCATTCGATGGTACGGGAGGAAACCATTATGGCGGATATCTGCAATATGCTGCACAAGAGCTTTCCCAAACAAGATTTATTGTTCAACCAAATGTTATTCCATAGCAAGATTGTTTTAATAGCCTTGTTCTGCAGCCTGACAAACAGTCTTTACGCCCAAACCGATTACGCCGAGCTTGAATGGGTAAGAACATATAGAGGACCTGATTCCAATGATTCTATATCCAAAGGAATGGCTTTGGACAAAGAAGGAAACATTTATGTTGCGATTGACGACATTGCCACTACTGATTCAGGTTTTAGTTATGATTATGTACTGGTTAAATACGATAATGATGGAAATGAAAAATGGACAGCACGTTATCCTGCTAGTAAAAGTATAAGTACAACTGAAGACATGGTTAATGATAAACAAGATAACCTATATATAGCTGGTTCCGCTGATCATAGGACGAAATATGTTATTCTAAAATATAATCACTCCGGGGCGTTACAATGGGCCAATATATCAGATGCAGACAATCCTCCTCTTTCAAAGCCTGCTAAAATAGCCGTTGACGATTCAGGCAACGTTTTTATGGTAAGCAGAACAGGTGATATTTTTAAATATGATACTGATGGTAATCAGATTTGGTATCAAAAAGATAATCATGATGAGCGATATACGATGGCGTTAGATAACAATTCAAACATTTATGTGGCTGGAACCGATCTTGTAACAAAATATAATTCAGATGGAGTAAAACAGTGGGAGGTAATAGATACTTTATATATATATTATAGTTCTTCAATAATCGAAGGCGATAATGTGTATTTGTGCGGGTCGGGTCTGACCAAATACAGTTTAGAGGGAATAAAACAGTGGAGTGTTTTAAATACGGGATACCATATGACAGTTGACAACGATGGTAATCCTATCACCTTTGGAAATTATCAGGATAGGTTCAGAGTAACAAAATTTGATACGAATGGGGTAAAGCTATGGGAATCATTTATTGATGAATACCCTTCATTTTATCCTTTTTCAGCAAGCATGGATATTTGCACCGATAGATTTAACAACATATATATTCTAGCATATATTTTTAGAGAGGGTGGAAATTCAGATATAGCAACCATAAAATTCAGCCCATCAGGCAAGCAGAAATGGATTATGCGTTATCATGGCTTTCCCGAGGCCACAGCTATAGCGCCTAATGTTGTAATCAAATCGGATTCAATAGGTAATGTATATATTACCGCAGTGACAGTATTTCGTGATCGGCAGGAACAGGTCGTTACAATTAAATACAGGCAGCCTAACTTCCCTGTTTCCGTAAGCCAAGAGAACGTTGAGAAATACTCATTTCAATTATTCCAAAATTATCCCAATCCGTTTAATCCTCAAACGAATATTCAATATAGTTTACAGGAAACGGGGCATGTTCGGTTAGATATAATAAATCTTCAGGGGCAAACAATTAAAAGATTAGTTGATGAAGAAAAAGGAGCGGGCATCTATAACGCTGTGTGGGATGGGCAGACTGATAAAGGTTTTCCGGCTGCATCAGGTATATATATCTGCAGAGTATCTGTGATGTCTAAAGCAGGTGAGATTCCAAAAAGTGAAAAAAGTATAAAACTAATGCTCATAAAATAGCTGAAGCAGAAAGCTTCAGTCAAACAACAATCAAGTCAACATAAAGGAGGAGCCATGCGTACCAATTCATTTTATGCGTTTTGTGCGCTAATAGCGCTGCTGCTTTTCTCGGTCGTATTAAAAGGCCAGGAGCACTATTTTAATTATCGCGGTAAACTAATACCGCTGACTATCTCAAAAGCCGATCGCCCAGGATTTCCAATCATGGGCGCCATGATGGACTGGGGCTTCCAACCGCTATGCTTGTGAAAACCGTGATACTGTCGGTCATAGGAATCGTGAGATGATAGCATGAATTGGGGCAGAAGCCCTTGTCACCTCAGCGACCTTGATTAGAAATCCAGGTTGATCAGTGTATTTGAAACAACCAGAAAAATGATAATCATAAAATAGCCTAACCCTAAAACTGATCACCCAGGATTTCCAATCCTGGGCGCCATGATGGACTGGGGCTTCCAGCCCATTAGAGCGTGAAAACCATGATCCTGTCGGTCATAGGAATCGTGAGATAATGGCATGAATTGGAGCAGAAGCCCCTGTCTCTCACCACCAGGATTAGAAATCCAGGCGATCAGGGATTAGCTCTGCCTCACTGACCTTCCCACAACGGATTTTACCAAAATGAAAACGATTCAACCCCTTGATGCGGCTATCTTTTCATTTTGAAAACGAAAAGCCACCTATAGCCGCCTATTTTTCAATTTGGAAAAAAACAGGGATGAAGGGGAAAAACGGCCATTTCGGTCGATAGTACAACTCCCATAAAAATAGCCTGTTGGGCCAACTAAAAAGGTTTGGCACAATACTTGTATTCCGATGCCAGCAATAATGACAAAAGTGGTATTCTGGTAAAATCGCGTTGATGGAAAATCGTTGTTATTGCGGGAAGCGTAATGAAAATAGCCCTTACCTGTAGCAGTAAGGACGGTCTGCTACAAGAGTATAAAAATCGATTCGGGCACTGTGCGAAAGAAAATATCCCGGCGGATTTTTTTGCAGAAGGGGACTCCTTTGAGACCATAAATGCCGTGAAACAGGCTTTGACGAGCAAGGGACACGATGTCATCGGTATTGAGGCGGATGCCCAAGCCGGGGACAAATTAGCCGAGGCCCGACCGGAGCTGGTGTTTAATATCGCCGAGGGACTGTTCGGTGATTTTCGCGAGTCGTACATCCCGATGCTGTGCGAGCGGCTCGGATTGCCCTATACCGGCTCCGATCCCTTGACCCTGGCAATTTGCCTGAACAAGGCGCGGGCCAAAGAGGTGATGATGTGCTACAACATCCCGACGGCCGATTTCAAGCTGTTTTATCCGAACGAGCTGCCCCAGCGGATTGAATTCGATTTTCCGGCCATCATCAAGCCGGTTGCCGAAGGCAGCAGCAAAGGTATTTTCGACGACTCGGTTGTGACCGACGAGCGTGAAGCGCTGGAGAAAATTAGCCGCAACCTGGCAACCTACCGCCAGCCCGTGCTTTTGGAAAAGTTTCTCACCGGCGAGGAATTCACCGTCGCCGTGTGGGGCAACGGCCATGAGGCTGAGGTCTTGCCGATCGTCGCCATTTCCTACAAGGAATTGCCGGTTGGCGCCCAGCCCATCTACTCTTATGAAGCCAAATGGATTTGGGATACGCGGGACAAGCCGCTGGATATTTTTCAATGTCCCGCAAGGATTTCGCAAAGACAAGAGGAAAAAATCAAAGTCCTGGTGCTCTCGGCCTACCGGATTTTTGGCATCCGCGACTGGTGCCGTATCGACGTTCGCTGGGATGCCTCCGGCATACCGCATGTTCTCGAGCTCAATCCATTGCCGGGCATTTTGCCCAACCCGGAAGACAACTCCTGTTTCCCCAAGGCGGCGAGAACCGCCGGTTATAGTTATGCGGACATGATCAATAAAGTCGTTGTCCACGCCGCCAAACGCTATGGCTTGAAATGAAGTCATCCCCGCTAAAATCAACACGGATTCTTGTTGCCTATAACGACGTTCCGGCATTTAAGCCGGTGGATGTGGATTTTATCTCAGAGGAAGCTGTCGTTCACCAGGTTGAGGCTGTGATGTCCGCTCTTGGTGAAATCGGCTGCGAAGCCCACACCTTACCGGTGAACGATCTCAAACAGGCGTTTGCGGCCATCGACAGTTTCCGTCCGGATGTGATTGTCAATCTCTGCGAAGGATTCCAGGGGCGATCCGGTCTGGAGATGAACGTGGCCAGCTTGTGGGAATTGGCGGGACTATCTTATACCGGAAATACGCCGCTCGCGCTGGGACTGGCGCAAAATAAAATATTGGCGAAACGACTTTTTGAATCAAAAAGAATTCCGACGCCGGCCTACCAGGTTTATCGCAGTGCTCCGGAAAGCACCTACCTGGAATATCCGTTGATCGCCAAGCCTTCCTGTGAAGACGCCAGCCTGGGCATAATGTACAACGCTCTTATTCATGATTTCAAGGAACTACAAAGAAGGGTGACCCGCCTTTTGGACAAGTACAAACAGCCGGTTTTGGTCGAGCACTATATCGACGGGCGCGAATTCAATATCAGTCTGCTTGGCAACGTATCTCCACGGGTTTTGCCGATAGCGGAAATAGACTTTTCGGGCCTGCAAGACGGCGAAGAGCGCATCACCAGCTATGAGGCCAAATGGATGCCGGAACATCCCCTCTACGAAAAGACTCCCTCCGTATGTCCGGCGAAAATGGACGACCATTTAAAAGCCCGTCTGGAGGATCTGGCCATTCAGGTATTTCGACTGCTTATTGGAAGGGACTACGGCCGGGTGGATGTTCGCGTAGACTCGCAAAACAGGATTTTCGTGCTGGAATACAATCCCAATCCGGATATTTCAGCAGACGCCGGTTTTGCCAAAGCCGTAAAAGCAGCCGGATTAGCGTATCGCGAATTTGTCGAGCTTCTTATTCATCAAGCATTGAAAAGGAAATCCAATGGTTCACATCAGGAAAATGATACCGGAGGACAGGGGACTCGTTTATGAGATGCTCATGCAAACGGACATGTTCACCATGGCCGAGGTGAACGTCGCCGTTGAGCTGATCGATATTTACCTGTTTAACAAAGATCAACAGGATTATGACGTCTGCGTTGCCGAATTCAATGAACAGGTCATCGGCTATGTATGTTTCGGCCCGACCCCGGCCACTGAAGCAACCTTTGATCTTTACTGGATCGTTGTTTCACCAGAGATGCAAAATAAAGGCGTTGGCAGTCAATTACTCAAATTTGTAGAAAAGGAGGTTATGCGGCAGAAAGGCAAATTATTGATCATCGAAACATCGTCTCAACATAAGTATATCCCCACCCAGCATTTTTATAAATCAAAGAGCTACAAGCTGGAAGCGCGAATAAAGGATTTCTACCGGACCGGCGACGACCGGCTCATTTTTGTAAAACGATTTAATAACCTTGTCCATGGAGAATCGAAAAAAAATGGAACGTTGGAAGAAGCAGTTGCAAAATAGCCTGGTAAGCGCAAAACAGCTTTCCGAAAAGTTCGACATCCCCATGTCGGATGTAATGGCTATTGAAAATGAATTTAACATAAAGATCACGCCATATTACCTCTCGTTGATCAAGGAAAAGGGCGATCCGATCTACAACCAGGTCGTTCCAGATATTCGCGAGCTGGAAGACAATCAGTTGATGCAGGATCCCCTGGCGGAAGACAGGGACTCCCCGGTCAATAATATCGTTCACCGCTATCCCGACCGCTGCCTGTTCCTGATCTCGCACGTCTGCGCCTCCTACTGCCGTTTTTGTACCAGAAAGAGAAAAGTGGGCGACCCGTCAAAAATAAGCCTGAGGTTTATCGACGAAGGCATTGAGTATATAAATTCTCATAACGAAATCAGGGATGTTATCTTATCCGGGGGTGATCCGCTTTTGCTCGGCGATGATAAATTAGAGTACATACTGCAAAAGCTTAGACAGATTCCGCATCTCGAAATCCTGCGTATCGGGACGCGGGTTCCTTGTTTCCTGCCCCATCGCATCACCGCCAAACTGGTCAGGATGCTAAAAAAGTATCACCCCCTGTTCATGAACGTTCATTTCAATCATCCGGACGAATTGACGCCGTTGGCGCAAAAAGCTTTAGGACGTTTGGCCAACGCCGGTATTCCGCTCGGCAACCAGACGGTTTTGTTAAAAGGCGTCAACGACGATCCGCAAGTGATGAAAAAATTGATGCAAAAGCTGCTGCAAGCCAGGGTCAGGCCCTACTATATCTACCAGGCCGATATGGTCTTTGGCACCGAGCATTTCCGCACCAGCGTTGAAAAAGGTCTGGAAATCATCAAGGCCTTGCGCGGCTGGACCTCGGGTCTGGCTGTGCCGCATTTTGTCATCGATGCGCCCGGCGGCGGCGGCAAAATCCCGTTGTTGCCCAATTACCTGCTCAGCATGAACGAAGACGAAGTGGTCTTGCGCAACTATCGCGGCAAGATCTACCGCTATACGCAGCCCGGCGAAAACGGTAAGCTGACTGTGGAAGAATTGCTCTCCCCCGAGCTGGTCGATGAATTGGTTTGACATCTAACCGCGAAAATGTGCGACGCACTTGGTTGATACAGACAAGAGTCGAAGAACTTACTTTGAATAGAATAATTCTCACAACCGCTGTAAAATTAAAAGTGCGTCGCACATTGGCCAACTGGCTTTGTGCACTATTTCCAATTTAGATGTTTCGAATTCGAAAAATATATGATGTAGTTTTGCCGGTCAACAGTCAGGCGATTGCCGAGGCGCAAAAAATCCGGGGTAAGGACTGTCCTTCGCGGTCGCTGGTTAAATTGGCGAACTCATTTCACCACATTACAAAGATTACCATGGAAATTAGCTATTTCCATCATTATCGGGCGCCCAGCCGGGCATGGTAATTCCTCCTGAATGAAATAACGAGTCTCATAGCAGTCTCAGGTAATTCTCCTCACCCGGATGGTCTCGGTAATGTGCTGCATCAGTTGAAATACCTGTTCGGAAATCTGGTGATCGACATCGACGATCAAATAGCCGATGTCGCCGTGGGTTTGTAGCATCTGCCCTTCGACATTGATATGGCGTTGCGAAAAGATGGTGTTGATCTTGGCCAGCACGCCGGGCACGTTTTTGTGGATGTGCAGGATGCGATGCTTGCCTTCAAGCCGGGGTATATCTGCTTCCGGAAAATTGACCGCACCGGTTGTCGATCCCGTGGTCAAATATCTTTCGATTTTATAACTCACATAGCTGGCAATATTCTCCTGCGCTTCCGTGGTGCTGCCGCCAATGTGCGGCGTCAAAATGACATTGGATATTCTTTGCAGCGGCGTGGTGAATTCATCGTCAGGCTGGTTGGGTTCATTGGGGAAAACATCGACCGCGGCGCCGGCGATGTGGCCTGCTTCTATGGCTTCTTTCAATGCAGTCAGATCCACCACCTTGCCGCGGCTGGAATTGATGAGAGAGGAACCCCTTTTCATCCGCTGCAATTCATTTTTGCCGATCATGCCGCGCGTCTCTTTTGTGTCCGGTACGTGCAGGGTGATGATATCGGCAGTCTCGAGCAGGTCGTAGAGACTGGCCGCCTGCTTAGCGTTCCCCAACGGCAATTTATCCATGATATCGTAAAACATTACCGACATGCCGAGGTTTTCCAGCAGCACCGACACCTGCGAGCCGATGTGGCCGTACCCGACAATGCCGGCGGTTTTGCCGCGAATTTCCGTGCTGCCTTGCGCCGTTTTCAGCCATCTGCCCTGGTGTGCCGCCGTGCTTTTTTCAAAAACACGCCGCATCAGCATGACCGTTTCGCCAACAACCAGCTCGGCCACGCTGCGGGTGTTGCTGTAAGGGGCATTGAAAACGGGAATTCCAGCCTGAGCTGCCGCATCCAGATCGATCTGGCTGGTGCCGATACAGAAAGCGCCGATGACCCACAGGTCTTTGAGTTGATCTATGGTGTTCGCCGAGATATGTGTTTTTGAGCGTATTCCCAGGGCATGGAATCCCCGGCCACGTTGGATCAGCTCTTTTTCATCCAGGGCGGGCTTTTGGCTGGTTACCTGAAATCCATTTCCGCTCAGCCGACTCGAAGCCTTGGGATGTATGTTTTCCAGTAACAGGATTTTGGGCGCTTTTTCCTGGCGCGGCGATGTGACAACAGAGGATTCAAAAGGGACGGACATATTCGACAACTCGTCGTCGGAAAAGAACAGCGATAAAAGCTGATCGAAACGGTCGATGACAAAATCCGCCTGCTCCCGTATCTCCTCGTTTTCCTTTCCCTCTGTGAAATAGATGAACATTTCGGCGATGTTGTTTCTGCGAATCGCCACGGCAGAGCGGCTTTGGCCGACAATCGCCGTTGAGTTGCTCAACCGGCCTTCACTCCTTAATTTTTCGGCAAGGTATAACTTGCCCAGGCTTTGCGATAACGGCTGCGAGGTGTCCGTGCCGACAATACGGTTGTCTTTTACGACCACCTCATTCGTAAAGACATTGTCCCGGCAAATGCCCAGGTGATCGGCCACCGGCCTGACCAGCAGGTCGAGGCTTGTGCTCAACAGGTATATTTTTCGCCCGCTGTTATGCAAAAGAGAGAGGACCTCTTTTGCCTGCGGGAACAACCTGTCCACCAGGGCACGGGCGGCGCTGTCAAAATCAGCTTTGGCAAGTGGCTTGGCTTTTTGCAGCAGGTTGTCCCAATCATGAGAAGCGGCTGCGGGGAATTCCTGCTTGTATTGCTCGATTGCCGAGCCGAAGCTCTTTTTCTTCGCCGGGGATTTGCGCCCTGATATGGATTCAAGGAACAACACATAGCTATCGCCGTCAATCAAGGTGTTGTCGAATTCGAATATGATATTCTCAATGATCATGGTTGTTGGTTTCCAATTATTCTTTTGTAAACAACCTCCCAGGGAGAGCCTGATTCAGGATTCTGGTGATAGGCATTTAATCGTTCATTAATAATTTTTTTTTCATCTTCCGTCAATTCGATGGAGCCAGCGTCTACGGCTATGGTATCCCAAATATCTTCCACCAGTTGAATTCGTTCTGGAATGGATAAAGTAAGTGCATCCGTGGCCGTTATTTTTTTCATATCGTTCATCTCCTTGTTACTTTAAACTTCATCAGGGCTTTGTCTGGCCGTCTAATGTATCAATTTACAAAAATTACATAATCTTGTCAATTTTGATTATATGAGACTTTTAAAATGTTCGTGTTCAGCGGTATCTTGTTGTGTACCCCAATATTTGACGAATTCCTCCTCGTCCTCAATTTTTTATTTTGATTGCTGCATTCCCCCCGTTTTTCTTCATATTCCTGAGCAAACCGAGTGACCTTGATACCGGATTCAACGCCGGGTAACTTTTTGCTGCAGGTCGCGTAAAGGAGTGTAATTTTATTCTATCGCAATTCATTTGATCAGAAAACCACGGTGCATTTGTTTGTGCCTATCACGAAAAGGAGTGTTCTCATGTTTGCCAGATTTTTATTGCGGATGGTGTTTTTCATCGCCATATCCGGGTCGATCTCCTTCGCCAGAACGGCGTCAAAAGAATTCAATAAAACCATCGACCTGCCGGCGGACGGAACGGTGGTGGTGGAAAATGTCAACGGGCGGATTAGTGTCGAATCGTGGGAGCGGGAGTCGGTGGAGATAGTCGCTGAAATTCAGGTGCGGGCCACCAGCCGTCGAGATGCGGAAGAGCTTCTCGATAAGGCGCAGATTGAAGTATCAAAGGACATGAACACATTGACTATAAAACCCAAATACCCAAAGCACACACGAAGCGGCGGGCTGCTCGACTGGATTTTTAGCGGGGGTAAGCCTTCGATCAGCGTTGAGATTTGGCTCAAAACGCCGGCCGGTGCACAGGTGAATGTATCGTCGGTCAATGGCGCTGTTCAAACCACAGACATTGGCGGCGGTCAAAACATCCGCACGACGAACGGAAAAATCGACATCGAGGGAGCGAGTGGGGCTGTGAGCGCCAGCACCACCAACGGCAGCATTCGCGCGGAAATAACGAACGAGCGGCTGGAAGAGGATGTCGATCTAAAGACCGTCAACGGCAGCATCCGGGCTTATTTGCCGACGGAGGTGCAGGCGGACGTTCACATTTCCACTGTCAACGGCAGCATCCATTCCGACTTTCCTATCGAGATTTCCGGAGACCGCCATCGCAAGAGCATCGATGGCCGGATTAACGGCGGCGGCGCCTCTGTTGTTTTGAAAACGGTCAATGGCAGTGTCACGCTGTTGGAAGGGATGGATTAAATTATTTTGTCTTTATTTTTCTCGCTTACTTCTTATAAAGTAGAACGATTTCCAACTTTTATTGCAATGGTTGTAACCCTGACAGGGTTCCGAACCCTGTCAGGGTTTGCCATATTCATTAGGCTTGCATTTTTCCGTTATCATTTCTATTTTTTCAAGTATGTAAGGCAGCAATTGCCCATCGCTGCGAGAGGCTTTAATTTCATTTAATCTTCACAAGCTGACAGAAGCCACATTGTGTATTGACTTTAAAAGAAGGAGTTATAAATGACAATAAAAGAAATAGCCAAAAGTGTTATTGATAAGCTTCCTGACGAGGCGGATATGGACGATATCATTCATGCTCTATACATTAGGACTAAATTTGAGCGGGGCATACAGGAAATTGAAAACGGGAAAGGTATACCCCATGAGGAAGCTAAGACAATAATGCGAAAAATCAGACAGAAATCGCCCGCGGATCGGTTCGTTTGATAATATCGCTGACGTTTTTCTGATTGAATCCTTTATAGCCTTCCCGCCTTTGTAAATTCTCCAAATGGCTGCCCAGTGCGCCCTGGCTTTTAAACCTGTCCCCCTCTTCTGCGGATATAAGCTTCTTTTCCTGCAACATATTTATCCTTGCGGCTTCGACCGGCCAGACCTCTCCCTTGGTAAATGCCTGTTTCAAATAGGAAAAATCGCTGAACGCCGGCATGGTTTCGATGCCCCGCCGCGACAGTTCCCGGATGAGATCGTCGAAATTGAACTGGGCCTCCAAATGGTGCATGCCGGCCTGGAGTATGGAATCGCCGTGCAGCGCGCACCACAATCCCACCGTTCCCAGGCGATCCAGCTCGGCCAGGCGCTGATGGGCAAAATCTAATTGCAGCTCTTCCGCGGCCAAATCCAGATCGAGAAATAAGACATGGCCGCTGCGGGGATTTTCCATCACCTGGGCGCCCCAGCCGGCTTCGGCTCCGGCATAAAACTTTTCGCGACAATGGAAGCCGACGGTTTCAAACAATCGCACCAGGTTGGGGAAATGGCGGCGGGAGCTGCGAAAGGTGTGGTGATCGTGATTGGCCCAGCCCATTCCGAGCCGGTCTTGCCGAGCCTTTTGGATTTGTCCGGCGGAATTCCTGGATTGCCAGTAGGCTCTCTCACTTTCCATGATGATATGGGCCGCTACGTCCATGCCGACCAGCCCGATCAGTTCGTCCGCCACATCCAGCAAGGAATTCATGGCATAATCTTCATCCTCGTGGCGGCGAATGCGCGTTTGCCATTTTTCTCTGGCTGTGAGATAGCGTTCGAGATAGGGCACGGTCTCACTTACAGGCAAAAGCGTTCTGGTGCCGCGCCGTTCGCAAATCCAACATTCGACCCTGTTCTCACCGGAGATCAGCGCCCGGCGATAGCCGCTGAATAGCGATCCTTCGATCGGCAAGGAAAGCGCATGGGCCTGAAGGAAATCGGCAATACTGTCCACTTTGATAAAAATCGCCAGAGATGTTTCTATGGCATTTTTGACAAGTGCTATTCGGGGCAGCAGCGCGCCGGGATGATAGCAGACAATCCCCTCACTCGGAACATTTTCCCGCTCAAATCCCGTTTCCATGAGCGAGTTTTCGGCCTGGTCCGAATAGGCCACGGCAAAATGATCGATCCAGTCGAACAGGCGGGTGCTGGTCAGCCGATGTAAATCCCGGTCCAGTGAAGTGAGAAAAGGGTT
>METF01000311.1:0-4995 GCA_001771235.1 Candidatus Zhuqueibacterota bacterium RBG_16_48_16
CCTGTCTTTTGGCCACGTGCCCGACCAGCCGCTCTCCTGATTTTGAAAACGCCACAACCGAGGGTGTCGTTCTGCCTCCTTCCGAATTCGGGATGACGACCGGCTCGCCGCCTTCCATCACGGCAACACAAGAGTTTGTTGTTCCTAAATCGATTCCGATAATTTTGGCCATGAACTTTCTCTCCTAAATTTAAATAGTGAAGGAATGTGCGATGCACTTCAAAGGACGTTTTGTTTCAGTGAAGCAAAAAATGTAACTATTCAGGTATCGTAACTTTTTGCCACAAAAACTCAAAGACACAAAGGTTCACAAAGATTTTTTGTGTTCCTTAGTGGCTTTGCGACTTGGTGGCTGAATAGATACCAAAAAATAGCCATAACTTCAGTCGTTTCAAAAAGTGCGTCGTACATTTATCACAATGAATTCCAAACATAGCTTTTTTTGCGTTCTTTGCAAAGCGTATGCCAAAGAGGTCGATAGTCCGGCCTTAGGATAACCGGTAATAAAACAGGCACATAAACAATTCGTTTAGTGCCTGTTCCTGAACATCGTCAAAAGCCAGTCTGACGCAATTTCTGTCAATCTGGCATTAAGTGAAAGAAAAGATTATTTTGCAATTTCCGTTGTTTTATCTACGCCGGCTCCGGATTTTTCATCTGCCTTTTCGGGTTTCGTTTCGGATCGTGATTCTCCATTCCCTTTGTAATCTGTGATGTAAAATCCCGATCCCTTGAAAATCATGCCGGTACCCCCGGTAATGATTCTTTCGACTACCCCTTCACACTTTGGGCACTTTTTCACTGACTCGGCCGTGATGCTTTGTAATTTTTCAAACCGGAAACCACAGGATTTGCATCGATAATCATAAGTTGGCATCTGTCCGCTGTTCTCCTCATTCATTCACAATAATCATGTTATCATTTCTCGGCTTTCGGCAAGCGCAGTGCTCTGAAAAAACTCATCTCGCCTCTTTTCAGCCGGAATAAAACGATCTCGTTCTCCTGAAACCCGCTCAATCGTTCATTGAGCTCGCTGACACTTTTAACGGCTTTTTTATCAACGGAAATGATCAAATCGCCTTCCCGTATTCGCTCACGGTCGGCCGGCGAGCCACTTCTCACACCGGCCACCAGAACGCCGTCTTCATCATAACCGTATCGCCGCGCCAAACTGCTTGTCAGGTCTTGTACTTCCAACCCTAATTTCGCCAAATTGTCTTCGGAAAGGGAATCCGAAGAAGCCGCGACTTCTGTTGGCCGCTCACCCAGCTTTACGGAAACGACCGTTTCTTTGTCTTCTCTCCAGACCGTTAAGCTAACCTTTGTTTTCGGAGCATACGAAGCTATCAGGTTCGTCAGCTCGTTCGGATCGTTGATTTCGCTATCATTCACTTTTAGAATTATGTCCGTGGCCTTGATGCCGGCTTTTTCAGCGGGGCTGTCCTCCTGAACTCTGAGTACCTGAACACCCCGGGCTTCTTTCCAACCGAAAGCAGCAGCAACATTTTCATCAACAACATCGATGTACACACCCAGCCAGCCTCGAATGACTCTTCCTTCATTAATGAGCTGCTCCATCACATTCCTTGCCAGGTCAATCGGAATGGCAAAACCGATACCGACATTTGTTTGTCCGACGATAGCCGTATTGATGCCCACAAGCTCTCCGTTCAAATTAACGAGGGCGCCACCGCTATTTCCCGGATTTATCGCCGCATCCGTTTGGATGAAATCCTGGTAAGTAATGGAACCGCCCCCCAGCCTGTCAAGCCTGCGTCCTTTGGCGCTGACGATACCGGCAGTGACCGTTCGCTGAAAGACATCCGAAAACGGGTTGCCGATAGCCAGAACCCATTCTCCCACTTCCAATTCATCAGAGTGGCCCAGCTTAATGGTGGGCAATCCATCCTTCTCGATCCTGATGATGGCTATATCACTGTCGGGATCGCGTCCGATGATTTTAGCCTCATATTCTTTATCGTCCAGGGATACCGTAATTTCGTCAGCACCCTCAATAACATGGTTGTTGGTAATGATATAGCCATCAGGATTTATAATCACACCGGAGCCCAGGCCGCGCAGAACTTGCTCTTCATCTTCGGGTGTGCGGAAAAACCGTCTGAAAAAATCATCATCCATAAACGGATGCCAGTTTCTTCTCTTGACAACCTTTTGGCTGTTTATTGTCACCACCGCCGGGCTGACAGTTTTTGATACTTCGACAAAAGCCTTGCTCGTAGCCCGCAGGTCAAGTAGATCCTGGGATACCGGTTCCGTGGAACCCAGGGTGATTTTTACCTTTTCCTGGCTATCAGCCGCGACACCACTGGGCGTCCATTGTAGATTTGAGGCGATGATAAGACCGGCGACAGCACCAACAAATACTGCCAGAACGATCAGCAGCGAATATTTTTGTGCCTTCATTTAATGTAATCTCCATCTTTGAGTATCTAGCATTTCATGCCTTCATACAGGTGCGATATGGAAGCATCGTTTCATTTGTGAATTTTTAGACGTGCCAAACATCCAAACGTTACAATCGCATACAAGCTACCAATTCCTAACCCGGATAAAGCGTAATCCAATAAAATACAACCACGAATTTGCACCAATTACATCTGAATTTGCACGAATTAAAATGAGTCTTGATGTACAGATTCGTGAAATTCGTTTCATTCGTGAAAATTCGCGGTTAAATTTTTCAAAATCGAACTTTTGCCATATTTGTACACAAATTGCTTTTTAGGATACTAACAACGCGGTATCAAATTGAAATTCCCGCATCCTGGGCGAACTTTTTCAGCGTGGCCACAGCTTTTTGATTCAGGCGAGTCGGTACTGCCAGATTGATTTTCACATACAAATCACCCTGACCATCCTCTGTCCGCAAGCCGAGACCTTTTAATTTGAGTAACTTGCCGGGCTGCGTTCCCGGCGGAACCTTGATATCGACAAAGCCTCCGTCAAACATGGATGCTCTCACCTTGGCGCCAAGCATGGCTTGAATGACATTTATTTCGACCTCCGAATAGAGGTCCAATCCCTTTCTGTCAAACAGCGGATGTTTGGCCACACGAACGGTCAATATCAAATCACCGGCGGAGGAATACTGATAACCGGGCTCGCCCTGTCCCCGCAATTTGATTTTTTTTCCATCCTCAGCGCCAGCAGGAATATTGACCGAGAGTTTTTTCACCCGCCCGTCGCGGCCGGTGACGGTCACCATGTACTTTCCGCCCCGGGCTGCCAGGTCGAAGGGAATGGAAATTTCAGCGAAAATATCCCGCCTCTTGGATGGGGTCGAGCTCATGTCGTCCATGGGTGGGCGGTCGGAGAAAAAACTGTTAAAGAAATCGGAAAAACTGAAACCGCCGGAATGAAAGCTGCGACCGGATTGGCTGCGAAAGCCGCGTCTGCCAAAAATGGAGCTCAGGTCTTCGAAATTGATATCGCCAAAAGTCGATCCGCCGCCTGCCCCGAAGGCACCGTATTTTCGCAGCCGGTCGTATTCCGCTCTTTTCTTTTTGTCTTTCAAAACGGCGTACGCCTCGGAAATCTGCTTAAAACGTTCTTCAGCACTTTTATCATTCGGATGGGCATCAGGGTGGTATTGCTTGGCTAACTTGTGATACGCCTTGGTAATTTCAGTATTGGTTGCGTTTTCGTTGACGCCCAAAATAGTGTAGTAATCCGGTACTTTCATTTTAATTGCGGCGAAAATAGTATAGTCAGGACCAGGAGTTATTCTTTACGGTGGCAAACTTTTTTACCAAAAAACGAACAGCAAAATAAGTCGGGCCTGAATTGCAATAGTTATGCCAGCCTGAAACATCAAGTCCTATCGACGTATTTCTATAGAGGATATACAAGATTGACGCAACGGATAAATGGGTATTTTTCTTCCCAAAGATTGCGTCATATTATCTCGAACTGGCCATTTTGACAGAATTCGACATGAGGTAAATTCAAAACAAGTTGAATAACCGATGAGACAGAGGCGAGTCTCTCTCGCCTCTTCTTTGACACTTTCAACTAGTCCCTGCCCCTGATCAATAGCAAGCGGATTAACTGCAAAACCGCAACAGCCGCAGCCGCCACATAGGTCATTGCCGCCGCGTTAAGCACCTTCCTGGCGCCTTCGATTTCATTCGTACGAAGGTAGCCTCCGGAGCTGAGCTGGGCCAGCGCGCGCTTGCTGGCATTGAATTCAACCGGAAGAGTGATGATAGAAAAGGCGACAGCTCCGACGAAAAAATAGATGCCGACAGTCTGTAAAAACGGAATCGATAATAAAATTCCGGCGATGAAAAGAGGAATCGCCAGCGATGATCCGAAACGGGCTATCGGGAATATCCCCTGCCGTATTTGCAGTGGGAAGTATGCATTTTTATGTTGAATGGCGTGACCCGTTTCATGCGCCGCAACTCCCAACGCAGCCAGGGAATTCGAGCGAAAAACCTTGGTTGAGAGCAAAAGTTTTTTTCGAATCGGATCGTAGTGATCGGACAGGTGGCCGCTTGTTTCCTCGACCTCTACGTCGTATATGCCGTTTTGATGCAACATTTTTTGAGCCACCTCTGCCCCGCTTATTCCCGATGCCGACCTGACCTGGCTCATCTTCGCAAAAGCGCTCTTGACCTTGTACTGCGCATAGAGGGTGAAAACAATCGCCGGCAGCAGCAGGACTATATCCAGGGGATGAAAGAAAAACATGGCTTATTTTCCTCCTTATTATATGAGCAATTCATTGACGAATGAATGTTTTGAAAATACGTTTGACAAAATCTTTCGTTCCACGATTCTTCCTTCAGCGCAATGAACGAAACCAGTCTTTGATTTTTTGACCGGATTTTGGGAACAGAAGCATAACACCAAAAAGAATAAGCGCAATTCCCGGAATAACGGGCAAAATGAGCCCCAGTATACCGACCAGGATCAGCGGCACAGCCAGCCACACCTTTTTCTTTTTAAAATCGCGCATCTCTTCTCTCATAC
>METF01000311.1:5012-6736 GCA_001771235.1 Candidatus Zhuqueibacterota bacterium RBG_16_48_16
AAGGATTCAGATCCCTGCCACAAAGTCCCAAAGACTCAAAGGTTCACAAAGATTCTTTATCTACCACAAACAGAAAAAAATGGCTAGCATGGATGATCCCGATCTATGTTTGACTTTTTTTGTCAAAATAGTCATTCGTGTTCCTTTGTGGCTTTGTGACCTGGTGGCTAAACGATTACTCCTTGCATAAGCTAATTCAACGAAAAAGAAACCCTTCCCAATTGCCCGCCTTCTTCGGATAGAATATCCACGTACCAGGCTCCCTCGCTGTGCCTGGGGATCAGGCATTTGCTCCAGACTTTACTGTTTTCCTGCGAAATCGTCAGCTCGGTGACGCTGACCACCTCATCGCGGTAGACCCAGCGATGAAAGACTCTTTGGCTTTCGATCTGGCCGCCAAATTCCGAATAACAAAACAAGTAATCCACATTTTTGCTGAACGCCAGTTTGGGCAGCAGTGGCTTACCCTCGGTCTCGTCTATATCAAGACACGTCACAGCACTTACAAGTCGCAACTTCTCGCCCGGTGATTCGCTTTGTGTTGAAGAAGCCGCTTCTGCCGAGCTTGCGTTGGAATCCGTTCCCTGTTTGCCGATTTGACTCGCGGGCTTTTTCGCTTGCGGGTTTTGCTGATTGTATTTGATGACGAGCAAACAGCCCACCACAATAACGACGAGGCCGATGATCCAGGATGGCTTAATTTTTATCAAAGATTTCATAATGGTCCCACAGATACCAAATAAAATACAACCACGAATTTGCACCAATTACACACGAATCCGCACGAATTAAGATTAATTAATCCTGGCGTACAAATTTGTAAAATTCGTCTAATTCGTGAAAATTCGTGGTTAATTTTTTCAGAGTTACTTTTTGCCATAATTGTACACAAGTTGATTATTAAGATACTAATTTAGTTGTCGCAGCATCTCGTTCAATTCCTTTTTGGTGGCATCAATCAGATGTACAATCTGAAATCGTTCCTTGGACAGAGCGGCAAGCACGCTACCAAGCTCCTGCTCGAACAAGCCGAGGTCGATTCTCTTACGTTCCAGAATACTGACGTCAACAACATATATCAATGCCAGAAAAAACAGAATAAAAAACAAATATTGTATCATGATTGTTTTCATCAACGCAAAAAAAGTTGTTAAAAGCAGAATCGTCACAGCGAGGATAAAAATAACGGCAAGCGGAGACGCACATCTCAACAGAACTTTTTTTAATCTGACTTTCTTGAGCTGATTCGTGGCCCCATCAATTCCTGTTTCAACATCTTGCAGCCGCAAGAACCTCTCGGTGATATGGTTTTTTATTTTCTTCACACGAGATTCATGTTTCATGGAAATGAGATCGCGCATGACCAGCGCCTTTTCGTTATCGGGACGCATATTCAAGGCGATATCATTGTACCATTGCGCCGTCCCGACGTCTCCCGCTTTCAGCTTTTCCACCGACTTTTTATGATAATAGGCGGAAGGCAGCCATTTCTTTTTTTCGGCAACATTCAGCCCCAGCTTGCCTGCCAGGATCAATGCCGCCGTTGACAAACTCACCAGGCTCACTTCAATGCCCTTAATTCATCGATAGCGCTCTTTCCAAAAGCTCGACGGCCTTTGGATATTTTTGCCTTACAAGCTCCCACTCGCCGTTGGTCAAATCGCTCGGCTCTTTTCCGGTCAGCTCTTTCGCGCCACTGTACGCCAATTGGATGAGATCTTTAT
>METF01000311.1:6788-9828 GCA_001771235.1 Candidatus Zhuqueibacterota bacterium RBG_16_48_16
GAAATCAATTCCCGTTGCCGACTCAAGACCTCGTTCCACAATAAATCCGGCCAGACCGCCGATAGAGCCTTGCACTACTGTCTTTTTTATTCGATCCAGTTTATCCCTCATCTTTCGTCTCCGATTTCTGTAATTCTTTTAATGATTTTTTTATCAGATCGTCTTTCTTTCTGAGAAGAGACTGTAGCCGGTACACCTCCTTTTGCAATTTCCTCAGCTTTCGGTTCCCCCAAAAAGCTCCAAAAAATCGCTCGACGACGATCAGCACAGCGACCGTCAGGATAACGCCGCAAAGAAAACTGATGAGATCGATTTTCATAGTGTCAGACGCGCCTTTCAGCTCTTTTTTTCAGCTTTTTAACCATGATCAGGCAATTGCCTTTGGCTTTATCCTGTTGATACGTGACCTCATCCATGGAGCGGCTGATGATGTGCAGCCCCATTCCGCCGGTTTTCCTGTTTGAAACCATTTTAACGACATCAAAGCTGCCCTGGTCGCTCACCTCAAAGCCTGCTCCCTGATCGTGCACAAAAATTCTCAGTGTGTCTGTCGTATTTTCCACAGTGACCGGGATTTGCTGGTTCGGATCGGAATGGAAAACATGCTCGATCACATTCAAACATGCCTCATACACCGCGATCTTGATCTTACTCAATTCGCCGGCGGGAAATCCCATGTTTTTCGCTACATCGAGCACAAAATCGCATGCCTGGTAAACCCGGTCGACACGACTGGGAACGGATATTTCTTCGCGCACAAAATGTTCATTTTCTTTGACCGGCTTTTGTTCCGGCTGCGTCATCACCGGTTCGGATTTCGTTCGTTTATCCGGCAGCTCATCGGCAGGTACCTGCAATTCCGAAATCTCAATATCCAAAAAATCCGTCGGCCGAAAAGCATTGAGCTGTTCATAAAGCTCCGCATTCACATTGACGAGAGCCAGCTTGCCGCCTCGTCGCCTGGCGCCCAGTGTCATCTGCAAAAGCGATACGATAAAACTGGGAGATAGCTCTTGAATAAATTCGAGATCGATAATGAATTCCGTAAAGTTCTGCTCGACGCATTCCTTGAAACTCAACAGCAGACTCGGCACCAAAGAGATGTCTTTTGGTGAGCCCTTGGCAAGGAGCCGCACTTGCTGATCGTTCATTATTTTCGTTTCGATCACGGCGCTGTTCTGTTTTACGTTCATACGATGATGCGCTCTTCATTATCCGCTGTCACGTAAATGCCCGGATGACCGATGACCGGGCATTTGGTTTCGCAGATGCCACAGCCGATGCACAGGTCTTTGATCACGTAGGGGAATTTGACCATCCGCATGGCGCCGTCCGGGCCCCTGGCTTCGTGGATATCGAATTTTATCGCTTTGTCGGGAGTGGGGCAATGTTCCTCACAGACAAGGCAATCCTCCTGCCGCTGCCAGGGGATGCAGCGCGTTTTATCAAAATAAGCCAGGCCCATCCTGAGCTTTTTCTTTCTTTCCAAATCGATGTTCCGGATCGCACCCGTCGGACAGACCTGTCCGCATAAATTGCAGTTGAACTCGCAATATCCTAATCGCGGCACGGCAACAGGCGACCAGATTCCTTCCCAGCCGCTTTGCAGCATCGAGGGCTGCAAACAAGCGCCGGTGGTGGAGCAGATTCTCACGCATTCCTGGCAGCGAATGCATCGATCCAGGAACTCATCTTCCGGCACAGCGCCGGGCGGGCGAATGGCATAGCCTTTGTTGTTTCTGTTCGCCGCTGCGGTTTTGACCAGGGCGATGCTCGCGACCCCGGCCACCGAAGCCTGCAAAAATCTCCGGCGCGACAGATCGATTTCATTCTTTCCCTTATTGAAACCAAACTTGTAAGACACCGCATGGGGCTTGCAGACGGCCACGCATTCCGCGCATTCGATACATTCGACCGTATTGTTGATGGTATAATCATCTTCAATGGCGTTCATCCTGCACTCGCGGCGACAAACAGCGCACTGGTTGCATTCCTCGCTGACGTAGCGCTTGACGATCCTGTATTTCGAAAAAATCCCCAGCAGCGCGCCGAGCGGACAGAGATTGCGGCACCAGAATCTTTTGGAAACGAGGCCCAGTGCAAGTATTCCACCAAAAATGAGAAAAATAACCAGGCTTTGATAAAATCGAGGCTGCGATACGGGCAGCACGCTATTTTGGGCAAAATTGTATGCGGAATAGAGCTGATCTTCCAGAAAGCCCAGGGTAAAAGCGAAATCAAAAAGCCCTTTGACGACAAAGACAAAAGAGGGGAAAATCACCGTCGTCATGGTTCGGGTGAGTAGTGCAATCGGATCGAAAAACCATACAAATTGCATGGAAAAGATCGAGCCAACAAGCACGGCGATCAAAATGGCGAACTTCCAGGAGCGAAACTTTTTGTTATCCAGCTCGGCTAACTTTGCCTTTTTCCTTTTGATCAGCTTGTCGCTGGCGTCGATAACCGTCCCCAGCGGACAAACCCAGCCGCAGAAAAACCGGCCCAATGGAATGGTGAGCAGCAAAACAATCAAAGATAAAATCGCTGTGGCAATAAAGGCCCGGGCGGCGATCATCGTGGCCAGGCCAACCAGCGGACTGGAGCGTAAAAATAAATCCGAAGGAATAAAGGTTTCGTAAGGATAGCGGGCCTGCAGAAAGAAAAAAAGGAACAAAAGCAGGAAAAGTACCTGGGAAATTCGCCGCGCTGTTATCATGATTCAATCACTCACCTGGATTTTAAAAAGAGGACATTGATTCATTCGGCTGATTTAATAAACAAGTCAATATACTCCGGTTCCCCCGGGTTTTTTATGCTGACATATCAATCTCTTTTAATGAAACCTGGGCAAGATTCATTTTTCCCATGCCGCGCTCGTTGGCAATTTTCAGATATTCCAGTCGCTCCGGCGCCATGCCAAAAAGCCGAACGGAGTAAGCATCGACCGCGACCCGATCCGTGCCGGCGATGACCGTTTTCTTTTCCTCCGTATCCGCCAGGTTACCTCCGGAAGGCCCGTTCCTCAGCAAAATTCTGTAAG
>METF01000311.1:9941-11782 GCA_001771235.1 Candidatus Zhuqueibacterota bacterium RBG_16_48_16
TTGCTCATCGCGGTGCCTTCTCGAAATATATGCAATGCAGTTTCAGGGGTAGTCAACCGCTCAATGATCGGATGCTCTTCGTCCACGTCTTCATAGTTGTTTGCATACAATACCATATCCACAGCATACCCCTTCATTACATGTTCATAGGTGGTTACTGGTAAGACAATCCGGGCATTCACCTGGTTGGGGTTCATAATAATTGAGCGATCAAGTTGACCGAACGCATAGCCCGGCTGTAAATCATCCAATCTAACGAATGCCCCGACTTCCGTACCATAGCCAATCACATTCCCTTTCGGATCAATATCCAATGATCCCATATCATCGGCAATAATAATCATCTCCTCAATCTGAGCATCTCCAAAGATCCTGAACGCTTCAAGTGTTTCGGATTTTCCAGCCCCTGTATCGCCAATGATCAGCACTGTCCATGAGCGGTTATTTTTTGTCACGAGCCTGACCATCGCTCCATGATATGGCATTTTTTCTTGTTGCATGATTTTGATATTATGAAGAGTCAAGACCATTTTCTTGAGATACCCAAAATATCCAAATTGATCCTTGTTCGGACACGCGGCCGTAATCATATGATGCTCCAGATCATCATAGAACACGGTTGGCATCGGCGCAAGAGTATCAAGTGCGTTTCCTGGGACACCAAACAGGTAGATCGCATCTATTGGGCGATTTAAAAAGTTGTCATCAGCCAATTCAAATAAATTGCACAATGACAATCCAAGTTCAAAAAATTTCTCGTGTATATAGACAAGAATTAAGAGTGGGCCAACCTTTGCAGGATAGCACAGCCACTCATGAGGCGTCACCTCGATAAGCTCTAACGGATTGCGGGAAATCCGTTCGAACTTCCCGGTTCGTTTATTCATCGGGGGGTTGAGCAACAACGGCGGATATAATAACAGTTGTCGAATAATAGGAATACTTCGGAGTTGCTGATACTGCCTGTCTGGCAGCGCAAGGTCTTTTGGGAGTGCAATCACCGCCACTTCCGCACCTGCGCGTACCTGTCGGTAAATATTGGAATGTTGTCCGGTAATATTCTCCGCTATATCCCGATAGGTCTGTCGCACTAAATGCGTCAATGATTCAATCGTTGAATTAAAGGTTCGATACGGACGTTTGTCTAAGCGATCCCCCGTTGAATCACAGATGATAAACCGTTCAAACTGTCGCCAATAATTGTACAGATCCTCCACAAAAGCCTGTAACAACGAAGGATTGGCAATGAACCGTCCCCCTGCTTCTATTAATTTCGGAACCGCCTCAAGGGGCATTTTGCCCAATACCTGAAATACCCGAATAAGCTCGTGAATATCAGTGTATTCAATCTCATGGATTGGTTTGCCGAATACCTGGAGGAGCGGAGCTTGCTTGCGCTTCAAGTCATTGACGAAACGTGTGACGACTTCTAAAAACAACTCACTGGTTATCAGTTCTTCTGGGGTTTCACACACTTTATCACGTAATAGGATAATCACTTTGTTATTCACAAATCTGAATGTTCCATGAAATCCCATATTGTTCTCTCCTCCTTGATTCTGTGTATCCTGAATAGTGTTTCTTATAATGTGGCTACCGAACAAGTCAATATACTCCGGTTCCCCCGGGTTTTTTATGCTGCCATATCAATCTCTTTTAATGAAACCTGGACAAGATTCATTTTTCCCATGCCGCGCTCGTTGGCAATTTTCAGATATTCCAGTCGCTCCGGCTCTATGCCAAAAAGCCGAACGGAGTAAGCATCGACCGCGACCCGGTCTGTGCCGGCGATGACCGTTTTCTTTTCCTCCGTATCCGCCAGGTTACCTCCGGAAGGCCCG
>METF01000312.1:0-868 GCA_001771235.1 Candidatus Zhuqueibacterota bacterium RBG_16_48_16
TTTTACTCAGAATGCGGATAACATCATTCACTATAATGGGGAGAGACAAACCATATCATTCAAGCAGGATAATTGAACAATTACACATATCATTTTATCAAGGTACTCGTAACCCAAATACTGCGTGCATATTTTTTTGTGGCTAGCGAGGAACAAATTTCATATTTTATAACGAGTGGAAATCAAAGCGAAGAAAAAAATGACAATTTTCATTACTCATGGATCTCTACCCAATTTGAACTATCAAATGTGAGGAAGTCAATGGAAGCTTACCGAATCGAGAAGAAAGTTGCAGCGAACGGAGTATTGCACCTTGATGCTCTACCATTTCGAGAGGGAGAGTTGGTCGAGGTTATTGTGTTGCCTTATCGAGAAAGAGCACACAAATCAGCTTCTCTGTTCCTGCGTGGCAAAGTAATCGAGTATATTGCGCCGACAGAACCTGTAGCTCAAGATGAATGGGATGCACTCCTATGATATTGATGGACACACATGTCTGGATTTGGTTGGCGGATGAGAGCAATCAACTAACTGAGGAGCACAGGCAGATTATAGACCAGCATAGGGGCGATGGTCTCGGTGTGAGTGTAATATCGTGTTGGGAAGTTGCCAAGTTGGTAGAATATGGAAGATTGAAGCTGGCATGTCCGGTTGAGGAGTGGATGGAAGCTGCGATAGCGCTGCCCAGTGTGCGATTGCTGGAGCTCACTCCTAGAATAGCGGTGGCTTCGACGAAGTTGCCCGGTGATTTCCATAGAGATCCAGCCGACCAGATCATTGTTGCTACCAGTCGGGTCTATGATCTTGAATTGTTGACAGTGGATGAGAGAATACTGAAATATGAACACGTTCGTACTTTATAATGCTT
>METF01000312.1:875-1505 GCA_001771235.1 Candidatus Zhuqueibacterota bacterium RBG_16_48_16
TCTTTATGAATCAAGACCTCCTGACCCTCCTGCCAGAATTCAACCAGATTCAAGATGCCGATCTGCGGGAAAAAATCCTCGCCTGCTGGACGGAAGCGATACGGATCGGCGGCTGGCAGATCGACGATTTGAAGGATATCCCATTTACCTTACTCATCCCCAACTGCCCGGTGAGTTTTGTCCAACACGTACGTGCGGTGACGCAGACGGCCATGGCCGCGGCAAAGGTGCTGAAGGAATTTTATCAAGGGCATTATTCGCTCAATATGGATTTTATCCTCGCCGGCGGCTTACTGCATGATATTGGCAAGCTGCTGGAATACAAGAAATCATCAGGGCTGTACGAAAAAAGTGCCTCCGGCAGGCTGCTGCGCCACCCGTTTTCCGGCGCCGGACTGGCAATGAGACATGGCTTGCCCGATGAGATCGTGCACATCATCGCTACGCATGCCAAAGAAGGGGACCTGGGCTATCGCACACCTGAGGCGATCATCATTCATCACGCGGATTTTATGAATTTCGAGCCTTTGTATCAAACGGGAAAATGACACATGCGATTTCCGGCAGAACCTTTTAAAATTAAAGTTGTCGAGCACATTCAAAAAACGACGCGCGAGGAACGAGATCGGC
>METF01000312.1:1605-11644 GCA_001771235.1 Candidatus Zhuqueibacterota bacterium RBG_16_48_16
ATGGGCGGGCATGATGATCGGCGACGAATCCTATGCTGGCAGCCGCAATTATTTTCATTTTGAAGAATCGGTCAAAAGCATCTTCGGCTTCAAGCATGTAATCCCGACACACCAGGGGCGCTCTGCCGAGAACTTGTTGTTTTCGACAATGGTAACCCCCGGGAAAATCGTGCCGAACAACATCCATTTCGATACGACCCGGGCAAATGTGCAATACCACCACGGCAAGGCGGTCGATCTGGTTATTCCCGAAGGGCTCGATCCGCACATCGACCACCCGTTTAAGGGCAATATGGATGTGCAAAAACTGGAAAAGCTCATTCAAAAGGTCGGCAGCGAAAACATTCCGCTGATCATGATGACCGTGACCAACAACAGCGGCGGCGGCCAGCCCGTGTCGATGCAAAATATCCGGGAGGTTCATGAAATTGCCCGCAAGCACGAATTACCGTTTTTCCTAGATGCCTGTCGGTTCGCCGAAAACTGTTATTTTATCAAAGAGCGCGAGCCGGAATTCGCCGATGCTTCCATCCGCGACATCGCCAGGGAGATGTTTTCGTACACCGATGGCTGTACCATGAGCGCTAAAAAAGACGGGTTGGTCAACATCGGCGGCTTTCTCGCTGCCAACGATGACCATCTGGCCGAACAGGCGGCGAATCTGCTCATACTGGTCGAAGGGTTTCCAACCTACGGCGGCCTTGCCGGACGAGACCTTGAGGCCATTGCCCGCGGTTTGCAGGAGGTGTTGAATGAAGATTACCTGGCCTTCCGCATCGGCCAGGTGCGCTACCTCGGCGAATTGCTGGACCAGGCTGGCGTCCCTATCCTGAAACCCGTTGGCGGCCATGCGGTTTACCTGAATGCCAGGGAATTCCTGCCGCACCTTCCTCAGCAGCAATTTCCGGCGCAGGCACTGACGGTGGCGCTTTACCGAGAAGCGGGCATCCGCGCCGTTGAGATTGGCGGGCTGATGTTTGGGGAAAAGGATGCGGAAACCGGTGTCGAGAAATTCCCCGAGCTGGAGCTGGTTCGACTGGCCATTCCCAGGCGGGTGTATACATCGATGCACATGAACTATGTTGCCGAATCGATCATCGATGTGCACAAGAAACGCGAGCGGATCAAAGGTCTGCGGATCGTCTACCAGGCGCCCCTTCTCCGACACTTTACGGCGAGGCTGGAGGAAATAGATTGATCAAGGCTATTTTGTTCGATTTCGATGGCGTTATTGCCGAGACTTTCTCCGGCCACCTTGAAGCCTGGAAAGAGCTATTCGACCCCGAGGGGATCGTTCCCACCAAAGAAGCCATTCTTCTCAACGAGGGTTCTTCGGCGCGCAATATCGCCAAGGCCATAGGCCGCAGCAATCAGCGCGACTTTTCCGATGCCCAGGCTATTCACTATGCCGAGCAAAAAAACAAAATTTTCAGGTCGAAACACCGGGTGCGGATTTTTCCGGAAATTCCGCTTCTGGTCGAAAAAGCCCGTTTGCTGCAGCTCAGGATCGGACTGGTGACCGGCGCCTCGCTGGCGAATTTAAAAGCCGTTGTCCCCGAGTCGCTTCTGGCTCAGTTTGATTGCATCGTCAAAGACGGCGACACCGAGCGCAACAAGCCTTTTCCCGATCCCTACCTCCACGCCGCACGACAATTGGGTGTGACCCCGCAGGAATGCCTGGTCATCGAAAATGCGCCACTGGGAATCCAATCGGCCAAGAATGCCGGCGCTTTTTGCGTCGCGCTCATGACGACTTTGCCGGAGGAACATTTGCTGAAAGCCGACGTTCTTTATAGCAATCATAACGAATTGCTCGATCACCTGGAAGCATTGGTGTCGCGCCAGGACGACGGATGACTGAAAGTTTTGCGTCTATCTTTAATACGGCGCCCGGCAAAGTTCTTGATTCTTGCACCATTATTTAATACATTTTTCCCGCTTGAAATCTGACGCCTTTAAACCTTTTATTAACTATGCATCTTGAATTCCGAACAGGTTTTAATTGCATTGTACATGTTTATGCAAGAGGAATAATGGAATGTTGGAACATTGGAAGAAGCGAGTTTTTTTAAAATCCATTCTTCCATCATTCCAATATTCCAGTCTCTATGTTAATAATTTGGCGTCAATCGTTTCGCTCTCCTCCGTTTGAGGCGCAGCATCGTTAGTAAAAATCGCTTGAAAAACCGAGTGCGAGGTTCCCGCTTGGCTCGGTTTTTTTATGTAAAGGACGGAACATGGTAAAATATTTTTTCGCCTTCATTGTCCCCCTGTTTTTAATAAGCTGTTCGGATCGCTCGCTGCCGGTCAAGCCAAAAGTCTCGACGTCGGCAGCGATCAAAGAATTTCGCCTGCCAGCCTCGCTCAGCTCCGGCCAAACCTACACCCTCTCCGTGCTTATCGATAATCCGACTGTGGCCGGAGATGTTGAATTTATCGATTTGACCATAAGTCGCAAAGCCAGCGATTCGCCTTACCTGAAATTCAAGCTGTACGATGACGGTGGGGCTGTTCAGCCGAACAGCGGTGATGTGGTCGCCTATGACGCTATCTTTAGCTATACCTTAAAATGGAAGCCGGCCGATAATTCCGATGAAGACTATGTTCTGCTGTTCGATGCGACCCCTGCCAGCGGCGTGACCGTTACGTCGCTGGAAAAAGAGTTCGCTTCATTTCGCAATTTCCTGCCCCGCCTTCTCACCGTGACACTCCCCGACAGCCTGCCCGATGGATTCGATGGTTTTCGGACTTGTACGGCCAGCGCTGAAGATTCCAACGGAGTCGAGGATATTACCGCCGTCCAATTCAAAGCCGCGCCGCTGGATAATTCCCTGCCGGAATTCAAGGGCGCCTTGCTCGATGACGGCCTGAACGGCGATGCCGTTGCCGGCGACGGATTGTTCACATTGCAGTTTGACCGCACCTACGCCGTCGGCAAGAAAGGCAGGTACGAAATGACCTTTTATGCCGTGGATCGTACGGGTGAAAAAAGCGAATCCCGGATTGCTGATATGAACTTCGCCAACTTTCCGCCGGTTATATCCGATCTGACCGCGCCCGACTCGGTACAGAGGCCGACCCAAAACGAGGAGCAGTTTTTGGATTTGGTCACCATTCATGTCCGCGACAACCAGACGTTGGCCGACATCAAAAGCGTGCGGGTGATCTGGGAGAAACCGGACGGCACCTTTGCCGAAGACAGTCCCCTGCAGCTTTTTGACAACGGACTGCCGGTCAAGCCGCCCAATTTCGATGGCTGGCAATTCGGCTATCGCGGCGACGAGGTTGCCGGCGACGGCGTCTATTCCATCACAATCGTGTTTGATAATAATGTTGCTAAAAATCCGTTGGGCGATTATAAATTGACCTTTTATGCCGAAGACTGGGCCGGGAATACCAGCGAAAAAATCGAACACATCATCGCGACATATTGGCCGTAGGCTTAAACTCAGGAACCGACTTATGCGGAAAATCTTTCTTTTGCCTTTCTGTGTTTTTCTTCTCTTAAATGGACAAGCAAATACAAAACCCGTCTCTTCCTACCGTATCGGACAAAACAGCTCCCCGGCACCGGGCCTGGCGGGCAACGGTATAACGGATATCAGCGCCTCCGGGAAGGCGATCTGGTTCGGCACCGGACATGGTCTCAGCCGCACCAAAGACAGCGGCCTTTCGTTCGAAACCTTTTCCGGGGTGGAGGGCATGGGAGCCGGAAGCGTCTCCGGTTTATGGACCAGCGGCGACACGATCTGGGTGGCGACGGCGGGCGATTCGTTTGTCAAGACGGTCGGCCAGGTTTTGGACTTTGGCACCGGTTTGAGTGTGTCGGTCGACGGCGGCCAAAGCTGGCAGCATTTCGACCAGCCCGGTCCGACGCCCATTCAGAATTTGACCTATGATATTGCCGTGCAGCGAGGGATCGTATGGATCACCAGTTTTGGCGGTGGGCTGCAAAAGTCCGAGGACTGGGGACACACCTGGAGCGTGGTGCCGCCGGATGAGTACCTGTTCGATCCCGGCAAATGGGTCAATCACCGCGCTTTTTCCGCGATCGTCGTTGGCGACGCCCTGTACGTTGGCACAGCCGGGGGAATCAATAAATCCCTGGACGGCGGCCAGACCTGGGTCAGTTTCAATCACACCAATCAGCAGCAGCCCATCTCCGGCAATTTCATCGTGGCCCTGGCCCATCAGCAATGGAAGGACAAAAGCATCCTATGGGCGGGCACCTGGAAGGCGGAAGACGAAAATGAATTCTACGCCGTGTCGAAATCCGAGGATGGCGGCCAGACCTGGCAGACAACGCTGCACGATGAAAAACCGCACAACTTTGCCTTTGACGATTCCATCGTCTACGTGGCGGCGGAAAGCGGACTGTATAAATCTGTGGACCTGGGTGAAACCTGGTATTTGTTTCCGACGATCGAGGACCCTTTGAAACAGGAACAGGTGCTGACCAGGGACTTTTATTCGGCTTATGCGGAAAAGGGCGATTTGTGGGCCGGCAGCGCCGACGGCCTGGCTCGAACCACCAATGACGGCTATGATTGGGAAATCATCCGGGCGTTCAGGCCCACCGGTAAAAACGGTGAGCCGCGCACCTATGCTTACCCCAATCCTTTTTCGCCCAAAAGGCACAATATTTTGCAAGAGGATGGCTATGTGAGAATCCAGTACAATACCCTAAAGCCATCGACTGTGACGATCAAGGTGTTTGATTTTGCCATGGATTTGGTGACGACCATTTTAGAGAGCCAACGACGGCCCGGCCCCCGCGATTTGAACGAGCTGTGGAACGGTAAAAATGATTTTGGCGATGAGGTGGCTAACGGCGTCTATTTTTACAGCGTCGATATTGAGAATGACGGCACTTATTGGGGCAAGATTTTAGTGGCCAATTAAGCCGTTGAAGTGAGGTAAGATATGTGGAATATGAATCATGTAATAAAAATTGACTATAAAAGAGATTATATTTACCACATCACTTTTGACGATCAGTCGAAAGGAGATGTGGACTTTGCACGCTACGTTGAAAAAGGGCCGGTGTTTGCACCCTTGAAGGATTTGGAGTTTTTTAAGAAAGCCAGGATAGAAGGAGGGACAATATCCTGGCCAAACGGAGCGGATATTGCTCCCGAGACGTTGTATGAAATAGTCAATAGTTGATGTTGCTTTCTGTAGAGTGCAAGTCAGCCTGGCGAACGTCCGACAAGGAAAATCAAATGATGCGAAAATATGCAATTCTAGTTTCATTATTTGTTCATCTAACAACAACCCTTTTTGCCAAAGACGGCGACGGCGGTTACGCCGGGGCTTTTTTGCGGATGGGAATGAGTGCGCGGGCAAAAGCCCTGGGCGACGCCTATTCAGCCATTGCCGAGGGCGCGGTGGCCGGCTTTTATAATCCGGCTTTGCTGCCCCATTTAAAAGAGCGGCAGCTTGCCCTGGCCATCGCTTTCCTGCCTCTCGACCGTTCTCTGGATTACATCGGCTACGCCCAATCCCTGCGCCCAAAGTTCTCCGAAGACGACAGCGAGCGTCCGCTGGCCGCCGGTTTCAGCCTCGCCTGGATTCACGCCGGCGTCGACAACATCGATGGCCGCGATTTTAGCGGCAACCATACGGCTGATTACAGCAATGACGAGCACGCTTTCTACCTCTCCTTTGCCCTCAGTCCGGCGCCGATCTTTTCGGTCGGTGTCAGCGGCAAAGTGCTTTACAACCGTTTGCCCGGCATGACCCAGGAGGACAAAGCCCTCACTTCCACCGGATTCGGGATCGATTTCGGACTGTACCTCACACCGGTGAATAATCTGTCGTTCGGACTGGTTGCAAAAGATAAATTATCCAAATATACCTGGAACACGGACAAGGTCTATGAACGGGGGACGACGACGACCTACAAGTTTCCCCAGGTTTATCGCGGCGCCGTTGCCTATCGCATTCCACAAAAGTGGCTGCTGCTGACGGCCGAAATCGAAGACAGTAAGGAGCAGTTGCGGCGCTATCACGTCGGCGCCGAGTTCTCATACCAGGATGCCGGCGCCCTGCGGATAGGCTTCGATGAAAATGTGCCCACCTTTGGCATGGGATTGTTTGGCGACTTTTTCGGAGTCCAATCCAGCATCAATTATGCCTTCCTGTCCGAAGACAGCGGCGCCGGCAGCGAGCATTTATTCACCTGGACTTTTAACCTGTGATGCAGTAACCAATCACAGGGGCAAAACTATTTTATGCAATGGCTACCGCAAGCCTTAGAGGCAAAATGATTAAATGGCAAAATAATTAGAATTTTCAAAAATATTATAGAAATTCGCGAACATCAGAAACCGAAAAATCATCATGCCATTAAATTATTTTGTTTTTCTCCAAAATGCTCGTGGTCAGCCATGAGTAATGAATTTTTTAATGAGTGCGCTCTAAAAACCGCTAATTGCGCGAATTATACGAATTATAAATTCTCTAAATTCGGTAAAATTAATTAGCGTAAATTGGCGAAATTCGCGGTTTGAACCTTTTTAGAATGGACTCCTTAATTATTTTGATTTTAATTTGAGCACCTGTGATCGGTTACGTGATACCTCACCTAACGTTTGAGAAAAATATGAGATCGATTCGTTTTATTGCTATTCTCATCATTTTGCCGGTTTTCGCTGCGAATGGTTTTGGCGCTGGTAATACGGGCCTGGCTTTTTTAAAACTCGGCGCCGATGCGCAGACTACCGCTATGGGCGAAGTAGCCGCGGCGCTGTCGCAGAATGCCGCAGGCTTGTTTTGGAATCCCGCCGGTGTCGCCTGGATGGAGGCCCGTCAGGTTCATTTTACGCATAATGAGTGGATTCAGGGTATTGATAATGAAGCGTTGAGTGTCATCTTGCCCTGTTCTTACGGCGTTGTAGGAGTGAGTGCCATGCTTACCAACATCGGCGGCATCGAGCGGCGTACCACCGCAACGGCGGAACCCCTGGGCGAAGTATCGGCCCAGGATTTTGCCCTGGGGCTGAGCTACGCCCGGAAGATATCTTCTTTCCTTTCCGCCGGCCTGAGCGCGAAATTGCTGAATGAGAAGATATACATCGATACGGCAACCGGCTATGCTATCGATCTGGGATTGCGTTACAAAGTCGGTGAAACAGGGCTTTACGGCGGCGGCGCGCTGCTCAACCTGGGATCGATGTCGGCTCTCGATGAAGAAAAGACCAGGCTGCCCGCCACGCTGCGCCTCGGCTTTGCCTGGAACGTGCCTTTTGCGTTCCATAGCAGCGAATGGCTCATAGGGGCGGATTATGTGAAGGTTTTTGATGACGAATCACATATCAACATCGGCGGGCAGGTCGGCTTGTCGTCCATGCTGTCGCTGAGATTGGGCTACCAGACCAATTATGATAACAGAACGGTCACTGCCGGCTTCGGACTGGCTCTCGGTCCTCTTTCCCTCGATTATGCCTATATTCCGTTCGATGCAGATTTGGGCAACTCGCAACGCTTTACATTTCTCGTTGATTTTTAACCTGTGTTGAAAATCATTTCTATGGCAAAATACAAAATAGCATGGCTGCCCGGCGACGGCATCGGCCTGGATGTCATGGATGCCGCCCGGATCGTGCTGGATCGACTCGGCCTGGACGCGGATTATCTGCCCGGAGATATTGGCTGGGAGTTTTGGTGCAAAGAAGGCAATCCGCTGCCGGACCGGACCATCGAGTTGTTGCCACGAACCGATTGCTGCCTGTTTGGCGCCATTACTTCAAAGCCAAAAGAAGAGGCGCAGAACGAGCTGATTCCGGAGCTGCAAAACAGCGGTCTGGTTTACTCCAGCCCCATCGTCCGGCTCAGACAGGAATTTGACTTGAGAACGAATGTACGGCCCTGCAAGGCTTATCCCGGCAATCCGCTCAATTATCGTGAAGATATTGACATCGTCGTTTTTCGGGAAAATACCGAAGATCTTTACAGCGGCGTCGAATTTTTCCCCGTGCCGGAGATGGTGATGAACGTATTGTCCGGGCATCACCAAAAGATGCAGCGATTTGCGCAGGTGCCTTTAGACGAGATCGCCATATCTCTTCGAATCATTACCAGAAAGGCGGCCAGGAACATCATCACCGATGCGTTCGAGTACGCCAAAAAGCACGGTTATAAAAACGTAACGATTGTCGAAAAGCCGAACGTCATCCGCGAGACCAGCGGCCTGATGATTCGCGTGGCGCGGGAAGTGGCGAAAAACTACCCGGCCATTCCATTGTGGGAAGCCAATATCGATGCGATGTGTATGTGGCTGATAAAAAATCCGCAGGATTATGGAGTTCTTGTGACCAGCAACATGTTTGGCGATATCATTTCCGATCTGTGCGCCCAACTGGTCGGCGGCCTGGGCTTTGCTTCCAGCGGGAATATCGGCGATCATTACGCGGTTTTTGAACCGACTCACGGCTCGGCGCCAAAATATGCCGGTCAATATAAAGTCAATCCCATAGCGATGCTTTTAACGGTGAAATTGATGTTGAGTTATCTTGGCGAGTCGGAATTGGCAACCGCGCTCGAAAACAGTGTTGCCTCCGTGATCAAAGAAGGCAGGGTGAGAACTTATGATATGGGGGGGACATCGTCAACATTGGAGGTGGCGCAGGCCGTTGCGGAGAGATTGGAACTGTAAGAGGAGCGGAAATTGAGAAAGATCAATCTGGCGCTGGGAATTCATAATCATCAACCGGTTGGCAATTTTGATTTTGTTTTTGAGGACGCTTTTCAAAAAGCCTATTTACCCTTTTTTGAAGTTCACGAAAAACACGCCGACATCAAGCTGGCCCAGCACTATAGCGGTATTTTGTTTGAATGGATCGATCGGCATCATCCGGAATTTACAGAGCGGCTGAGACAGATGGTCAAGCGGGGCAGTATTGAAATGATGACCGGCGGCTATTACGAGCCTATTTTGATGACCATTCCCGACGAAGACAAGCTGGGCCAGATTAAAAAGCTGACAAAATACGTAAAGGAAAAAACCGGCTACGATGCCATCGGCGCCTGGCTGGCGGAACGGGTCTGGGAGCCGGACCTGCCGGAGCCTGTTGCAAAAGCGGGCGTAAAATACACGCTCATCGATGACGCTCATTTTAAATATACCGGTCTGAAAGAGCAGGACTTGTACGGTTATTACCTCACCGAGCATAACGGCCATATCCTCAACATTTTTCCCATCAGCGAGAAATTGAGATACACCATTCCTTTCCGGCCTATCGAGGAAACCGTCGACTATCTCAAATCCATCGCAACGGAGAAGGGGGACCGGCTGATCGTATTTGCCGACGATGGGGAAAAATTTGGCGTTTGGCCCCACACTTATGAACAATGCTACCAAAACGGCTGGCTGGAATCGTTCTTCCGCATGTTGGAGGACAATAAAGAGTGGATCCATATCGTCTCCTTTAGAGAAGCTCTCGAAAAGCTCGATCCTGCCGGTCGCGTCTATCTTCCAACCGCTTCTTACCGCGAGATGATGGAATGGGCTTTGCCGTCACGGGCGATACACGAATACGAAGCATTTGAAAAATGGCTCAAAGAAAACAAGATGAACCCGGATTTCAAGGTGTTCGTGCGCGGCGGTTTTTGGCGAAATTTTCTGGCGAAATATCCCGAATCAAATAACATGCACAAGCGTATGTTGCGCAGTTCCAACAGATGGAGGAGTTTGGCGCAAAAGAAAAAGAGTAAAAGGCTGGACAAGGCCCTCGATTTTATCTACGCCGGCCAGTGCAACTGTCCCTACTGGCACGGCATTTTCGGCGGTCTTTACCTGCCGCATATCCGCAACGCGATCTACCAACAACTCATTATGGCGGATCGCGAGATGGATGCTGTCGAGATGAGTGCGGCAGAAAAGTCCGCCGGCTGGGCGCGCAGCCAAGTCGCCGATTTCGATGGGGATGGCTTTGATGAAGTGATCGTCGAGACGGAGCGGATGAATCTTTTTTTCGCTCCACGAAGCGGGGCACAGCTCTTTGAGCTGGACTACAAGGCCATAAACCACAACATGCTG
>METF01000313.1:0-3808 GCA_001771235.1 Candidatus Zhuqueibacterota bacterium RBG_16_48_16
AGTGCTGTGGAAGATGGTCGGCGATGGCGGCGACAGCCTGATTGATAAATATCTAAAGATTCACAATAAATTTCGCCCGTTGGTTTGGGCGGATGTTTTGAGAACGCCGGTGCAGGGTTACAATATGGATCAGCTCAAGAAAATTTTTATTTATAACGTCCGGCGAACATACAAGGTGCTCGATCAGTCCAACGCCAATGCCACCTATCGATTGGAATCGAATGATCGAGCCTCGCTAGAATTCACCACCCTGAATTTCTGCGGCATCAAAGTCCGGCAGATCGAGCTGGCCGATTCAGCCAATTTTACCGGTGAATATTCACTCTATCAAGACAGCAACAAGAACGGCAGGCTGGATGATAGCGATATCTTTATTCAATCGTCTCCGGCGCGAAACGGCGCCGTCCATTTCGATCCGGACAATGACATCTTACCGGACGTTCGCTATGAGAACGACATCATCGAAGGCCGTTACTGGGAGTTTTACAACACCTACGCCGGAAGATGCCGATTCTTTATAACCGGTAAAATGGCTTCGCCAAATCGACAGCCGCTGGAATTCACTGCGCCACAAATTACCATAATGGCCCAAAATGCTGTTTCTGAAAAAGAAATACCGTCGGCTTTTGTCTCACAGGGAGAACCCCTGCCGCCTAATTACATGGGTATCTCGGCCTTTGACTGTTCCGATCCCTTCGATCTCGAAGCCCCGGAATACGCCATGGCTGAATTTTTGGCGAAAAATCCCGAGTTTAAAAAGCACCCGACTCGCCAGGATGCCGTACTTCTGGCAGGATCTGTGATCATTAATCGCACGATCATCGTGCCAAAATCCGTCCTGCTTTTTATTGAACCCGGCGCAGACATCACCTTGAAGCCCGGCTCCAACATTCTCTGCTACGGCGGATTGTTATCGCTCGGCACAGTCGAGCAGCCAATTTCATTTCACGGCCAGGAGGATCATAAAATGTGGGGCAGCGTGGCTGTGGTCAGGCCAAAGGAAAAGGTCATCGTACATCACACGACATTTCAAGACGGCGGACAAGCCGAGATCAACGGCATTCTCTTTACCGGCGGCTTTGCGGTTCACGATGGTGATTTGGAATTGATCGATTGCCAATTTACGGACATGCAGAGCGAAGACGGCGTGAATCTCAAAAATGGCTTTATAGAGATGAAGAACTGCATTTTCCGCAACAGCTCCAGCGACGGCATTGATATCGATTTCGGCAACGGCATCGTGAGCGACTGTCAGTTCGTCAATACGACAGGCGACGGCCTCGACCTCAGCGGCAGCCGCATCACCATTCAAAACTGCACTTTTGAAGGTATGGGAGATAAGGGCATCAGCGTCGGCGAGGACTCGCACCCGCTCATTGTCAACAATGTATTCAGGAATTGTGTGATCGGCGTTTCATCCAAAGACTTGTCGAATCCTAAAGTGGCGTATTGTACTTTTTTTGAGAACGACCTTGCCATCGAAGTCAAGAGGAAAAAAGCCATGTTCGGCGGCGGCTACGGCGAAGTGGTGAATTGCATTTTCGCCGGAAACAAGGAGCTTTTACAGCAAGATTATTTTTCCCACGGCAATATCAAAATATCTCATTCGCTGGTTGATGCCGAGGTCGACTGGCCGGACTGCAAAAAAATAGATGAATTCCCCGGCGCGGAAAATGTTTTACCGATTCAACCCGCATCGATCACTGTCGATAAAGATCGTTTCAGACTCGCCGAGCCGGAATGGCTGGCGCCTTTTTCTATTCAACGCGACCACGCCGGAGCCTTGGTGTATGCAGGCCGTCTATCGCCCGGTTCGTTTTAAGTGTGGACGAATTTTTCAACGGAAAAAACGGTTACACGAATGGAGTAAAAATGGGCTCGAACAATAATAATTCTTTACCGCCGGCAATCGTCATCGGTTTGGATTGCATAACCGGGCTGCAAACGGCGAGAATTTTAGCGCAAAAAGGCATTCCTGTTTTCGCCATCGCGACGAAACCAGGACATTTCGCCTGCCAGACCCGTGTCTGTAAAAAAATCATTTTTGCGGATACAAAATCCATCGATTTTATAAATGCTTTGCAGGAGATGGCATCTCAATTCGATCAAAAACCCGTTTTATTTCCATGCACCGATATGAGCGTGCTGTTGATTTCTCAAAACCGCAACCGGTTGGCAGAACATTACCACGTCGTTTTGCCGGATCATCAGACCGTCAAAATGCTCATGGATAAAATCGACTTTATTCATTTTGCCCAACGCGAAGGACTTCCCATTCCGGAGACTTATTTTCTGAGGAATAAGAATGATGCCGTAGAGGCAAGCCAACGTCTAAAGTACCCGTGTATTCTGAAACCGCCGATGAAAACGCCGGAGTGGGAAAGAAATACCAAAGCAAAAGTGTACAAGGCAAACAACGCCAGCGAGCTTTTGGAGCTCTACGAAAAATGCTCCCAGTGGGCTGAGCTGTTGATGGTGCAGCAGTGGGTGGAAGGGACGGATGGGTGCCTCTATTCATTCAACGGCTATTTCAACAAAAACTCCGAGCCGGTTGTTACTTTTATCGCCCGTAAAATTCGCCAGTGGCCGCCGGAAACGGGCACGAGCTGCCTGGGAGAAGAGTGTCGCAACGATTTTGTTTTGAGCGAATCCATCCGCCTGTTGCAAAAGGCGCGTTTTTGCGGATTAGGATATGTCGAATTCAAGCAGGATGCGCTGACGGGCGTGCATTACATCATCGAGCCGAACATCGGCAGACCGACAGGCCGCTCCGCCATTTCCGAAGCCGGCGGGGTCGAGCTGCTTCATGCAACATATTGTGACACGGTGGGATTGCCTCTGCCGGAAAATCGGCTGCAAAAGTATACCGGCGTCAAATGGATTTACTTGCGCCGCGATTTGCAGTCCGCATTCTATTATTTCAAGCACGGCCAGCTATCGTTTTGGGAGTGGATTCGCTCTTTGCGCGGCAAAAAATTTTATGCCGTACTTTCATGGTCCGATCCTCTCCCCTTCTGGGCCGATTTCTTTGGCAAATTTTATGAAACCTTGACCTCCAAAATACGGCACAAACAACATCGCCGCTATCAGCAGTACGGTCAGAATTCAGGCCAGGAATCTCCAATCCACACGCCTGCTGAAATGGCATCAAAAAAAGAAGAGGTATTTCACATTGATCGTCGATAACCATAGCATCAGTGGGATGAAAACAATTGATTATGACATTCACGGCCTCGTGGGCATCCGGCTCATCGATCCTACGGAGAGCGACGCCCGCGCCGTAGGCCGTCAGCTCGGCCCTATATGTAAAAAGCTCGACCGCGACCCGGACATCGTCATTCAATTCGTGAAAGAGCTGAAGACGACCGGAATGCACTACATCGGGCTGAACAAAGCCGGTTTTACCGACGACGCATTTTTTATTTTGAGAAGCAGCAAAAGGCCGGCAAAAGTCCGCATCCCGTTCGAGCAGATCGGCCGGCAGGTGGAAATCCTCTGCCAAAGCGGGCTGCGATCCGTGCCGTTGCTCATCCACATACTCAATCTCACGCTGTTAAAAAAGGGCTGCATTCCGGTGCACGCATCGGCATTTGTCTATGACGGTTCAGGCATTCTCGTCACCGGCTGGGCAAAAGGCGGCAAAACCGAAGCGCTTCTTGCCTTTGCCAATCATGGCGCACAATACATCGGCGATGATTGGATCATTCTGTCGCGCGACGGAGAATCGATTTTCGGCCTGCCGGAGCCTATCCGTCTTTGGGATTGGCACCTGAGCTACCTGCCGAAAATCAAAAAAGAAATGAAAAAA
>METF01000313.1:3822-9620 GCA_001771235.1 Candidatus Zhuqueibacterota bacterium RBG_16_48_16
GTTTTTCGCCATTCATCTGCTGGACAAAATGGTCAACCGGATTCCGGAGTCTAAAATCAAGAAAGCCTTTCCCCTCGGAATTCTTAGCGAGGCTTTGCCGGCGTTAAAACGCCAACTGAATATCACCGTGCCGCCGCAAAATATTTTCGAAGGGAGACTGAACGGCCAAAAAGCGCAACTGGAAAAAGTATTCTTCATACTCAGCCACGAAAGCCGCGAAGTGCAGGTCACGCCGTCGCATCCGGATGATATTGCCAAAAGTGTGTTGTACTCGATCCAGTACGAGCAGATGCCGTTTTGGGAAATGTACTATTCGTTCAAATTTGCCTTTCCAGATAAAGCGAATTCTTTTCTGGAAAATGTCAAAGAGTTGCAGTATGATGGTTTAACCGAGGCGTTGCGCCACAAAGAGGCTTATCGCGTGATCCATCCTTACCCGGTCGATTTTGCCGAGCTGTATGAGGCCATGCGGCCTTACTGCCAAAAGCGGAAGAACGATGGGCGCAAGACAACAATGGCTAAAATAATAGAAAAGTCTATCCAATGAAAGCAGTCATTCTCGCAGGTGGATTGGGAACGCGGTTGCGATCCATCGTCCATGACCGGCCAAAGGCCATGGCCGAATTCAATGCAAGGCCGTTCCTGGAATACCAGCTTTTGATGCTCAAGAAAAATGAGGTGACAAACATCGTCCTTTGTGTCGGCTATAAATTCCAGCTCATCCGCGACTATTTTCAACAGGGAGATCGGCTCGGCCTGAGCATCGAGTACGCCGTTGAAGATAAGCCGCTCGGCACTGCCGGAGCGATTAAAAACGCAGAACGGTTTCTGGATTCGCCATTCCTGGTATTCAACGGCGACTCTTTTCTTGATATCGACCTGGAGCCGTTTCTGCAATTCCACCATAAGAAAAATAACAACGACAGCCGTTATGTTGCATCCATTGTGACAACTCCAACAGCCGACGCAAAAGCTTATGGCTCGATTTCAACAGACAGCTACCAGGCCATTCTCAAATTCGAGGAAAAGCGAGACGGCGACGGGCCTCGAACGATAAACGCCGGTGTCTATGCCTGTTTGCCGGCATTGCTGGATTTTATACCAAAAAACGAACAGGTCTCTATCGAAAGAGACACATTTCCGCATATTCTCGAGGGAGGATTTCACCTTTATTCCTACCCGGTGAGTGACCATTTTATCGATATCGGCACTCCTGCCGGGTATGTCAGGTTCACAGACTACATCGAGGAAAAGTACCCATGCTGATCAGAAGCAAAGTCCCCCTCAGAATAAGTTTTGCCGGCGGCGGCACGGACGTGGCCCCCTATAAAGACGAAAAAGGCGGGGTGGTCCTGAGCGCCACCATCGACAAATATGCCTACGCCACATTGCGCGTTCACGGCCAGCCGCACGTGGTGGTCAAGTCGCTCGATTACGATATCGTGGCAAAATACAATCTTGATAAGAAAATGAGTTATAACGGCGAATTGGACCTGGTCAAAGCCGTGCTGAACAACATGAACAATAATGGCAAAGAAGGCTATGACGTTTTCATGCACAGCGATGCCCCGCCGGGATCCGGCTTAGGCTCCTCTTCCACCATGGTCGTGGCGCTCATCGGTTTGTTCAAACATTTTAAAGGATTGCCGCTGACCAATTACGAGATTGCCGAGATGGCCTACCGGATCGAACGGCTGGAATTGGGCATTCAAGGCGGCATGCAGGATCAATATGCCGCCGTATTCGGCGGTTTCAATTTTATGGAATTCAATCACAACACCGTTATCGTCAATCCCCTGCGGATCGATGATGACATCATCAACGAGCTGGAATATCACCTGTTGCTATGTTATACGGGCAAAACGCGCCTTTCTGCGAATATCATTTCGACCCAGATCAACAACTATGTCAACAAAGAGACCACGGTGCTCGAGGCCATGAACGAGCTGAAGCGCATTACCGTCGAAATGAAAAATGCCTTATTGCAAAAGCGCCTTAACGATTTTGGTGTTCTGTTGCACGAAGCGTGGCTCCACAAAAAGAAAATGGCGAAACAAATCAGCAACCCGGTCATCGATCAACTGTATGAGGTGGCCATGGCTCATGGCGCGCTGGGTGGCAAAATACTGGGCGCCGGCGGAGGCGGCTATTTGCTGCTTTACTGTGAGTTCGATAAAAAGCATGTTGTCGCCAGTGAGCTGGAAAAATCAGGAGGCCAGGTGGTAGAATTTACTTTTGAAAAACGCGGCCTGCAAACCTGGGAGGTGAAAGAATGAGCAGCGATCACACGGATTTTTCTGCGGACATCATCAAGGAATTCCGCGACAGCATAAACATTAAAACCAAAGCCATCGAGCAAAACATCGGCACGATCAACGATATCGTGAATATCCTCATCCGCACCTTGCGAAACGGCGGAAAGATTTTCCTTTTTGGTAACGGTGGCAGCGCGGCGGATGCCCAGCATATTGCCGCCGAATTTATCAGTCGATTCAAGCTCGAACGGCGTGCTTTGCCGGCCATTGCATTGACGACCGACACCTCGATTCTGACATCTATCGGCAATGATTACAGTTTTGACAACATCTTTTCGCGCCAGTTGGAGGCGCTTGCTCGCCAAGGCGACGCCGCCATCGGCATCAGCACAAGCGGAAATTCGGCCAACGTCGTCAAAGGATTACAGACGGCAAAATCCCTGAAATGTACGACCATTGGCTTTACCGGCGAGCGTGAATGCCAGTTGCAGCACGTTTCGGATGTCTGCCTGCGCGTTCCGTCTGCGGATACGGCGCACATTCAGGAGGTTCACATCACCGCCGCCCATGCGGTGTGCCTTATCGTCGAGCGAGAATTAGCCAAACAGTGACAAAATTTGACTTTTAAGATACTACGGATTCGCAAAACATGAACTATTCAAACACGAAAAGAAATATGCTGGCGGCGGCCATATCCGGACTGGCTATTTTGTTAATCATGGTGTTTGCAGAAAAAGCGCTCCATCTGCCAAAGCCGCTCATCGTCTACCTCGTTATCAGCTATATTGTGGTATCCGTTTTTTTCTGGTTTTTTAAAAGAGCATCTCATAGCTCTGTTACCTCCCTCATCATCCAGGCATGCCTGGTGTGGTTTTTTGTCGCTTCGCTCGTTCTTTCATCGGTATTTTATGTCGATAAAGCCGGCTGGAACTGGTATCGGTTGACCGGGGTCAATACCACGCTGAGCGAAGAGCTGTATGACTTGACAGAAATTTCTCTCTCAGAATTTCTATCCCAACATCCGGTGTTCATCAGGGATACGGTTGTTGCGGACGGGATAAAAGTTGATAAAGGTGTGTACGTTGTTGAGCAAACGATCATCGTGCCAAAAAACATAGCCTTGAAAATAGAAGCAGGTGTGACGTTAAAATTCAAAGTCGGCTGCTCGCTGATTGCTTATGGGCCTTTTACGGCGATTGGCAATCCCGATGAGACCATCATTTTCACGGCGGATAAAACATTTTACAAATGGGGCGTCCTGGGCATTGTCGGGCAAAAGGATGTCCTCATCGAGTACGCCCATTTTTCGCATGCCCGGCAGGCGCACATCAACGGCATCCAGTTCTTTGGCGGGGTGTCGCTGATCGATTCCCAGGTCGAGGTTGCCCATTGCTCGTTTACCGATATGAAGGGCAAGGATGCTTTTCACATCGATGGCGGCACTTTTATCATTCATGACAATGTTTTTAAAAACGTCTTCAAAGATGGAATAGATATAGACGGCGGAACCGGAGATATTTTTGACAACATCTTCTTCAACTGCGGCGATGAGGAAATCGACCTGACAGATGAAGAGAATGTCCTGGTTGAAAACAACGTCTTTCTTCCGGCAGAAGACACCGGCATAGCGGCGCACAAAGTCGAAAAGCCCCAGGACAATGAAAAATCCAAAAAGCGCCCTGTCATTTAAGAACAGCAAAAAGGTATCTATTCAGCCACGAAGGCACAAAGTCTCAAAGGAACACAAATGAAATTTAAGCCGTTGTCTGACAAAGAAGAGTATATAGATTAATTTTGCGAAACTTTGTGTCTTAGTGTCTTTGTGGCGAATTAATTATAGCAGATATGCCTGAATAGTCACGCAAAAAGAGTCATAACATAAAGGAACACCGCTTCCAGGTGCCATACGAATGAAGATACTCTACATCACACCCGTTTTTCAACACCCGCAGATGCGAGGCCCGACGCGCTGTTATTTCTTTGCCCGCGAAATGTCAAAAAGGCATGATATCACCATGCTGACCCTGGCCCGCAGCGTGCTCGATAAAACGGCGGTAAATGACATGACGTCATTCACGGAAAGGCTTTTCATTTTCGACGCCTTTGTTAAAACAAAACCGGGAACGAACCGCTTCACCAGGCCGGCGTTCTATGCGCTCGATCAGGCAAAAAAAGCGCGCCAATTTCGTCACGCACTTGCAGAAATGAAGAAAACTTTTCGTGATCTGGTCGAAAAGGAGAGCTTTGATGTCATCCTTTTTCACGGCAAGTCGGTTTACCCCGTGATAAAAAAGTGGCGAGATCTGCCGATTGTAATCGATTTTTGCGACGCCACCTCGATGAGATTGCGCCAAAGCATTCACTATGCAAAGCCCCTCAAAAAGATCGCGCTTCTCTGGCAATACCTGTCCATGAAAGGGCTTGAAAAACGACTGGTGAAAAAAACGCCGCACCTGGCCTTCATCTCGCGCCGGGATCGGGAAGCGATCCACTTCCCTGCCAACGGCGAGAGGATCGTCCCCATCGGCGTCGATGTTGCGGCATGGACACGAACGGCCGCTCAGCCGGGGCCAAATCGCATCATCTTCACCGGTGTGATGAATTACGCTCCGAACGAAGATGCGGCCATGTTTCTGCTAAAAGAAATCTTGCCCAGGGTAAAACGGATTTTGCCGGACGTCCACTTGTTCATCGTCGGGCGGGAGCCATCGCCCAGGCTACAAGAGGCGGCGAAGGCTCATCCCCATGTTACGGTGACAGGATTCGTCGCTGACATGAAGCCATATCTCGAGCAGGCCACCGTCTTGGCCGCGCCGTTGAGATATGCCTCGGGCGTGCAGAACAAAATTCTCGAAGCCATGTCCATGGAAGTACCGGTCATCGGCACCTCGGTGGTGGCAGCAGGCCTGTACCAGAACGGCCAACAGGATTTGCCCATGGTCATTGCCGATGATGCCGACGACTTTGCCGCAAGACTCGTTGCCCTGTTGCAGGACAAGAAAGAACAACAGCGACTGGCATCCGCAGGACGGAAATTTGTTGAGCGATATTTTGTCTGGTCATCGTGTGCAACGACCTTAGAGGAGATGTGTTACAGCGCCGTAAATGGGCACAGGAGAACCGCTTGAGCAAAAACGGGCGACATACGTTTTCCGTTGCGATTATTGGCGCCGATGGCGCCGGCAAGACTACGATTGCCAAAAGGCTGGAAGCGAGCTTTCCACAGTCGGTCAAGTACCTGTACATGGGAGTAAATGTCGGGTCGAGCAATGTGGCGTTGCCTAGCTCCCGCTTGATTGAATATGCAAAAAAGATGGTCAAAAAGAAAAGAAACCAGAGCAACGGTCAGGCTGTGCCGGCTGTTTCTGCGGAAAGAGAAAGTAAGCTGAAAATATTGTGGCGGCCCATCCGCCTGGTCAATCGGCTGGCCGAGGAATGGTATCGCCAGTTTTTGTCCTGGAAATACCGGCGCTCCGGCCACATCGTCATATACGACCGGCATTTTAAATTCGACTATGAATTGCCCCGATCCCAAAACGGCCA
>METF01000313.1:9647-14583 GCA_001771235.1 Candidatus Zhuqueibacterota bacterium RBG_16_48_16
ACATCTCTGGTGCCTGGCGCATCTGTTTCCGCAACCGGATCTGGTCATCTTTCTCGATGCGCCGCCGGAGATTTTGCAGGCAAGAAAGCCGGTCGAAGATCCGAAGCTCAGCCGGGAGGAGTATCACCAGTATTTAGTCGAGCGCCAGCAGGCATTTCTCAATCAAGGCAAAACCATACGCAATTTTCAGCGAGTGGACGCCACCCGCAACCCGGAGGATGTCTATCTTCAAGTGACAAAGTGCATGCAACGCTATTCTCCGGCCAGGAAATATTGATTATGATCGACTCATTCATAACGCTAAAACGCTGTGCTCGCAGAGTAAGGAACAGAACCACACTTCTGTTCTTCAGGCTTTGCGAATCCCAAAGAGAGAAATTCGAGTGCCCTGTTTGTGGCTATAAGGGACCCTTCATGGATTTCGCTGCCTCTACGGGCGTCAGAAAGCACGCGAAATGCCCCAAGTGCGGTGCTTTGGAAAGGCACCGACTTCAGTTCCTGGTTGTGAACGATGTTCTTGGCAAGATAAATACAGCTCGTTTGAAGATGCTTCACTTTGCTCCCGAGCCATTTTTTCGCAAGTTCTTCTCAAAAAGGTTTGACCACTATGAGAGAGCAGACTTGAGGATGAAAGGTGTCGATCACCATGTTGATCTGCAGCAACTGCCATTCGATGATGCGACTTATGATTTTGTCTTTGCTTCGCATGTATTGGAACACATACCCGATGACGAAAAGGCGATCTGTGAAATCTGCAGAATTTTAAAGCCGAACGGCATAGCCATTCTTCCCATCCCAATAATTGTGGAAAAAACAGTCGAATATCCGCAGCCAAATCGTTATGGGCATCACCATGTGCGAGCACCCGGAACTGACTATTTTCAAAAATACGAACGCCATTTTTCGAGAGTAGAGAGATTCAGCTCTGATTCGCTGCCGGGAAAATATCAGCTCTTTATTTACGAAGACAGGAGCCGATGGACGACAAAGAAATGCCCCTTGCGACCTTCTACTCAGGGCGAAAAGCATATTGATATTGTCCCTGTATGTTATGTATGAGTTGTAGGGGCGAAGCATTCACCTCAGAGATTCTTTTTCTTACTGTGAATTATGCAAAGAATGCTTCGCCCCCACAGTCATGATTTGTGAAATAATCAAGATAAACCACAGGATCGAATTCATGCGAAAAACGACATCACTTCATGCGGACACTGACATGACTCGTGAGGATAAACTGAATCGACTCTCAATCCCTTCCATTATCCGGGAAAGTGCCAAAGAGTGGCGCCTGCCGCTGTGGCAAATTTTTGCGCTGATACTCCTCCCTTTTGCCATTCTTACGTCAGGCGTAGCACTGGCACTGATCAGCAAGGATGCCTATAAATTATTCACTCGTGAAGACGGCATTGCCGAAACAATCCAGGCCGTTGCCTATGTCGTCGCGCTCGTTTTGTCCGTTATTATGACGGTCAGGTTATTCAAGCGAAAAGAAAATTTGCCAGCCCTGCTTTATGTCGGCTTATGTCTCGGCCTCCTCTTTATGGCCGGCGAGGAGTTGAACTGGGGCCAAAGGGCATTCGGCTGGCACACACCGGACACATACGCGGAGATCAACAAGCAAGCGGAAACCAACCTGCATAACATTTATGGCGTCGGCTCGACGTTCAAGTGGCTGCAAATGGTCGTGGGCGCTTATGGCACTTTTTTACCGATATTATTTTTCTGGACACCTCTTTTGGACAAATATCGGCAATTATTCAAATACATCACCCCTCACTATGTGTTGATACCGTACTTTGTATTTCTCTTTGGCTGGCGTCTCTTTCGCAATTTGTTCGAGGTGCCTCGCAGGTATTATTTTGCCGTAGCCGAATTTAACGAAGTATTGGAGCTTATTTTAGCCCTGGGAATACTATTATTCCTTTTGCACACACTAACATTAGGACTACATCATGGGCACAAATCGAATCTTGGACCCCGAGGAGGCAGAACGACTCAACATATCTGAAAGAATCCGACTTGAACAGCATCTCATGGATTCCGTTTTAGTAAACGACCGGTTGTTTAAATTACCCGAAACATGGCGCTTTGATGACTATATGAATCAGTCTCCATGGAAAAAGCATCAATTCAATTTTTTAGGATCGCTCGAAGACAAAGTGGTGTTGGATTTGGGATGCGGATATAATCCGACGTCGGTCTATTTTGCGCGAGCAGGTGCGCAAGCTGTCATCGCCGGCGACATCTCAACAAAAACGCTCGCTTATGTTCAGAAAATGGCTGGGATCAATAATGTCGAGGACAAAATTTCAGTCCTTTTGTGCGCAGGAGAAACCATACCGCTTGCGACGAATTCGGTGGATATTGTACACGGCGAAGGTGTTTTGCATCATCTCAAGCTGAAAGATGCCGGCAAGGAGATAGAGCGCGTGCTGAAACCTGGCGGCAAAGCCGTCTTCAAAGATCCTCTCGGCGAAAATCCGCTGCTGGAATTTGCGCGAGATCGGCTTCCCTATAAATGGAAACATGCGGCCAAGGGTACGGACCGGCCGTTGACAACTAAAGAGCTAAAGCAGTTAAAAGCGCACCAGTTTCACTGTAGCTGTTCCGGTTTCTGCCTTACAGGAATGTTGGCACGAGCAATATGGGGTCGAGATCTTTCCTGGCCTCAGTTCATATTCGATCGACTCGATAGGTTTTTGTTGAAGAACTTTCCTGCCCTGCAGCGTTACTGCCGGTATGTAGTTACATGCGTCACAAACTAAGGTGGTTGTGTGGAACGATATTTAGTAAAAACATTTGAAAAGCTCCATCAATCGCAAATTCGTTACGGCGTTTTGCGCGGAATGGACGAGCTTGACACGTTCTTTTCTATAAAAGAAATAGACGTGCTCGTGGCTGACGAGGACATCAAAAACTTTGAACGGGTTCTCGGACAGATAGGATATGTCGTCTTGCCATCCTGGGGCTTTTACCCGCACAGGTTTTATGTTGCTTATGACAAAGAAAATGACACCTGGCTCAAGCTGGACGTGGTCACTCGCCTGGTTTACGGAAAACCGATCCGCCACCTGAACGTGCCGCTCCACGACCAGTGCCTGAATCACCTGAGAATGGAGAAAGACCTTTCCGCCCTGGCTTTGGAGCACGAGTTTATCACGCTTTTACTACATTGCCTGCTGGACAAAGGCGCTTTTGACGAAAAGCATCGGAAAAGGCTGGCTGCGATATGCGCGGATACCCAGTCAAATCAAATGCTGAATAACGCCATCACACATCTTGTGCAGACGACCTTTGCAGGAATTCTTGCCTGGGAGGAGCTAAAAAAATTAATGGAAAATAACGACTGGAGAGTTTTGCTCTCTTTTCGCCGGAAGCTAAGCCGACGTCTATTTTGGGCCAGTCCGTTTCTTTCATCCTGGCTATTTGTCAGCACATTTATTCATCGTCGTTTGCGGCCATTTTACTTTATGGTATTTCGTCCCGGTCTCTCGGTTGCCCTGTTGGCTCCGGATGGGGCCGGCAAATCGACGCTGTCGCGTGCGCTTGCCGAACAAAAAATTCTTCGCGCCAAGCTGATTTACATGGGGTCGAACTATGATTCCGCCACAGTGAGCTTGCCCACCTCGCGCTGGCTGAAAAGAAAAGCCAAAGCAGCAAAGGCCGGACAACAGAATGTCCTGAGCATATTGTTCAGGGCAATGAATTATCTCAACCGTTTGCTCGAACAGTGGCTTCGTTACTTCATCGGCTTTGCCAGCAAGCTCACAGGCAAATTAGTCATCTTTGACCGGTACAGTTACGATTCCTATTTAGCGCCACCGGCAAAAACAATCGGCAAAAAAACCCGCCGCTGGCTGTTGCGAAGCACCTGTCCGGCGCCGGATATGGTCATTCTGCTGGACGCGCCCGGTGAGGTACTTTTCAACCGCAAAGGAGAGCACTCTGCCGAGATACTCGAAAAACAGCGGCAGACGTTTCTGTCGCTGCAAGACAAAATTGAAAAAATGTATGTCATCAACGCAACGGAAAACGCCAAAACAGTGCGCAAGAACGTCATTTCCTTGATTTGGAATTACTATGGGAACCTGGTGAGCAGGAATGGAAAACACTGAAATTATAGACACATCTATTGCATTGCAATCTCAAAAAAGAAAAATAGATGCCACAAAAAAACAGATCAGAGGCTCCAGCTTACTTCTTTTAGGAAGATTTATTTCCATCGGTTTGAACTTTGCCACCCAGGTTATGATGGTGCGCTATTTATCCACCACCGACTATGGATCATGGGGTTATGCTCTTGCCCTGGTCAATTTTTTTGAGGTCTTCTCCACGCTTGGGCTAAAAAGATCGATCAGCCGCTTCATTCCGATTTACCACGAAAACGAGGAATATGAAAAGCTGTTCGGCACCATCGCCCTGGTGTTTATGACGATTGTGATCAACGGATTGCTGGTCATCAGCGCCCTCTATCTTTCACCAGAGCTAATAACAAAGCTGATCAGCGGCGGTGAACAGCAGCCGGTCGCTCTATTGCTGATCATGATCTTTCTGGTGCCGGTCGAGGCTGTCGACGAGACCATGATCGGCCTGTTTGCCAGCTTCGCCAGCCCGCGCGCCATATTTTTCCGAAAATATGTTTTGACGCCACTGCTCAAAATGCTCGTCGTCGGGTTGCTGATCCTGCTGGGCGAGAGCGTGTTTTTTCTCGCTTATGGCTATCTGGCCGCCAGCATCGTCGGCATTCTGATCTATAGCTGGGTATTCATTCGAGTACTCAGGTCAGAGGGCGTCCTGCAGCATTTCAGGCTTAAAGCCATGAAGATACCGGCAAAGGAGATTTTTGCATTTACCATTCCTCTATTGACTTCGGATATGGTGAATGTGCTGATGCATTCGACGGACACGATTTTAATCGGATTTTTCAATGGTACGG
>METF01000313.1:14618-14760 GCA_001771235.1 Candidatus Zhuqueibacterota bacterium RBG_16_48_16
GCGCATTTCAACAAAATGGTCATGACCAGTTTTGCCTTTTTGTTCACGCCTCTGGCAGCGCGCTTTTTTGCCAGAAAAGATTACAAAGGCATAAACACTCTTTACTGGCAGACCGCGGTGTGGATGGGCGTGCTGAGCTTTC
>METF01000314.1:0-570 GCA_001771235.1 Candidatus Zhuqueibacterota bacterium RBG_16_48_16
TCCCAAGAGGCCGAAAGATTTTTGCAGGTTTTCCGCGAGCGATATACTGCGGACGACATTATCGGTCTTTTAAAAGCTTTTCGTGACAAAAAGATCCTGGTCATCGGCGATGCCATCATCGATGAATATCATTACGCCGTCGCTATTGGCAAGCCGTCAAAATCGGCCTGCGTCAGCGCGCAATTTGTTCGCGAGGAGAAATATTCCGGCGGCGCCATGAGCATCGCCAATCACATTGGCGGATTTTGCGACGACGTCCACCTTCTCACTTGCCTCGGAAAAATGGATACCCAGGAAAAATTTATCAGACAGAATTTAAAACCAAATGTAAGGGCTAAATTCTTTTACCGCCCGGATGCTCCGACAGTTGTAAAGAGGCGGTTCGTGAATCCGTTTCAGCACGCCAAGATGTTCGAGGTCTGCTATTTATGTGATGACGACCTGGATGGGATCATAGAAGAACAAATTTCCGAATACCTCGGAACGATCATCGGCTATTACGATCTTGTTGTTGCGGCCGATTTCGGCCATGGATTCATCGGCAGCCGTCTGGTTGAGACCCTGTGCGAG
>METF01000314.1:598-30185 GCA_001771235.1 Candidatus Zhuqueibacterota bacterium RBG_16_48_16
AGGCAAACAGCGCCAACCTGGGATTCAACATTGTGACCAAATATCCAAAGTCTCATTATGTTTGCATCGATGAGCGGGAAATACGACTGGCGGAGCACAGCAAGCATGGCTCGATAAAGGATATGGTTTATCATATTGCCGGGCGTATGCAGGCCGAGACTATCAGCGTCACGCTCGGCGAAGAAGGCGCCCTGGCTTATCGCGCCGGAAATGGCTTTAGCACTGTGCCGATTTTTTCAGACGGGGTTATCGACACAGTAGGCGCCGGAGATGCGTTTTTAGCTATCACTTCTTTAACAGCTCTGGCAGGCCAGCCGACGGATGTGATCGGATTCATTGGCAACGCCGTGGGCGCACTGGCGGTTCGTATTGTTGGAAATAAGGAATCCATAGAACCCACCGCGCTTTTTAAATTTATTCAGACTTTATTGAAATGAAGGATAATCATGAACGATCAGCTTTTTTCGAAACGGTACTTGGCAGAGTTAACCTGTGTTCTGGAAAATCTCAATTTGAAGGTTTGGTCCAAGATCCTCCAAGAGCTGGAACGGGTCTTTTACGAGAATGCGACAATTTTCCTGATCGGCAATGGCGGCAGCGCCTCTACTGCCTCGCATATAGCCAATGATTTGATGCTGGGAGCAGCCAGGGAAGGAGGGAGGGGATTTAAAGCCATATCATTATGCGACAACGCTGCCGTGACGATGGCGATTGCCAACGATACAAACTATGACCAAATTTTTTCCCGGCAGTTAAAGGTGTTAGCCAGACACGGCGATGCGCTCTTGTCCATTTCAGGCAGCGGCAATTCTCCCAACCTGATAAAAGCCGTTCGAACAGCGAATGAGCTTGATATGATTACCATTGGCTTTTTAGGGATGGATGGTGGAAAATTGCTTAAAATGTGCGGTACTTCCATTGTCGTACCGTCTGATGATTACGGACTCATCGAGACCGTGCATGTAGCGCTGGATCACCTGTTGGTTGACTATTTTAAACAATTGCAGAAGAGCCACGAGAACATTGATCACGTCCCCGGCACAGGTCTCTCTGTTGCTCAACGTGCCTGGATTGCTGAAACGGCCTAAGTGTCTGAACGAAAACTGGCAAAATAAAAAAGAGCTGTCATTGCGAGCGGAGGAAATGAGTCATTTCCCGTTCAATTTGCTTTTTTGGAGCGAAGCAATCTCGGAACCGTTTGGGTTTTCGTTCAGACAAGTAGTCCATTTCAGAATTATTTGCCGGGTTATGGAAAAAGCAAAAAGTTCATAGTCCAGCCTTTAGGCCGAAATTGTCAAGCCAAAGCTTGAACTACAGACAAAAAACCCAACATGAACTTATGAAATGGAGCAAGTTCGCAAAAGGAACACACATGATAGCCGTTGAACAAGATTACACAAAATTTATCCAAAAGGGATTCAATGCGCCAGACGAAGGTAAGGGACGCCTGCCGGATTTTATCGGATTGGGCGTCCGCAGGTGCGCATCCACCTACCTGCAAAACATGCTCATGCAGCACCCGGAATTGGCGTTTCCAAGAATCTCGCCCGATGTCCCATTCTGTTGCGATCCCGGCTTTTTTGAGAAATTGAAGAAAGAGGGTCCCTTTATTTTAAAAGAATCGCACATGTGGACGCCTTTTTACTTAGATTGGAAGCAAAAGTTAGGGTATCTAAACACCTACAAGCGGCTGTTTGAGCATGCCCAACCCTGGCAGAAAGCGGGAGAAGTCTCAGCGATTTACCTGCTGTTTTTGACCTATGGCAATTTCATTGGCGACTTTAAAAAGATACTGCCCCATGTCAAATTGTTTTTCACCATCCGCAACCCGGTCGAGCGTTTGATCAGCGACTTTTTTCATTGGCCGCCGAATGAAGAGGAAAATCCTGATTTTGAAGCGTGCGTCAATACCATTGCCTGGCGTGTGTCAAATAACCAGGTCAACACGGTGGATTATCACAACCGGCTTTTTCTGACCGGGTTTTATCATAACAGCATCCAAAAACTTTACCAATATTTCCCAATCGACCAGGTACATATTATCTTGTTTGAAGAGATCAAAGAAAATCCTAAAGTCGCGTTGCGTCGTTTGTGCCGGTTTCTTGACATCGACGAGGGGTTTGAGTTTCGGGATATTGAGAAACCGGTCAAGCCGGCGCTGGTGGAAAAATCCTATAAAAAAAGAAATACAGCAACTGCGGAGCAGAAACAGAAACTCATCGACTTGTACAGGCCGTCTATATTGAATCTATCTAAAATTATCAATCGGGATTTAACCGGCTGGCTGGATGTAGAATCAATAAATTAAAAATAAGGTGCCTATATGAATCCTGCTAATACACTACAGTCGATAGAAGATTGGAATGAGCTTCAATTTCACCTCGCCCAGCGAGAGAATCAAAAGCCTGTAGCCGAAAAATTAGACCGTCCTTTTAACATGGCAAAAAAGCAGATATTCGAAAAATTCATTCCAAAAAATAAACCTTTGAAAATCCTGGAAGCCGGTTGCTTTACTGCAGCATGGGGAGAATACTTTGCCGGAATGGGCCATGATGTCTTGTGTGTAGATCTGCCGGAAGTGCTGGATATTGCCAGGCGCGATATTCCTGTAAGGTATGCTCCATGCGACTTGAACAACAATTTTCCGGATGGAAAATTTGATATTATTCTTTGTACGCAGGTGATCGAACATGTCGCCCGGGACTTTGAATTGCTGAGGAATATCTGCACTCATCTGGAGCCGGACGGACTGGCCTTTATCGATACGGTCACGGAAATACCGGACAAGGTCGAGGACCATGGACATTTAAGGGCTTATCCGGGCTATAGCCTGCAGGCTCTGATGAAAACGGCTGGATTTGAAATTGTCTTTTTTGCCAGGATTGTCTTGAAGCAATCGAATGATGAGAATGTTTTTGCTATTGGTAAAAGAGCGACGTGTGCTGCATGTTAACCGATCATCGAGGTATTATTTCAATGGCTTTAGCAGACGATTGGAAAGATAACACAACATCTCCTGCTGTCGCGCAACAAGGCCTTGCTCATGGAGCGGACGGGAATCGGGATCGGAGGGCGGATTCCTGGAAGAAATACTATGACCAGGGTTGTGCCGCTCTCACTGCAAATGATTTACAGCAAGCCCGGACGCTTTTCAATCTCGCTATAAATGTTGACTATAACCAGCCGCTAACATGGATAAAAACAGCGATGATGTTTCAAAGGCAAGGCGACATGAGCTCGGCCATAGCCGCCATCCAAACAAGCCTTGATCTGGATCCTGAAAATACGATTGCGCGCTATTACGCCGGGATTTTTAACCGCGTCATGCTGGAACGATTCGCTGACAAAACCGGCAAAAAGTTATCCTGCTATCAGGAAGAAATCGTCTACACAACGGAAGACGAGCTGCTGGTGAAACGCGGCGATAAAATCGATGATGTAAATTTCGCCAGAGCTCTGGATGCCTTTTGGACCGGCTTTGTTGGGGGCGACTGGAACGCTGTACGAACACGGCATGAATTTTCTGAAGAACAAATGAAACAATACATCGATCACATAGCTCGAATGCTTGCAATGGAATTTTTTGGCGTCAAGATCCAAAAAAATGACCGCATTCTTGATATCGGGACAGGCGCCGGCAAGATTTTACACGTCCTGGCTCAACACGGCCTGCTGAAGAATGTTACGGCTACCGATGTCGCGGTGAATGAGCTTAGAGGGCTGAAAAGGAAATTTTATAAAGCGCATCATGATCAGCCCTTAGGCTACGTAGGACTGTTGGCACAACAGCTACCTTTTAAAAAGCAGGTGTTTGACGTCATTCTCATGATGGATATCGTGGAACACCTCTATCATAACGAGCTCGTAGCGGTTTTAAAAGAGATTAAGAATATTTTAAAACCCGGCGGCAGGATATATATACAGACACCCAATGGAATGCGGTACATGGGAAAATTAGAGAGACTGCCTGACAATAAAATCAATATCCCCGAGATGAACGGCAACTGGCAGCACGTAGCAGAAAAATCGATGGGATATTTGAAAAAGACATTAAATGATTGCGGCTATGACGTGGAGGTCTTAAACCGGCTGCGTTGCGCGGTGAAAGCGACGGTTGCTTGAAAGTATCAGATCGATGAGCTGCAAAAATAAAACCTGCTAATGGATTGAATGCTTGAGTCCATGCAATCATACGTTCATAAAATTCGGAGAACGACTTGTGACGAAAACTGCAAAGAAGAATAAACAAAAATTGGCCCGACCGACCCTGTCTCTCTGCATGATTGTCAAAAATGAAGAAATGTACTTGCCAACTGCTCTGGAAAGTATCAAAGATATCGTCAATGAAATGATTGTCGTGGATACCGGTTCTACGGATCGGACGGTGGAAATTGCGCAGAAAAACGGCGCCCACGTATTCCATTTCGAATGGTGCGACGATTTTTCCAGGGCGCGCAACTATTCGCTTGATCACGCCGCCGGTGATTGGATCTTGAGCCTCGATGCTGACGAGCGCATCCCGCGCAGTGAGCTGGCAAAAATTCGGCAGGCAATATATTACTCCGAAATTGCCGCGGTTTCCATGATTCAGCGCATTCCCCAGGCAAATGAAAATCTGGTGCCGTTTGTCGATAGCGAATATTGCCGGCTTTTTCGCAACCATCCTGAAATCCGCTATCAAGGCCGCATTCATGAGCAAATTTTACCGGCCATACAAAAACTCAATGGCAAGGTATTGCAAAGCGACATTGTCATCGATCATTGGGCTTATGGCGCAACAGCGGAAAAGAAGAAAAAGCGGGCCCAACGCAATATGAGGTTGCTGTTAAAAGATGCGGATGAAAATCCCTGCGACCCATTTATTTGCTATAATCTTGGGATGACTTTTCGGGAATTGGCGAACAATACAAAAGCAATTTTTTGGCTGCAAAAGGCGATTGAAAATGACGATAAGAAGATAAAAAGAGAAATCATTGCCAATTCGCATCTGGCTCTGAGTCAGCTCTTTTTGCAAGCTAATCATTTCGGCCTGGCCGAATCGCATGCCAACTGGGCGTTTTTAATAAACTCGAGAAATCTAATTTCCCTTTATATTCAGGCTACCATTTCTGTTTGTAGAAAAGACTATCAACAAGCAGTGGAAAGATTGGAGAATTTGATTCGTCTTTCGGCAAAAGAAAACATAGTGGAAAGGAAGATTCCTGCGCGGCAGCTCTGGAACGACTTGGCCGGATGCAGGGCGGCTGCCGGAGATTGGCAGGGAGCCGAAATCGCCCTTAGTATGTCAAGCGATAAAAGTGAGCAGGAATACGATTCCCGGTTCAAGGTTGCCATCTCGGAGATCAAGCCATTCATGACCTTGCCGGAAGCTTCAGTTTGAATGCTTGAGTGCATGGTTGCATGAATGCATGGCGGCGTGACGGCATGCAACCATACATCCATGCAATCATGCGTTCGTAAAATTCGGAGAATGACACATGGCGAAAACAGCAAAGTATAAATTAAAGTCGCCCCGGCCAACCCTGTCTCTTTGCATGATTGTGAAAAACGAAGAACAATTCCTCGGACAATGCCTGGACAGCGTGCAGGATATTGTTGATGAAATGATCATAGTGGACACAGGCTCGACGGACAGTACCGTCGAAATCGCCGGGCGATACGGCGCTCAAATCTTTCATCATCCCTGGCAGGGCAGCTTTAGCGAGGCGAGGAATTATGGATTGCAATACGCTACCGGCGATTGGATCCTGCAAATGGACGCGGATGAGGAGCTGGAAAAGGCCGATATCCCGATTTTAAAAAAGGTACTCCGGTCCGATTTGTATGACGCCATTTTTGTCGCTCTGTTGAATGATAGTCCCGAGGGTTGGGCCAAACATTATTTTCAACGTATATTTCGCCGGGGAAAGGCGCATTACGAGGGGATCGTGCACAATCAATTGGCCTACAAAGGCGCCGATCTGAGAACAGAGGTCCGCATTTACCACTGGGGATACAATCTTTGTGAAGAAAAAATGGCGGCGAAAATGCGCCGCACCGAGGAGCTGTTGCTAAAACAACTGGCGGAGGACGAAACCAATCCTTTTTCTTATGTGAATTACTTACGGGTTCTGAGAGCACAGAAGCGATATGATGAGGCCGTGCAAACGGGGGAGAAGGCACTGGAGATTTGCCGACAGCGTATGACAGAGATTCACCGCCAAATGATCTTTTATGATACGGCTTACAGCGCCCTGCATGCCGGCCAGGAAGAAAAGGCGGAACAACTTTGTCAGGAAATTCTCAAAGAGTTTCCAGAAAATATCGACATTCTTTTTACTGTGGCGACCGTTTTAATCAGCCAAAAAAAATATCGACAGGCGATTGAAACGTTTCATCGTTTTTTGGATATTCAGCAAAAACTGAAAATAAAGCCTCAACATACCAGGCTGATCATCGACACATATAATTTTGATCATAAAGCCTGGGGACATATCTCAGATTGCTATTACGAATTGCAGGAATATGATAAATCCCTAAAAGCAGCCGAAAAGGCTGTTGCAGCGCGCAAGACCCCGCCAGCCTATCAGGTGACGTTGGCAAGGGTGTTGCTCAAATTGAATCGCGTCGATGAGGCACGAAAAGAATTGACCGAGGTGGAGAGGACAGACCAGACGAATGTGCTGTTTTATTTGAAATGGGCGGCTCTTTGTAAGAGAAATCCTGAATTGGGCGATGAAATGGCGCAGATCGAGCTCGGTTTGAAACGCTTTCCTCATTCTGAGGAGCTGCTCAACTACCGGGCTTATGCACTGCAAAACGAGAATCCGCAGGAAGCGGAGAAAGTATGGCGAAACGTCATCGGGATTAATCCCGATCATGTGGGAGCCTATGTAGGGTTGGCAAAAATTGCCGCCAAAAATCGACATTTGCAGGATTTGGAAAATTATGTGGAGGCCATCCTGAACAAAGCCGATAGTCCACCTGTCTTTAAAGAAGTCGGCGGATACTGTCTGCACGCCAGGCTGTATCGACAAGCCATCGATTTGTTCAGCAAATACCTGGCTAAAAAACCTGACGATGTCGAGGTCTTGACAGACGTGGCCACCTGCTATGCAAAACAAGGGCATATTGAAGCTGCCATGTATGGTTTTCAGGCTGTTTTGGGGATAGCGCCTGAAAATGGCCGTGCCAGGGATAATTTGGCTAAAGTGATTATAGTGTTGCAAAGGAAGAGAGCGGTTGTATGAAGGCCTGGCATTATTCCGAAAACAGAAAGCGCTTTTTATTGAAATCCCCAAAAGCAAAATGATTTGATGGCAAAATAAATTCGATATGGTGATCTGTTTATTTGCGGGGAATGCCTTTTTGATTATCCAATTTTTTCATTAGCTCTTTAATCAAAATAAATATTCGGGAAAAAAAACTAAAGTTTGTCGAACTCGAGTCGATAACAGTGAATGAGAGTCATAGATAAATCCTGACTCAAACTCACAACAACATAGCGGCAAGGAAGCCTCGAAATCCAACAAGGAGGTACTAGTCATGGCACGAGCAGATTTTACCCGTATCGCAACCAACATCGGCGCCTTGAATGCTTTAAATTCGCTGAAGAATGTGAATAATCAACTGGCCATTCATCAGCAAAGGCTGGCGACCGGTAAACGTATCAACAGCCCTGCTGATGATGCAGCCGGTTGGACGATTAGCTCTACATTAAGTCTCAAAAGCACCGGACTTGGCGTTGCTTTGGACAACATTGGATCTGCCAAGAATCTGATGAGCGTTGCCGAAGGCCACCTGACCAATATCCGTGATATTTTGGCGGAGATGAAAGCAAAGGCCCAGCAGGCGGCAAACGATACCTTAGGCACAGATGAGCGAGCCGCCATTCTCGCAGAGCTTCAGGACTACAACACCCAGATCAATTCTGAAGTAGCCCAGGCCACCTGGTCCGGCATTGACATCCTGTCAACGGACAAGAACTTTCAAATCGGTGTGGGCACTTCGACGAGCGAGGAATTGACCTTTAACGTTGCCGAGTTTGTTTGGAGCAACGGCACAAACACTACTTTTAATTCCGCCGGACTCGATGTAACAGCTTCTTCTTCGACCGTCAGAACCGCGGCAACCACGACGACTACCGCGACGCTGAACATCGGATTTGGCGCCACGCCATTAGACACATCGGCGAACCTGAACAGCCTGGCAGGTGAATTGGAAACCGGGCATTATACCGTCGAAATATCCTCGGATGGCGCAGGCAGCGGCACCAACACGATAACCATCACCGTTCGGGATGGCAATGGAGATTTGGTCACAATAGACGCTGACGGCGCTGCGAGTGGAGCTGTAGGCACAAGTCTTTCGACCACTTTTGCCGGGTCAGGCACCAATCCAGCCGCTGTTAATCTCGGCGTCGGCATTGTTATCGATCTCGCCAACGTTGCTACAGGAGCGGCCGGGTCAGGTGTTATGCACGTCGACTATGCACAGGGCGGTCAGGCGGTCGACACCATGGCCAATGCCCAGGCCTTTATGGACCAGATCGATACGGCCCTTGAGAATGTGAACGACGGTCTGACCTATATCGGTAACCAGGTGAACCGTTTAACATTCCAGGAACAATCACTGACCGTAGCTAAATTGAACACCGAAGCTTCATACAACCAGATCATGAACGCGGATATGGCTTTGGAACAATTGGAAGCTACAAAACTTACGATTCTGCAACAAACTGCAACCGCCATGTTGGCCCAGGCGAACGCCGCGCCGCAAGGTGTGTTGAGCCTGTTCCAGTAGAATTCATCACACAAGATCAAAAGCGCGGCCTGAAAAGGGCGCGCTATTCGTGTTTATAAACGTAGCAAATGGAACGACAGAGAGGATCGAACATGTTTTATCCCCGGTGCAATGGAAAGAAAGCAATGCTCGATAAATATCATGAGAATGAGATTTTTGTGGCAAGACCCGAACAGTTATTGCTCACTCTTTATGATCAGGCGATTTTGGGGTGCAAAAAACAGGATGAAGGGAAAGCGTCCTCTGCGCTCGCAAGGTTAATAGACGCTTTAAATTTTGAATACGCAGAAATTTCCGCCGGATTATTCCGACTGTACGAATATGCCCTGAGGATGGTCAGACAGAAAAATTTCGGCCAGGCTCTGCCAATACTTACCGAGCTGAGGCAGACATGGACGGAAGCAATCCAAAAAGCAAGAGCTGCATAAAGGAGAATTAAATGGCTGGCACGGCATCTGTTGGAAGTACAGGGAGTCTTGAATCGTTGATTCAACAGTACATGACCCTGGAACGGCGACCTTTGACGACAATGCAGGCGAACAGAAATTCTCTTTCTACAAAGTCAACCTTATTTGATGACGTAAAGACCCAACTGCAGGATTTGCAGGATTTGGCTGAGGAAATGGCAGAAACGGATGCCGATGAGTCTGTTTTCAATACCGTTCAGGCTTCTTCCGGCGATACGGATACCATAACTGTCAGCGCGGATGAAGGAGCGGCAGAAGGGACCTACCTTTTCAGAGTCAGGCAGTTAGCGACATCGACGACCATGAAAAGCACGGGGTATTTAAATACAGCCGCTTCGGTAAAAAGCAGCTCGCAAGTTGTCGCGGGAACAGGTTATTTGACTACAAGCAGAAGCTGGGCTCTGGCAGGATTTGCTACAGTCCCGGACGGTACGGCAACGATTAACGGCAAGACTTTTACTTTATCCGATTATTCGACAGTTGACGCCTTTATGACGGCTGTGAACAATGACGAGGATGCGGACGCTCACATTTATTACAACCGGAGTACCGACAGGTTTGTGATCGAGCACGATACGCCGGGAGAAACGCTGACTTTGGCAGAATCTGCAAGCGGTTTTTTGACGCAAGTTAATATAACGGCCGGTTCTTATGCAGCAAATACGACCGGCGTTCAAACAGATGTACTTTTAAAGAATGCGAACTTTGATTACGCTTTCTCAGCCGCAGAGACGGGCAGTTTTACCATTAACGGCGTTGAGATTGATTGGGATGCTGATTCGGACACGCTTGGAGAGATTATCTCCAGGATAAACGCCTCCGAGGCAAATGTAACGGCTTTTTACGATGAATCATTGGATAAAGTAACCTTCACGGCCAATGAAACCGGAAGCGAAGAAATCCAATGGGAAGACGTTACCGGAACATTCCTGGGCGATGCGCTCAAGCTCACGGGCGTGACGCAAAGTGTGGGCAATGACGCCAAATTTACTATCAATAGTGCCGATAGCGAAGATGAGATAACAAAAACATCAAATACATTTACCCTGAACGGTCTGTCTGTTACTTTAAAAGATATAACAGTAGCCAACGGCAGCTATGCGGATTCCGGCACGACATCCGTAACAATAACATCGACGCAGGATACATCGGCCATTAGAACAAAAATATCGTCCTTTCTCACCAAATTCAATACGGTCAGAGATTATCTGAAGAACAAGCTGAGTGTCGATCCGACCACCTATTCGAGAGGCGCTCTGGCGGGTGAAACGACTTTTAGAAATCTACTGACAAATATGACGACCATTATTCTCGACCAGGTTTCAGGTGTGGGTGCGAATGATCCGTCAACGCTCTATGAAATCGGGATTACTTTTGATGAAAAGTTGCATGCAAGTATTACGGATGAATCCACCATGAATGATGTGATCGAGAGTGATCCCTCTGCCGTTGCAGCTATTTTTAATTCGACTTATGGTATTGCGACCAGATTATATGACGTGTTGGATCTTTATACGGAAACTGACGGCATCATTGATGGGCGAAAAGATATCATTGAAGACCAGATACAGGATATTGATAAGAGGGTGGACAAATACCAGGTAAGATTATCTATCAAGGAGAGACAATATCGAAACGAGTTGTATGCTGTTCAAAATCTGCTCAATCGTACTATTCAGCAGCAGAATTTAATGAGCTCTATCCTTGAGAGCGTGAATACATTATTGGGGTTGACCTAGAACCGGTTTGCCCCAGGGAGTGCTATTATGAAAGTCGATAGTTTGGAAAATGACTCCAGCCAAAGCACAGGCAAGAGCTTGTCTATGGCTGATGGTGTGCAAAGTGGGAATAACAACCGCAGCGATCGACTTATAAGCGAACCAACGAAACTTGCGGATGATCAGCAAATCTCTGGGGAACATCTTGAAAGGACTGTAGAAAATTTGCAAAAGGTCGCCGCCAATCTCAAATCTCGTCTCAGTTTTAGCACGGATGAATCGACTGGAAAGACGGTTATCACGGTCCTTGAGGAAGATTCCGGAAAAATCATTCGCCAGATACCGCCGGAAGAGGTTTTAAGGCTGTCTGCAAAAATGACCGAAGTGATCGGGATCCTGTTTGACAAAGGCGTGTGAGATGGCCCAAGAACCTTCAAGTAATTTAGGATTCGTTCTGAAGGAGCAGTACGAAAATTTATGTTCGCTGGAAATGATGAACAATGCTTTGCTGGCAAGGTTTGATATTGACGACGGTGAATCGGTCAGTCACGATCAAATTGATGCCTATTTCAAAGATTGCGAGCGTCACCTGACAAAGCTTTTTGAGTGTGAAAAAACTGTCAAAACGGCTATTCAGAGAGCCGAAAGCCAATGTACCGGGCAGGGCAATGCGGATAAAATGCGAACATTGATGAACATCCGTAACAAGGCCATTTCGATAAGAAAAACACTCGATTTGCTGGTGGAAAAAATCAGTCGTCGGCGTAATGGATTATCAAAAAAAACATTGCAAATTTCGAAAAATAATCAGAAAATACGCCTGTACGCTCAGAATATGTAAGACAGCCCCTGCTTATTTTTTGCTACGAAAAGGATAGTTGAATGAAGATCTCAAACGAAAGCGCATACCTGCTAAAATTTCATTCTCGGCTGGACAACTCGAGAGATAAATCAAAGACCGATCACGTCGACTCGAAAAAAGAGAGAGAAAGGGATCGTATCACTCTCTCTACAAAGGGAGAGAATGTTCGCGAAAACGATGCGGATTCAATTTACAGTCGCCAAAAAATCAACGAAGCACCAGGCCCGCGGGAATACGAAGTGGACACCAATGAAGGGAAGGAGCAGCACCGCGTGATGCAACCAGAGAGCGAGCAGGATTTGACGCCGTCGAACAGGCTGGAGCAAATCAAAATCAATATTCAAGATGGATATTATGAACAAGAGCAGGTTATTAGCGAGGTATCGAAAATTATCGCAGAAGAGATATCGAGTAAAAAGTAATTTTTTGAGATTTATTTTGAGATCAGGTGCAAAAATCCCAAGATGAATGCGTTTAGCCCTCCTTTGAGTATCACCCCTCATTGTTTTTTGCTGTTTTTTCATCCTGTTCATTCGTTTATGCCAGGCGATCCATGAACTTACACAAGGCGCGGTTTCTGCATTCCTGAGTAATTTTTGTAGATATTTGTGTTCTTTTATGCTCTATTTCATAAACCAGTTTAGGTAAAAATACTCCAATCATGGCCAAGCTCGTTTACAGTGCGCTAAAGAAAATCGCTCCTCCCCTCATACGCTATTCCACTATTCCATTCATTCGTCATATTCCGAGAAAGTCCGCCGCCATAATTGCCATTCATGATTATGAGTCAAAGCTTTTATATGATTGTCTGGCGAAATTGAAAGAGAACTATCGTGTCATCCCGCTGTCTGTGTTAACAAACGACCTGCTCGATGATCGGCTCGATTCCGGCTCGGTGGCCATCACATTGGACGACGGCATTTTAATACAGGTGAGGACAATTGCACAGATATTGGAGCAATTGTCCCTGCCGGCAACTTTTTTTATTTGCCCCGATTTTTTGGATTCGGACCATGTCTATTGGTGGGAAGAAGTAAGATTGCTGCTTTCTTTTACTTCGAAGATGAATATTCAGTTTGACGGCAATTTTTATTCGTTGAAGAACAAATACGAAAGATTCTCCGCATTCAAAAAGATCAACAAAGGCTTTTACTCAAAAAGCCAGGAAGAGATTGAAAGTCGGCTGGTGCAGTTACACAAAGCCTGCGACATCGGCAGGGAGGATCTTCCCGTTCACCATTCCATTCGCATGGCAAAGACGGAAGACATAACCAGGTTGATGAAAACAGGTCTCTTTGAAATAGGTAGCCACTCGATGGATCATCCGTGGCTGGCGCTTCAGACCGAAGAGGAGATAATCTACCAGGTAGGGGGTTCGAAGAAAAGGCTGGAACTGCTTTTTGGCAAAGTATCGGAATGCTTTTGTTATCCTTATGGACCGCGCGAAAGCGTCAATCAAAAAACATTAGAGGTGGCCGGCCGATTCTACAAGAGCGCGGTAACCGCTCAATATGGCCGCGTTCGATCCGGCGATAATCCTTTGCTGCTGAAAAGGGTGTTCCTGATGCCGGGTGAGAATTACTCAGTCTGGGAGGCCAAAATTAACGGCGTTTGGAAGCAGGTCGAACAATACCTATAGTACAAAGTTCCGTTTATGAAACAGCCGAAGAAAGAAATTAATTGTTACCGGTGTCAGCATTTCCGAATCACATGGGAGCAAGCTTTCCCGTACGGGTGCCGTGCTTTTAAGCTCAAAGCGAAAAGATTGCCTTGCATTGAAGTCCTGTCAGCCTCCGGGGTCGATTGCCAAATGTTCGTCCAAAAGGACAGGCCATTCCTCGATGTAAAAATAAACCGATTATGGGCTAAATAATTTCACACGACACAATGAATTTATATTGTGTAAATCGCAATAATTCTTAAATTAGGCAGTATTTCATAGTAAACTTACGGAATAGCCTTTTTCTCAGAAATGTTTTGAGCAAAGCACGGTTGAATTTTTACACAACAGTTATGTTTCCCGGGCATACAACACGCACTCCAACCTTATTGTTTTATTGTGGGAATCATAATGGTATAATTTTTGATACTTTCGTTCTACGCTAAGCTCAATCGCTGGCAAAAGATATTATGGATTAATCACAGAAAAGAGGTTTATCCGTTTATTCGTAAAATCTCTGCGAAAAGTACCGGTTTCTTTCAAGTTTAATCTTGACTTTTAGCAAACGAGCAATTACATTTTTTTAGCTTGTTACTAGATAATCAGTTGTCTTGCAAGAGAGAATGCATCATCAGATTTTATCCTTTTAATGGATAGTGACCTATGGTAAGCAGTAGAGCGCAACGATTCCCTAGGGAATTCAGAAAGCAAAAACTTGTATCCTTTGATTGGCGTTTTGCAGCGATAGTGCTCATTACACTTATTTTTCACGTCGGTTTCATCTATTTTTTTGGTACGCATTTGTCTACCATTCTCAGAACTGATACAATTATGCAAATTCAACAGAGGTACGCCAACTTGCTTTTGGAGCGTGATTTGACTCATCCACGACCCTCGACTGAGCTTTCCCAAATGGACCTTTTGAAAGAGGATATTCTGTACGCCGGCTATCGCAGTGAGGCTGCCGCCGAAGCGGGGGAGGTCTTGGAAGCGCCTTCGGGTTTGGCGTCCGCCGGTGGCGGAAGAGGATTTGAAATTTCCGGTAGTGCGGAATCGAATCTGCCTACGGCCGGCGAGATGGCTGCTGCCGGGGGGAGAGGTGGCGGCAGAAGGCGAAACGTGAACGATATTGCGAATGAAGTCGGGGAGATCGGTTTTTTGCGTATTTTAACGTCGGGTACAGGTTATGTTCCGCAGCAGTATATTGACTCTATTAACGATTACAGCGAGAACGAGCATAAACGGCTGGGAAGCGTTCTGTCTTCTCTGGATGCTATGCAAGTTTCGCGCGGCCCTGATGGCAAAGGCTGGGGAACAGGACAGGGAGGACCAGGCGATGCTTCCACCGATCTGACCCGGGGGAGGGTTGTTCGAGGGACAAGACGTGAATCCCGCGCTCTGGATGCGGACCAGTTGATCGGCGCTTTGCAGCCGACAGGAACCGTGAGCTTTGAAAACATCGAGCGCGATAAAGAGGGGTTGAACACCACGCTGGGTGCTCTCAACGATTTACCTGTTGAAGCTTCCTACCTTGATGACCAACAGCGTCTTCGACGAAAATCCGAATATGTCCAAGGCATAATCGCTCAACATCAGGCCGCAATCCTTGATTGTTATAAAAGAGTTCTCAAGCAACAGCCTGATTTAAAAGGGGAAGTTGAGATTCGTTTCGCGATCGATAAAGAAGGACGAGTCGAGTGGGCGGAAATACTCCATTCTACTTTGGGCAGTGACGAGCTGCATGATTGTATGTTGCGACGCATCAAAAGATGGAATGATTTTGGCCAGGGTGATCCGAACGGCCCGTCGGAGGTCTACCGCCAGACGTTCACATTTGGCTATTGAGTGTCAAAAAGCCGGGCTTCAGGAACCGGCTTTTTTTATGGCCAAAAACAGCTTGCAATAAAACAATTTTTTTACTATAATTACCGGCTTTATAATTACTGAAAACCGAAAAAGGCTATGTTCCAGGATCTCACTGAAAAATTAGAAACCGTCCTCAGGAAATTAAAAGGACACGGCAAGCTCACCGAGAAAAATATTTCGGAGAGCATGAGAGAAATCCGCCGGGTGTTGCTGGAGGCGGATGTGAACTATAAAGTCGCCAGGCAGTTCATTGCCGGCGTGGAGCAAAAGGCTTTAGGCCAGGAAGTTCTGAAAAGCATAACGCCGGGCCAGCAGGTGGTCAAGATCATTTATGATGAGCTCACTTTTCTCATGGGTGAGAAAGCGGATCAGATCCAATTTTCAAATGTCCCGCCTAGTGTCATCATGCTTGTCGGACTTCAGGGATCCGGAAAGACGACTTTGGCCGGTAAGATAGGACAATACCTGCGAAAAAAAGGCAGAAATCCCCTGCTCGTCGCCGCCGACATTTATCGACCCGCGGCCATTCAACAGCTTTCGGTCGTCGGTCGTGCAACGGGCTTGAAGACTTATTCGGAAGAATCCCAACATGCGGCTGCAATTTGTGAACACGCCGTAGATTTTGCGCGAAAAAATATGTTTGACACCGTGATCATCGATACTGCAGGCCGGCTGCACATCGATGACGATTTGATGGGCGAGCTGATAGATATCAGAAAAGTGACCAACCCAAGTGAAATACTCTTTGTTGCCGACGGCATGACCGGCCAGGACGCGGTGAACACCGCCAGCGCCTTTCAGGAAAAGCTTGGTTTTGACGGCATCGTATTGACCAAGATGGATGGTGATGCACGCGGCGGCGCCGCCCTGTCCATTCGCGCGGTTACCGACAAGCCGATTAAATTCCTGAGTGTTGGTGAAAAATTCGACCGGCTCGAAGTATTTCATCCCGAGAGAATGGCATCGCGGATTTTAGGCATGGGCGATGTGGTTTCTTTGGTTGAAAAGGCCCAGGAAGCGATAGATCAGGAAAAAGCCATCAAACTGGAAAGAAAACTTTCCAGGGAAGAGTTCACTCTCGAAGATTTTTATGATCAGCTTCAGCAAGTAAGGAAGATGGGTCCGTTACAGGATATTCTCGCCATGATGCCCGGACAAATGAACAAGGCACTGCGCGGTGTGACCGTTGACGACAAGGCACTTGTTATGATCGAAGCGATCATAAATTCCATGACCAAAGAGGAAAGGCGCCGTCCGAATCTCATCAACGGCAGCCGGAAAAAGAGAATTTCAAGGGGCAGTGGCACCACGGTGCAGGACGTGAATCGCCTGATCAATCAGTTCAATATGATGCAAAAGATGATCAAAATGATGAAAAAAGGCGGGGGAAAAAGAATGAGAATACCATTTGGATTTTAACTAACCGGAGGAGAACTCATTGGCAGTTAAGCTAAGGCTGCTGAGAATGGGCAAAAAGAAGCAGCCTTTTTACCGCATTGTCGCTATCGATTCTAGAAAGCGTCGCGATGGCAAATACCTGGAAAAGATCGGGCATTATAATCCCTTAAGAAAACCGGCGGAAATCATTATCGATAAGGAAAAAGCCTTAAAGTGGCTCGATCGAGGGGCTATTCCGACGGACACCGTCAAAAGTTTCTTGAGCCAGGACGGTCTGCTGATGGAATGGGATTTGCGCAAGAAAGGCTTTGACGAAGAACGGATTACCTCCGAGCTGAAGAAATGGGAAACCATCCAGCTTGAAAATCAAAAACGGATCGAAGCCGAATCGGCCATGAAGAAACGCGAAGCCGATAAGGAAATGGAGCGCCAGGCCAGGGAACTGGCAAAACAGCAGGAAGCTGAAGCCAAAGCGAGAGAGAGCGAGAAGCAGGAAGAGGAGCCCAGCGGTGAAGCTCCTGAAGAAGAAGCTGTAGCGGAAAAGTCGCAGGAAGATACAATCAGCCAGGAAGAGAAGCAAGAGTAATTTCCCGTTATCGATTGTTCCCATTTCCGTAAATAGAGGATTCATCCATGACGGACTCCGATGAACATCATTCCAGGTTGCCCGATTATGTTGTCATAGGCCAGATTCTCAGACCGCATGGAGTGGCGGGCAAGATGCGGGTGGAGCCGATCACGGATGATCCGAACAGGTTTTATCTTTTAAAAAGAGTTTTTCTCAGCAAGGATGGCTTGTCGCGGGAACAAGCGAAAATGACCGGTGTGCAAGTCGGCCCGCGTTTCGTTATCGTGGCTTTGGAGTCAATCGATTCACGCGAGCAGGCGGAAAAATACCGGGATTTTTATGTCGAAATTCCGCGCCAGGAATGTTTACCACTGCCTGAGGGCCGCCATTATATCTTTGAGTTTATCGGCTTGCAGGTTTATACGAATTCCGGCGCATTTGTGGGCGAAATAAGCGATGTGCTGCTGCTCCCGGCCAATGATGTCTTTGTTGTTACCTGTAACGACCGGGAATATTTGATTCCGGATGTGCCGGAGATCGTGGAAGAAAAAAAGCCGAGTTCCGGAAAAATCATCATCAATCCTATTGAGGGATTGCTAAGTTAGAAAAACAGAGATTGGTTGCTTTGGAAATACACATTGTAACGGCATTTCCAAAGATTTTTGACGGCCCTTTGAATGAGAGTATCGTCAAAAGGGCTGTGAATAAAAATCTGGTTACTTTTTATTTACACGATTTTCGTGCTTATTGCACGGATAAACACAAGAAAATAGATGATTATCCTTACGGCGGCGGCCCAGGTATGATTTTAAAGCCCGAGCCTATTTACCGCTGTATTGAAGACGTTCGCGATAAATATAATCTTCACCGTACACCGGTGACGCTGCTGTCGCCGGTGGGCACGGTTTATACGCAAAAATCGGCTGTCGAATTGTCTTTGCGCGAAAAGCTGATTTTGCTCTGCGGGCATTACAAAGGCCTTGATGAACGAGTCATCGAGCAGATCGTTGATGAAGAAATTTCCATAGGCGATTATATTCTGACCGGAGGAGAATTAGCGGCACTTGTCGTCATCGATTCCGTCGTGAGGTTATTGCCGGGTGCTATTGGCGATATCGACTCAGCCGTGACGGATTCGTTTCAAACGGGCTTGCTGGATCATCCGCACTATACCAGGCCCGAGGAATTTCGCAATGCCAAAGTGCCGGAGGTCTTGTTATCAGGAAATCATCAAAAGATCGAACAATGGCGAGCGGATATGGCTCTTCAGCGCACCAAAATGCGCCGTATCGATCTGTATAATAAATTCATTCAGGAAGATTGGAACGATTCTGATAGAGATGAGGAGTAAGAACAATGAATAAACTTGATGCTGTTTCTGCGGCGGAGTTGAAAAGCGACATTCCTGATTTTCACAGTGGGGATACTGTTGTGGTTCATGTGAAAGTACTTGAAGGCGATAAAGAGAGAATTCAGGCCTTTGAAGGCGTCGTCATCAACCGGCGAGGATCGAGCAGCAACGCCACTTTTACGGTCCGCAAAATATCTAACGGTGTGGGTGTCGAAAGGATTTTCCCCTTACATTCCCCCAATATCGCCAAGATCGAGCGGATCAAAGAAGGCCGGGTGAGACGTGCCAAGCTCTACTACTTGCGTGAATTGCGCGGCAAAGCGGCCAGAATTGAAGAAAAACGAGCAGATTAAGCTTACCGCATGGTACCGAAATGAAATTGGGCCTTTTTTTCGTCTTAACATAGGTGTTATAAAAATGAAACCGGAATTCTTGTATTTCGGTTTTTTATTTTTAACATTTTCCTAAAATCACAAAAGGAGAGCCCACATGCCAAAACTAACGACTGAAACTATCAAGGAGCTGTTTCTTTACAGCACCAAAGAATTTGCCAACGAACAAGCCACTTCTTTCGTTGATGAAGAGCCGTTTACTTACGGACAAATCGAGCGATATTCCAAAGCACTGGCCAATTCTTTGCTCAAGCTTGGGGTGAAAAAGGGCGACCGCGTGGCTATTTTGAGCGAAAATAGCCCGAGATGGGGCATAGCTTATTTTGCCGATTGTCTCATCGGGGCGGTAAATGTCCCTATCCTGCCGGATTTTCACAGCTCGGAAATAAACCACATCATAAAAAACTCGGGATCCAAAGTCATGTTTATTTCCAGCAAGCTCGTACACAAAATCGAGGACGGCAAGTTCGCCGAGCTGGAATATGTGATTCCGATTGATGATGTCAAAGATGGGCTTGGCAAATTCAAAGTACGCCTCTTTTCCGACCTCGTCAGAGCGGGTGAGGATAAATCGAAAGAACCTGTTGAGAAAAGAGTTGAGATAAAGGAAAACGATCTTGTTGAAATTTTATACACATCCGGAACTACCGGACATTCCAAAGGGGTTATGCTGACAAACAAGAACATTGTGGCCAACGCGCTGTCGGCAACGGAGCTTATCCAGATCACGAAAGATGACAAGTTGTTGTCCATCCTTCCCATGTCCCATTCTTATGAAGGCACCTGCGGATTCATTGCGCCCTTTTTAATGGGAGCCAAGATTTATTACATCAAAGGATTGCCGACGCCCCAAACATTATTGCCTGCGGTCGATGTTGTCAAGCCGACGATCATATTGGCCGTGCCGCTCATCATGGATAAAATTTACAAAAAACGGGTATTGGGGCACATCAATGGCAAATTCGCAACACGGTTGCTGTATAAATCCGCTCCGGGGAGAAAGCTTTTGAATCGCATTGCCGGCCAAAAATTGTACAAAACTTTTGGCGGTAATCTGCGCATCATGGTATTTGGTGGCGCGGCCACGCCGGTTGAGGTAGAGATTTTCCTGACCGAGGGGGGCTTTCCGTATATTAGCGGTTACGGCTTGACAGAGACAGCGCCTTTGCTCACTGCCAATCCTGTCGGCAAACAGAAGATACAATCGGCGGGAGTGGTCGTGCCGAGGGTTATGCTACGGATCGATGATCCCGATCCGAACACGGGCATTGGCGAAATAGTCGCCAAAGGGCCTAATATCATGCAGGGTTACTACCTCAACGAAGAAGCGACAAAGAAAACTTTTACCGAGGACGGATGGCTCATCACCGGAGACAGGGGCTATATTGATGAGGACGGCTATCTATTTATCAAAGGCCGGTCGAAAAATATCATTGTCGGTCCCAGTGGTGAAAACATTTTCCCGGAAGAGATTGAATTTCACCTGTCACAAAATCCTTACATACTTGAAGCGCTTGTATATGAAAAAGACGGTAAAATTTTGGCGCGGGTGTTTTTGGACTATGAAACCATTGATAAGGAGCTGGGTAAGCACGGGGTGGATGAGTCCAAGGCCTCCAGGGAAGTTCAAAAATTGCTCGAGGAAATTCGCAAAGACGTGAACACCAAAATCTCGGCGTATTCACGTATTCACAAAATTATCGAGCAGCCCGAGGAGTTTGTCAAGACGCCGACCAAGAAGATCAAACGGTATCTCTACACCGAGTAGAGATGTGAATTTTCCAATCCGATATATCGTCAACATCGGTAAATAAAAAAATCAGGCCGAATCCCTTGATCCATTGTGCATCGTCATCTCCGCTTGTATCCTCAGGACTATCTCATCATCTCCGCTGGGTTCAGCCTGATTTTTTATATGTCAGAACCTATCGCTTTGCGATTGGAATGTGACGGTCAGTTTTGTGCCGATCTTATTTTCAATCTGCAACCGGCCGCCAAGCTGTTGGATTAATATATCAACCAATCTCAATCCAAGTGTGGAATAGCTGTCAATATCAGAATTTTCGGGTCTGCCAATCCCGTTATCGGCAACAACTAACTCGCAATCGCGGTTTTCTGCCGCCCTGAAAGAGATGTCAATTCTGCCATTTTTATCGCCGGGGAAAGCATGCCTGAATGCGTTGGTCAACAATTCATTGATAATTAATCCGCAGGGCACGGCATCGCGGATACTCAGGAATACATTTTGAACATCCAGATTCACCTTGATTTTTGGTGCACTGTTGAACCTTCTCTGCAGGGCTGTCGTAAGATTTTGGACATAGTCATCAAATTTTACCTGTACGACATTTTTCGAGGTGTATAAAAGCTCGTACAGAAGGGCTAATGTCTTAATTCGGCATTGTGCCGCTTTAAATGCATCCAGCGCTTTCGGATCGGACACAAGCTCGGACTGGAGACTGATGAGACTCGAGATGACTTGCAGATTATTTTTGATCCTGTGATGAGCTTCTCTAAGAATGGCCTCCCTTTCTTCCGCTGCATTTTGTTGGGCCTCCATATCTTTTCTATCGACCGATATGTCACCTTCCGTGCCCTTGACTCCCATAACATTCCTCTCCAGATCCAGATAAAGATGACGGCCCTGATCGCCGACTCGTACAACCGTATCCTCTATCGACTCCGTAAGCATTCTCTCCTGTTCTTCGTTCTTTTTCACTTCTTCGTTCCGCCTCATCTGTTCCACAAGCATTCCGTTTCCGCTAGAAATAGTCGTCAGGAGCCGCCAATCTTCATCTGTAAAATTGATATTATTGTGATGATTTATCTCGTTTAAAGGCAAACCGTTCAAGCACGCCCAGCCATTAATAGCCGATTTTGTCGAGCCAAAGGAGTTTTGCATAATCCCTCCGTTCCTCTATTGTTGAGTTCTGTGCAAAGGCTGTTTCACGTTATGCTTTTGCCTCATCAATGTATTTATCAAAAGCGGCAATTGATGAAATTCGTCATAAATATCCAGAATGAAATTCGCACCTGCTGCCGTGCAGTACGATCTGTATTGAACATCGCCGGAATCGGCCAATACGATGATGATGATCCGGCTGTTGATTTTTTTTATTTGCTTAACAAGCTGCAGGCTTTTTTTACCATCCAGTCCCGATTCAATGATGATAGTCTCGGGACTGTTTTCCAAAAGATGTCTTTTTAAAGAACGGCTCTCGGTAATGATATCGATACAGGAAATTGCCTGTGATATGAATAAAACTTTTTTGAGCCGCTCCGCGATGATCGCAGAATTCTGGATGATGGCGACACGCATTGCTGTCCTCATAGTATGCTTTCCACTTGCAGGGACAATATAAGAATAGCGACAGTCTGCCGCTATAGCAGGCCGTTTGAAAATTATGTCACGCAGGAATCACAAATTGTGTCACAGTATTCTTGACATGGCCGATGTCGATTGGCTAAGGGGGTGTGAAAAAATAAATTGGCATTCTTTGAAGCATACTTCGACTATTTTAACTGAGCTTGGGAAAGGCAGATTCCCAAGTTATTCTTTCACACCCCCTAAGTAAGAAGAATGGTTGATGAAGCCCCACACTTCCAAAGAGTGTGAGATTTTACCCGCAAGTGGGGATACAACGTTATGATCAAAGAGCGCCTATCTTATTTCCTCCGAAGTAGCGGAATACTGTTCTATTAAATGGATGGCTTTTTCAAACTCGGTCGATTTATCGAAAAAATATTTCGCCCCTAGCTGGTTACATTTTTTTCTGAATTGTTGAGAGGCGTGATTCGTGAGCACTATAGGAATCGATGAAATATCCATTCTGTTCATTTCCCGGAGAATATCAAAGCCGTTTCCATCCGGAAAGCGAATGTCCAAAAGAACGATATCCGGCTCGGTTTTTTTAAGCAAATGGATGGATTCCGTAACGTTATTCCCTTCGCCGACAATGTCAATGTTTTTGATGGTGGATAGCATTTTCAGAATTCGTCGACGAACGTGTACGGCATCTTCTGCAATGAGAACTTTCACAGCGAGACCTTCCCTTATGACGGATTTCATTAGTGTAATATTATGAGGTGAGAAGTTAAAAAAAATCCCAATTTTTATCTATTTCTTGTCATATTTTTTATGACAGGAGTAGCGTAAAATTTTCGGGAGGGAATTATTCAGAGTCCGGACGAGAATTAAATTTGAAAATTTACTGTTATTGCGTGCGGAGGAAATGAGCCATTTCCCGTTCGATTTGCTTTATTGGAGCGAAGTAATCCCCTAACTCTTCAGGAGATGGCTTCGGCAAAACTTGTCCTGAGCTTGTCGAAGGAAACGCCTCGCGATGACAGAAAATTCTTAAATAAGTAGTATTCGTTCGGACACTCTTTAATCAATCAGCTTATTTCTGATGGCATAATGAATGAGCTCGGAGTGGTTATTCATGTTCATCTTGTCAAATATCCGCGCCCGGTAGGTATTGATAGTGCTTTGGCTGAGAAATAATTCTTTGGCAATTTCCGCCACGGGCTTGCCCATGGCCAGCGATAAAAAGACCTGAAACTCACGATTCGACAGACGCTCGTGAGGGAGCTTTTCAGCATCCCGACCGATATTCATGGCCAGCTTTTCGGCTAACGTGCTGGTGATGTATTTGCCGCCTTTATGGATTTTTCGGATGGCTTGCACCAGTTCTTCCGGCGCACGCTCTTTGGTAATGTATCCCGAGGCCCCGGCTTTTAAGGCGCGAATGGCAAAACGCTCCTCCGGGTGCATACTGAGAATGAGCACGGCAATTCGGCCATAGTATTCCCCCAGCTCGCTCAGCAAGTCCAGGCCGGACTTTTCCGGCATGCTGATGTCTAACACAATCACGTCGCATTCGTTCCTGGACAGGAATTGCAGCACTTCATTGCTGTTTTGAGCTTCTCCCACAACTTTTAAATCAACCTCTCTGGAGATGATTTTTTTAAATCCCTCCCGGATGAGGCTATGGTCATCGGCAATAAGAACTCTGATCATATATTTTTCCCCTCTGTTATAACTATTTTATACGGAAATTTAATGGCATTAAAGTTGACCGCGGCCTGTTACTCAATGACCGATATCTGCCTATTAAAACCTGGCGACGATTCGTTCCTATTCCTGCAAGATGATATTTCGTGTAATTTTTTTTGTGATTCATTCCCCGGTCGGCAACGTGACAGTAACTGTCGTGCCTGCTGCCTTATTTGATTCTATGATACAAGAGCCGCCGAAGACAATCGCCCGTTCTTTCATGCCCAAAAGTCCGAACGATTTTGGATTGTCCAGGATGTCCATGGAAAAGCCCACACCGTCATCGATAATCCGAATGACAATGTGCCGGAGTTTCTGATCTATGGTGACCTTGACAGTTTTTGCCCGGGCGTGTCGGCCGATATTGGTCAACGCTTCCTGAATGATGCGAAAAATAGCTATTTCTCTATTTTTGTCAAGAGATAATTCTTTACGATTCATTTGAAAATCGCATCGGACACCGGACCTGGATTGAAAATCCTTGATCTGCCATTCTATCGCGGGTACAAGCCCCAGGTTATCAAGGGCCTCGGGCCGCAGTTCCGTAATCAGCCTGCGCAACTTTTTAATTGTCGCGTCAATCAACGATTGCATCATGACAATATCTTTTGACAGTTTTGCCAGGCTGAATATTTCATCTCTTTCCTTGATATCCATCTCGATCAGGGACAAATCCATTTTCAATGCCGTGAGCACCTGAGCTAACTCATCATGAATTTCTCTGGCGATCGCCCCTCTTTCGTCCTCCCGGATGGTTTGCAGGTGTGCCGCCAGAGATCTAAGTTGCACTTCCGATTTTTTCAGATATTCTATGTTTTGTTTTTGTCGGGTAATGTCCATGGCTGTAAAAGTAAAGCCCTGTTCTGAATCAGATGGGTCGAGCGGCGCCGCGCTGAGATAGACATCGATGAGGTCTCCGTTTTTCGTTTTGAACCGCGTTTCAATGATGCCCACTCCTTTTTCTGCGATATGCCTATACACCTCCTCTCCCACTCTTTGAAATTCTTCTTCAGTTTCATAGATCATTCGCGCGCTTTGGCCAAGCAATTCTTCTTTTGCGTAGCCACTCACCTGGCATGCATAATCATTTACGAAGTAAAAAGTTCGATTTTTGATAATGCCGATGCCGATTGGGGCAGCCTGCAAGATACTGCGCATCGTAGCTTCGCTTGTGCGCAGGGCCTCCTCTGCTTTTTTTCGTTCTGTAATATCTTCGCCCGAGCTCAGTGTCCCGATGATTCTGCCGTTCTCATCTTTTAGAAGAGTGTTACTCCAGGCAATGAGCCGGTTCTCGCCGCTTTTTGTACGAATGAAATTTTCAAATTTCGCCATGGATTCGATATCAGCGCCAATATACTTCTTAAAGCCGGTGCGAGTTCTTTCCCGATCCTCGTCAGGAAGAAATTCGTCGAACCAGTTTTTTCCAATGATTTCGTCTTCTCGATGTCCGAATAATTCGCACCCTTTGCGGTTGATCATCGCAACCTTCTGTTCACCGTCCAAGGCGACCAGAATGACGCCGGCAATATCCAGACAACGTTGCGCCAGCTCTTTTTGCTGAAAAAGCAGTTGCGAGTGCATATTGTCCTTGACGGACGAATTGTCTTTTTGCATGTTAATTCCCTCTGTCAAAATCCGTCCTACCCGTCTCATCCGTTAAATCTGTGTTCCATCCTGGTTCTACTTTGTCCAGGTTACTATCTAAGCAGTAAAATTTCGACTATTTCTGGCAAAATATTTTTTAATACCCATTATATCCATAAGAGCTTGTAACTCCGGCAGGGTTCAAAACCCTGTCAGAGTTGCACTGCGTAAATCTTCATTCAAATTTTCGGTTCTGGCTTGCCCAGGTCAGGATAGAGCTCGAGCGGTTGAAACAAAAGTATTCATATTTTTTCACTCATCAAGATCTCTACTGAATATGCTTTTCAAAGTCGTTTTGAGGGGTGTTACTGCTGTTCGGGGACCTGAAACTTGACGGTTGGGGTTCTTGATGTGTAGGAGTTATTTCAACGCTGCAAGCCGTTTTGCATCATTCTTTCTCACAGTAACAATGAAATACGTCGCGGCATTTCCTACCTTGCTATAATTCTTGCGTTTAAAAAGATAAGGTAGTTTATATGAGAATATTTGGATCGCTGATGCCTTCTATATAGATCAAGTGAACTGTACTAAATATTCTGCCATGACATAAAAAGCTTGGGAGTAATAGTCCCGTCAGTGGGGTTTACTTTTGTTCGATAAAAGCGCTTGTGGGTGATTTTTATGGTAATTATATTAGTCACTTTAAAATCAAAACAATATGAACAAGCTTTTTTAGGGAAAGGATCCAATTAGAAGAATTTGTGGATTTTATACAGAAGAATAGTTCCCGGCAAAATGTAGGGATGATGTTTGACCGTATTTCCCGAAGGTATGATTTTTTAAACAGGCTTCTTTCGCTGCGCCAGGATGTTCGCTGGCGTCGTCGCATGTCGGCCTTGTTGCCCGATAAAAATAATCTGGACATTCTCGACCTGGCTGCAGGCACAGCGGATGTTCTGGTGATGCTGTCCCGACAAAACGATAAAATACGCTTGGGCGTGGGCATGGACATGGCGACCCGGATGTTGGCCATAGGGCGGCGAAAAATCTCGCGACTCAAAAGTGCTTCCATATTAAAACTCCTGCCGGGCGATGCGGCGCATTTGCCATTTCACAACGATCGCTTTGATGCCGTGACCATAGCTTTTGGTATTCGCAATTTTACCGATGTGGATCAGGCGCTTGATGAAATTTACACCGTTCTAAAAGCAAATGGCCGTTTGATCGTTCTCGAATTCTCCCTGCCGACAAATGGCGCTTTCAAATCTTTTTATCTGTTTTATTTTCGCAATATCCTGCCGTTCATCGGCAGCGTCATCTCCGGCGATCCCGCCGCCTATCGATATTTAAATCGTTCCGTGGAAGCCTTCCCTTATGGAACGGCATTTTGCGACTTGTTGAAACGCCACGGTTTTGCAGACATCACCTCCCATCCGCTCACATTCGGCATTGCCACAATCTACCTCGGCCACAAGCGCTAAGAGACCCGGATTTCCGGAGGGAGAGGAAATTGGCTTTATTGTTTTCCCAGGGATGGTTAAATTGTTTGGACGTAACTTTTCATAAGGAGATTTTTTGCACGAGTTAGAGGCAGCATACCGACAACTGCACGACGCATTCGAGCTTGAAACAATCAAGATGGCATCCGAAGATACCGAAGCGGTTTCGAATAAAATCCATCGAATTGAAATTCCTGTCGAGCCTGTCGATCTAATTAGCTGGTTGCATCACCAGGATTTTGAAGAAAAAATTTACTGGTCGAACCGGAATCGTACATTCGAGATGTGCGGCGTTGGTTCCGCCTGCTTGATTTCGGGCAACGAAGCTGTGGATTATCCTTGCCTGTTCGACCGCATCGATGCCCTGCTCAAATCGTCCGACCAAAACGTGCGCTGTTTTGGCGGGCTGGTATTCGACCAGAGCCAGCAGCCGGATGAGGCGTGGCAACACTTTTCCAAATATCGCTTTGCGGTACCAAAGTTCGAAATTGTCCGAAATGAAAACTGGTACATGCTGGCGCTCAATTTTGAGATTGACGATAGCCGGGCTCTCCAGGAGCAGACCGGCTCCTTGCGCAATGACATCCTCAGGCTGCGTCCTCCGAAACCATTAGTTCTTAAAACTACTCCCAAGGTTCTGTCGCGTGAAGACCTGCCGGACCTGGACAGTTGGCTGAACAACGTTAAAACGGCATTACGGCTTTTTGATGAAAACGAGCTGCAAAAAATCGTTCTCGCCCGGAAATCGATACTGCGCTTTGGCCGGGAAATGGATCCCACCCAATTGTTGCATTTGCTCGCTGTCAACAACTTTAAGGCATTTCATTTTTATTTTCAGTTACGCCGTAATTATGCGTTCCTGGGCATTACCCCGGAATTGCTCTATAAAAGAAACGGCGATGAAATCTTCAGTGAGGCCATTGCCGGAACTCGCCCCAGGGGAGGAAGCGATGCGGAAGATAACGCATTTGGCGACGATCTGTTGAACAGCGACAAAGACCTTCGCGAACATCGCTGGGTGAGTGATATGGTGAATGACAGCTTGAAGCCGCTTTGCACCACCATCGATGTGCTTGAGAAGGAAATTCTGTTAAAACTGTCGCACGTGCAGCATCTTTACACCCAATATCGAGGCGTGCTAGACAACAACACCTCGGATGGCGAGATTCTGTCTATTTTCCACCCAACGCCGGCCGTGGGCGGTATTCCCCGGCAAAAATCGATGGCAAAAATTGCCGAAATGGAACCTTTCTATCGCGGCTGGTACGCCGGCCCGGTCGGCTGGATGAGCAAAGAGTCCGCAGAATTCGTCGTCGCCATTCGCTCCGCCCTGGCGATCGGACAGACGTTATCGCTTTTCGCCGGATCGGGTATCGTCAAAGGCTCTTTGCCTGAAAAGGAATGGGAAGAAACCGAAAACAAGATATTGAACTTTACCAGGCTTTTTTCGCCCCAGTGAAGCTCTCTGACGAAAACATCAATATGTATTGGTGCTCGCTTATTGTCGAAGAGCTGGTGAGAAACCAGGTCGTCTATTTTTGTATTTCCCCCGGCTCGAGGTCAGCGCCACTCGCAGTCGCCGCAGCTCGCCATCCGGCCGTTGATATGATTGTCTGTTATGACGAGCGCGGCGCCGCTTTTCATGCTGTTGGATACGCAAAAGCCTGCGGCCGGCCAGCAGCCCTGATATGCACTTCGGGTACGGCGGCGGCAAATTATTTCCCCGCCGTTGTCGAAGCCTTTATGGATTATGTGCCTTTGATCGTCCTCACGGCGGACAGGCCGCCCGAATTGCAGGATACCGCCGCCAACCAGACCATCTTCCAGTCGCATCTTTACGGCCATCATACCCGCTGGTTCGTTAACTTTCCGTGCCCGGATAGCGCCATCTCTTCCAAAATGGTTTTGACTACGGTGGACCAGGCCGTTTACAAAGCAAAGGGAAATCCCGCCGGCCCGGTCCATATAAATTGCATGTTTCGCGAGCCCCTGGCGCCGTCGCCCGCTCCGATGCCGTCGGGCTATTCCCGTGACATTCGGCAGTGGCAAGAGAAGGATTCCCCTTATACATGCTATGCTGAAAAAACAAGCCGGACGGCATCGAGCACCAACGACCGGCTGAGAGCGGTATTTCAAAAAGCCACCAGGCCGATGCTGGCTGTCGGAAGGCTGCGCCGGCATGAGGACGCGAAAGCGGCAAGGGGACTGGCGGAGAAGCTTCAGTGGCCGGTGTACGCCGACATCGCTTCCGGCTTGCGGCTTGGCAACAAGAGCAAATACCTGTTGTCCCATTTCGATCTGCTCATGCTTTCCGAAAAGCTGATGTCAAAACATCAGCCGGATGTCATCCTGCAAATAGGCGGCCGAATGACTTCCGCACGATAT
>METF01000314.1:30381-31010 GCA_001771235.1 Candidatus Zhuqueibacterota bacterium RBG_16_48_16
GTGGCAGGTAACCTGCCGGTTTCAACGCCTCCTGATGAAATATCGATTGTCAGAACCATAGCCGCAACGATCCCTGCCGGCAGCGGTTTGTTCCTCGGCAACAGTCTGCCCATCAGACTGATGGATTCATTCGCCGAGCCCGGCGGCGCTTTGGTGTCCGTCGGCACCAATCGTGGCGCCAGCGGCATAGACGGCAATTTGGCGACCGCCGCCGGATTTGCGGTCGGACTCGGCTCAGCAGTGACCGCCGTTCTCGGCGATCTGGCTGTGCTGCACGATCTCAATTCGTTCGCTCTATTTAAAAAAATCAGCACTCCCCTGCACATCGTGGTCATTAATAATTTCGGCGGCGGGATTTTTCAGTTGCTGCCCATTTTCGATTACAAAGATGTCTTTGAACCCTGTTTCGCCACGCCCCACAATTATCATTTTGAGGCAATAGCAAAAATGTTCGATATTGCGTATTTTAATCCAAATTCCTTACATGAATTTGCGCAGGTGTACAGCGAGTCATTGTCTTCATCCTCAAGCTCGCTCATTGAGATCCGGACCGACAGGGAGAAATGTGCCCGGCTGCTTTCAGATTTGCATGGGAAAATAATCGTGAGTGTTTAGATAGAACTATAGCT
>METF01000315.1:0-4495 GCA_001771235.1 Candidatus Zhuqueibacterota bacterium RBG_16_48_16
CTATATATGTTAATATTGGCATCTATGCCTGAAACCTTATTTTTGGCTTTTTAACCTTAGTAGAAAAATAGTCACCACACATTTTAACCTTATTACATCCTTCCCGGCATTTTTATCACCGTCCCCGTAATATCGTCCGCCGCATCGCTGCACAAAAAAACCATAGTCTCGGCAATCCGGGCCGGTGTAACCCATGTCGAGTGATCGGCGTCGGGCATGTCTTTGACATTGGCTTCGCTGAGAATCGTACTCGGCGCAATGGCATTCACCTGAATGTTGAATGCTTTGCCTTCGACCGCCAGCGCCTGGGTCAGTGCCGCAACCCCGGCTTTTGCGACGATGTAAGCCGCTCTTTTGGGCTTGATATCGAAAATCGACATGGCCGCCACGTTGACTATCTTGCCGCCTCCGTGGCCGGCCATGATGCCCATGGTGATTTTGCTGGCGTAGAAAACCGAGCTGAGATTCAAATCCAGCATGAACTTCCAGTCGTCTACGGGGGTATCCGCGATGGATTTGCCGCCGCGAAAGCCGCCGGCAATGTTTAACAAGCAATCCACTTTTCCCCGGCTCGATAGAATTCTTGAAAAGGCCTTATCCACAGAATTAAAATCAGTAACGTCTGTTTCGACAGGCACGATCTCATTTTTTGTGCCGGCGAATGATTGCTTTATTTCATTGAGCTTGTCAACGGCTCGCACCAACGCAAAGATGTGGGCGCCTTCGTTGTGAAAGGCCTTCACGACTTCACTGCCAAGAGCGCCTGTTGCTCCGGTGATGACAACTGTTTTATTTTGTAAGCTCACAAATCCTCCAAATGTTTGGTTCTCGTGATTTGTCTACAGAACCTCCTCAGGTCTCGTGACCGTCACCCCGTCATGAAACGTTTTTCCTGAATTGTCGGCATATTGCAGCTCATACAATCTGTAATAAATGCCCCGCCTGGCCAACAACTCTTCATGCGTGCCTATTTCGCGAATCTGGCCTTTGTGCAGAGCGATGATCCAATCGACATTTTGAATGGTCGACAGCCGGTGGGCGATGATCAGTGAGGTCCGGTTGGCCATCAGCTTTTTTGTGGCATCACGGATGAGCAATTCCGTTTCCGTATCGACGCTGGAGGTGGCTTCATCCAGAATGAGAATTTCCGGATCAAAGGCCAGCGCCCTGGCAAAAGAGAGCAACTGCTTCTGTCCCACGGAGAGATTACTGCCCCGTTCGGTCAGCTCGTGTTGAAATTTCTTCGGCACTTTTTCGATAAACGACAGGGCGTTGACATCCCTGGCCGCCTGAATGATTTTTTCCACTGGGATGTTTTTGTTGCTCAGCCGGATGTTATCTTCGATGGTGCCGGAAAAAATAAAGACGTCCTGCAATACCATTTTAACCCGCTGCCGGATATCTTTGACGTTCAGCCGGTTGATGTTCACCTCGTCCAGGAAAATATCGCCGGAAGTGGGTTCGTACATTTTGGTGATGAGATTGATCAGCGACGATTTACCGGCGCCGGTCGCGCCAACGACGGCTACTTTTTCACCGGGATGGATGATGAACGAGACGTTTTTCAAGGCAAAATCTTTGTCGTTATATGACAAGGATACATCGCGAAATTCGATCTTGCCGCGCGCAGGAGGCATTTCCAAAACATTTTCTGGCACGATGATCTGTTCGGGCGAATCGAGCAGCTTGAAAATGCGCTCGCTGGAAGCCATGGCCGACTGCAACAAATTGTATTTTTCAGACAAATCCCGGATGGGTTGGAAGAAGCGCTGCGCGTACTGGATAAAAGCCACCATGATGCCGATGGTCAGCGTGCCGCCGGACACCCGCATGCCGCCGTGCCACAAAATGAGCGCGATGGAAATGGCGCTGATGAGCTCGATGGCCGGATAGAAAATGGCATAATAGCGAATGCTCTCGATGTGGGCATCCTGGTGATCCCTGTTGAGATCGGCGAATTTATCGAAATTTATTTTCTGCCTGTTGAATACCTGCACCGTGGACATGCCGGAAATATTCTCCTGCAAATAGGCGTTGATCCGCGCAATGCGAATCCTGACTTTTCGGTAAGCCTCGCGAACCCTGCTGCGAAATAAAAAAGTGGCATAAAAAATAAGCGGCAACACGGCAAAGGTTATGAGCGCCAGTTGCCAATGCAAATTCAGCATGACCACCACAATACCGAGCAGCAGAAATACATCGCCAAAAATGGTCACCACGCCGCTCGACAGCATATTGTTCAGCGACTCGACATCGTTGGTCACGCGGGTGACCAGCCTGCCTACAGGGTTTTTATCAAAGAACTTTAATGGCAGGTTTTGCAGATGGGAGAAAATCTGCATCCGCATGTCGAGCATGATGTGCTGGCCGATCCATTGCGTCAGGTAGGTTACAAAATAGGTAGATAAAAATCCCAGGCACAGGGCGGCGAGGTAAAGAGCGGCAATGAGTGTCAAGCCATGTATGGAATTTTTCGCGATGTACTGATCGATGGCGACTTTGGTCAGGTACGGTCCGATCAGCTCGAAAACCGCGGAAAAGAGAAGCAGGCACACGGCAATTATAACCTGGTGAAGGTACGGTTTTAAATACCGCAGCAGCCGCCGCATCAGAACGCTATCATAAGCCTTACCTAATATTTCCTCTTCGCCATAAAGCAAATAACAAATCCTCTCATAATTCTTCCAATGATTTTTCCAATAACTGGCGCTGGTGCATCTTGAAATAGAGTCCCTGCTGTTGAATCAACTGGTCGTGAGTCCCTTGCTCGACAATCTCGCCATCGTCCAACACGATGATATTATCGGCGTCCTTGACCGTGGAGATGCGATGAGATACGATGATGCTGGTGCGGTCTTGCATGATGTTTCGCAGCCTCTTTAATATTTCTTCTTCGGTATAGGTATCCACCGCCGACAGCGCATCGTCCAGAATGAGTATCTTTGGTTTTCGGATGATAGCCCGTGACAAGGCCGTTCGTTGTTTCTGGCCGCCGGACAGGGTGATGCCCCGTTCGCCGACCATTGTTTTTAATCCATCCTCGAACTGGTCGAAATCGACTTTTATTTGTGAAGACTCGGCCGCTTTTTCAATCTCAATGGGCTGCGGGTCGTCTTCGCCAAAGCCGATGTTCACCTCCAGGCTGTCGGAGAACAGGAACGTCTCCTGCGGCACATAGCCGATATTTTTTCTCAACACCCGCAGCGGAATGGATTTGATGTTCTGGCCGTCGATAGAGACCTCGCCCTCCTGAGCTTCATAAAGCCTGAGAATGAGGTTGACCAGGGAGGACTTGCCGGAGCCTGTCGGACCGACAATGGCCAGCGTTTGGCCCGCCGGGATTCTCAGGTTGATATTTTTGATTATGTTCCTTTTGTCTTCTTCGTAGCTAAAGGCCACATTGCGAAATTCAATCGAGCCCTTGAGATTTTTAATCGAATGGTTTGTCTTTTCCGTGTCTTTGATCTGCGGTTCCGTGAGCCATATATTCAACATTCTTTTTAGCGAAGCCAGGCCCTGCTCCCACATATTCATAACCCATCCTAAGGCGATCATCGGCCAGGCCAGCATGCCCAGGTAAGCCAGGAAGGCCACAAGGCTGCCTATGGTCATTTTGCCGGAAATCACCAGAAAACCGCCGCGCCAGATCACCAGGATGATGCTGAATCCCAAAAGGAATTCAATGCCGCCCCAGAGTATGGCCCGCACTTTTGCCAGAGAAACGTTCTTTTCGAGCAAATGCCGGTTAAGCTCTCGAAATGTTTCCGCTTCCGCCTCTTCCTGGACATAGGTTTTAATAACCCTTATGCCGGATATGTTTTCCTGCGCTTTTGCCGTCACTTTGGCGAATTGTTCCTGAATTTTTGCAAAAATTTTGTGGATTTTAGCCAGAAGCCGTTTGACCGTTAGTGCCACCAAAGGCAGCGGCGCCAACGCCAACAGCGTCAATTGTGCATTCAAATTCATCATCAATACCAGCGTCGACACGGCAACCAGCACCGTCGACACCAGGTGCATGATGCCCGGCCCCAGAAGAGAGCGGACGGCTTCGAGGTCGTTTGTCGCCAGGGCCATGAGATCGCCTGTTTTGTGTTTTTGATAGAACTGCGGCTCCAATGTAAGCAAGTGGCGAAAAAAGTCGTTGCGAATTTCATACTCGATTTTGCGGGAAACGCCGATCATCAGGGTGCGCATATAAAAACGAAACAGACCCTGGACGGCCGTGAACAAAATGATGAAAGCGCCGAAAGAGAGAAGCATGGCCAGGTGGGAATAGGCGTTTCGGCTCAGTAGCATTCTTGTGGTCATCTCGGACAGCACATTACCGGGCGCCTTGTCACCGTATTGAATGAAATCGATGGCGAAGCGCAAAATCCACGGGGTGGTGAGCTGGGCGGTTGTGGCCACACCTACGCACAGCATCCCGGCAATCATGGGGACTTTGTGCTTGAGAAGATAATGCGATAAATAGGCGGATGGATTGGTGTAAATGTTT
>METF01000315.1:4655-13115 GCA_001771235.1 Candidatus Zhuqueibacterota bacterium RBG_16_48_16
GTGAGGAACGAACGCCGAAGCAATCCCCTTACTTTTCAGGAGATTGCTTCGGCAAAAAACGCCTCGCAATGACACCCTCTTTTCTTGTTGTTCGTTTTCACTAACGAGATTTTACCATTCCGGCCTTTCGGCTGAGATTGTCAAGATAGAGCTTGAACAACAAACAAATGCAAACACAAAATCCAACCTGTATTTGTGAAAGGGAGCACTAGCGCATAAAAAAAGGCGATTCGATTTCGAATCGCCTTTTTTAAGAATGGGCATTATTTGAGCAATAGCATACGCTGGGTCTTAGTAAACTTACCGGAATCCATTCTGTAAAAATACAATCCTGAAGAAACGTTCCGGCCAAAATCATCGCGGCCATCCCAGGTGACGGCATGAGCGCCGGCGTTTTTCACATCGTCGACCAGGGTTTTGATCAAGGTGCCGGTCGTATTGTAAATTCGGATGACGACATGATTTTGCTTTGGCAGTTGATACGCAATGTGAGTGGACGGATTGAACGGGTTTGGATAATTTTGTGCCAGGTCATAATCCTTCGGCACCAGGTCGTCCCGTCCGGCAACTCCGGTTGGATACTTGATCATGAAAACGCCATCATTGGTAGCCGTGACTGTTCCGCCGATATCCGAAATGCGGACGATACACAAGTTTGATATGGGCTCGGTGACGGTCCAGGTCCATTGTCCGCTGTTTTGCAAAGAGTCCTTCAAGGTGGTCCAAGTCGCCCCGTTGTCACGGCTCAATTCCGCTCTTATCAGGTCGCCGACTTTAACCCAAGTCCAGGTAATTTCCGTAGTCGATCCCACATCCAGAACTTCGCCTCCTTGTGGTGTCAAGACGGTTATGCCCGGCTTTTCTTCGATGGTGAATTGCGCATCACTTTCATCGGCGGGATCGCCGTCCGCATCCGACAGCCGGACGAGACACATTTCCGAAGCGCTGCCAGAAACGTCCCAGTTGTACTGGCCGCTATCGGCGATGTTTTCCGCCAAAGTCTCCCAGCTCTGCCCCTGGTCGCGGCTCAACTGAATGTTCACCGAGCCGCTGGTGTTCACCGATGTCCATAGTATGGATTGTTGTGTGTCCAATTGCCAGGCCTCGCCGCCATTTGGCGAAACGACCCGGATGTGCGGCGCTTCCATGATCGAAAACGCTGAATCGCTCCTGTCCGAAACAGCTCCGGCGATGTCGCTCACCTTGACGAGACAACCGTTGCTGGCCGGTGCCGTGGCCGTCCAGTTCCATACGCCGTCATTTGCCGTGGTGTCCTGCAATGTTTCCCAGGTCGAACCGGAATCCCTGCTCAGCTCGATTTTCACCAGGTCGCTGATGTTGATCGAATTCCATTTTATCTCGTAGCCGGTGCCAATGATCCAGTGTTCTCCACCCCGGGGCGATGTAACGGCAACGGTCGGTTTATCGGCTATTTGAAAAACAGCATCGCTCACATCAAAAGGCGCACCGTTCACATCGGTCACTCTGACAAGGCATTGCTCGGACGATTCACCGGTAACCGTCCAGTCGTATTGTCCGGTATCCTCGATATTTTCGCCAATGAGCTCCCAGGTGGAGCCGGCGTCGCGGCTCAGGTGGACGTCGACCTGGTCCGAGATGTTAACAGAGGTCCAGGTTATATTAGGGGAAGAACCGATTTGCCAGATTTCGCCGCCGTTCGGGGAGATGACGGCGATGGCTGGCTTGTCGGAAATAGTAAAGGTCGCATCGCTTTGATCGATAACTGACCCGGCGAGATCGCTTATTCGAACGATACAAGCGGATGATGCCGGGCCGGTGACCTGCCACGAATGAACGCTGTCGTTTTTCGTCGTTGCAGCGATGAGTTCCCACGTCGAGCCGGCATCCCGGCTTAGCTCGATTTTAACGGAATCGCCGATGTTGACCGAATGCCAGGTAATGTCATGAGTCGATTCCACGATCCAATTCTCCCCGCCGTTGGGGCTTTTAACTGTCAATTCCCGCTGGTCTGATATTTCAAAAACGGCATCGCTTGTGTCCGCCACTGACGTCGCAGGATTGCTGACTCTGATGAGGCAGTTTTTTGCAGATGGACCGGTCACGGTCCAGGAAAACGTGCCGCTGTCAGTCAGGGCTTCCTGCAAGGCATCCCAGGTCAAACCCTCATCACGGCTTATTTCTATGTTCACCTGGCCGGTGGTATTTGTCGAAATCCAGCGAATCTTTTGCTGGCTGGCAATGGGCCAATTTTCCCCGCCGTTTGGCGACACCACCTGAACGTAAGGCTTTTCAACAATAGAAAATACAGCGTCGCCAGTATCAAAGGCCAGGCCCTTTACGTCGCTTATTTTTATAACACATTGATCGCTCGCAGGCCCCGTGACTTTCCACTCGTAAAGGCTATCATCCGGCGTGCTTTTGTTAATCATCGACCAGGAAGCCCCGTTGTCCCTGCTCAACTGTATTTTTAAATTAGAGCTATTGTACTTTGAAATCCAGGTAATCATTTGTTCCGAGTCAATAAACCATTGTTCGCCCCCGTTTGGAGAGAGCAGCGTAAATTCGGGCGAATTCAGAATTGAAAATGGATTGTCACTTACATCCACCGGATCCCCATCGGCAGCATCCGAAATGCGCACAAGACAATTTGCTGAAGGCGTGGTCGGCACAAGCCAATCGTATGCTCCCGAGTTGGCTGCGTTATTCTCGATGGTCGACCAATCGACGCCATTGTTGATCGAATACTCGAGATGGACCGATCCAATCGTTCCCAGACTTTCCCAGGTAATTCTGTAGGTTTTTCCTGTATAAAGCGAGTCGTCGCCATTGGGAAAAGAGATGGTAAGAGAAGGATTCCCGATTTCAAAAAAGGCATTGCTGACGTCGGATGAACCACTGTTTTCATGGTCGATACGTATCAGGCAGCTATCGGAAGGTGTGCCGGCAATGTCCCAGTAAGCAGCCCCATCGTCAACAGTTCTAGTGAGAAACTCCCAGGTATTTCCTGCATCCCGGGAAAAATAGATCAGGACATCGCCACCGGGATCAGGGGAATACCATCGGACGATTTGGCGTGTGCCGATTTCCCATTTTTCGCCGCCATTGGGAACGGTAACCGCAAATTCGAGACGCCCGCCGAATAAAAGATAGGCTTTGCCGGCATCCTCGCCATTTGAGTCGTTGAGGTTTGCACCGATCAGCAGGTCATCGATGCCGTCACCGTTCACATCGCCGCCGCCGGCTACGGAGAATCCGGCCTGGTCGTTTGTGTTTTCTCCGGAAAAAAGCGCATCAGCATTTGCCAGGCTCATATCTCGCGTCCAGTGATCCGTACCATTACCATAAATGAGATATGCCCGACCGGCATCGATGTTGTTTTCATCAGTGTCGTGACCGTACGCACCGATGATAAAATCACTATATCCGTCGCCATTGATATCGCCCGCGGTCCTGATATCGCCGCCGGCATTATCCGAGCCTGACTCGCCGGAAAAAATGGCATCCGCTGATGTCGCCAGCATTGTGTTCGGCCCCCATGCAACCTGATTTCCCAGCAGCAAAAATACCTGTGAGTATTTTTGGCTGCCGATGAGGATATCATCGAATCCGTCGTTGTTCACATCTCCCGGACCGCATACATTAAAACCGGCTTCGTATTTCCATTTGTTCTCGTCGCCGATAAAGGAGGCATCTGCCTCTGAAAGGCTCGTATTCCTTTCCCACCCATCTGCCTTGCCCAAAATAAGATAGATTTTACCAACATCGGGCTTTCCGTTAAAATCCACCCAATTGGCGCCGACGATAAAATCATCAAAGCCGTCGTCGTTTACGTCGCCAGCACCGGCGACGCGGTGGCCTGCCAGGTCATTCTCATTTTCGCCCAAAAAGCTGGCATCGGCCTGGTCCAGGGTAACGATATTTTGCCACGACTCTGTCGATTTACCGAAAATGACATAAACCTTTCCGGTATTGTCAGAGACATTATCGTTAATATCATAAAATCCAGCCCCGATGATGAAATCATCATAGCTGTCACCGTTAAGGTCACCGGCGGGATAGACGTGTGCTGTTTCTGTCCGTTGTTTTTCTCCAACAAAAGACGCATCAGACTCGGCAAGCGATATTTCCTTATTCCACGCACCCTCTTTCCCCAAAAATATATAAACTTTACCAAAAGTGGCCAACCCGTCTTTTTTATAAAATTTTACCCCAATTGCCAGATCATCGATACCATCGTTGTTTACATCTCCCAGTCCGAACACATCATGTCCGGCTTTGTTATCAACCTGTTCGCCTGTAAAAGTAACATCTGCGTTCGCAAGGTTGACTGTTTTCTCCCACTCTCCGGAGTGGCCGAAAATTAAATATACATTTCCTTTCCTGGTGGGCGGTTCGTGTTGCGGGGCGGCGATGAGCATATCATCGATGCCGTCGTTGTTTACATCGCCTACAATGGATAAATGATAGCCTGCCTGATCTCCGGCGACCTCACCGATAAAAGTTACATTCGCCGTGCCAAGGGGTATTTCTCCGGCAAATTGTGCGAGTGATATGGATTGAAAGACGATTAAAAGGATACCTGCTTGACGAATAATTTTTCTCACGACAATCTTCCCTTTCCTTTTAGTTTGTAGAGTTTGTTATCCGACATTTTTCGTGTTTCAAAGTTGTCACATGTTGATCTATACCATGACAAAAGAGATATATGCTATAATGAAAAATGGATAGATTAACTTTATTAAATATAATTGGATGTTAAAGCAAGAAGATGTGCAGTGCAGGGCTGAAAAAAAATGTTTTTCATAATTCTGCAATGACTGTGCCACCATCGAAGAGCATTTCACCTATACAAAAAAAGAGTGAGCCGCAGACATTCGATGATGTCCAAAAAAATTATCTTTATCACCAAGAAATAGCTTGACATTTACTCATGAATAGTTTATTTTGGTGGCGATTTGAGGTGATTATTGTCATATTTTCCCATAAAAAGGTGAATAAAGGCAGACAGAAGTCTGTTAATAAACAATGGCTGATTTCTACGGACACTATCATAACTCTCTCGATCCGAAAGGGCGTCTTGCGATTCCCATCAAGCTTCGCAATGCTTTGCCGGAAGGGCAGAGGAACCAGCTTTATATAACGCGCGGTATAGAAAAATGTATAACCGGATATAGCTACAAGGAATACCAGCGGTTTCTAAAACAATTGGATCAATTACAAATCAATGAGAAGGTCAAAAGGAAATTAAAGCGGGAATTTATCGGACGCACCTTTGAGACCGTTTTCGACAAGCAAGGACGTATAACCTTACCTCAGGAGCTTTTAAAGTTCGCCCAATTGGACGGCACTTCAGAGGCTATTGTTTTGGGCTCCGGCAATGTCATGGAAATCTGGAACGCGGAGCTTTATCAAGCCGAGAGTGAAGAAATAGAAGATGTTATACAGTCCATAATGGGAGAGGCTCGATTAGACACGTCGGAGCATACTCCCGATTCTGATGAACTTTGATCATTTTTTGTTTTTAGGATTACCATTATCCAATATCACACACCTGTTCTTGTAAAAGAAGTGGTTGCGGCTTTGAAGACGACGACCGCGACTGCGATCATGGATGTTACGTTGGGAGACGGTGGCCATTCGCTTGCACTCTTGGAGGCTATGAGGGAAGATGCGTGGGTGTTGGGAATGGACCAGGATGAGGACGCAATAAAACGAGCGCAGGCAAGATTGGCCGGTTACGGAAACAGATTCAGAGCGATTCAAGGTAACTTTGGTAATCTGGTTTCCCATGTTGCCGCACTGGGTGTGAAGGAGGTGGATGGGATTTTAGCTGATCTTGGTGTCTCTCATCTTCAACTCAATGAAGCACGAAAAGGTTTTTCATTTATGACCTCCGGACCCTTGGACATGCGAATGAATAAGAACCTTGCCATGACTGCTGAAACTGCGGTAAACGAGTTGAGTGAAAATGAATTAGCCGACATTATTCGGGCGTATGGTGAAGAGAGACAAGTGAAACAGATCGTTCGCGCCATCGTTTCCCATCGTAAAATTTCCAGGATTAAAACAACCGACCAGCTCGCAGCCATTGTACAAAGTGCGATTCGGCAAAAAGATGCGGTAAAATCATTGGCCAGGGTATTTCAATCCCTGCGAATTTTTACTAATAAAGAGCTTGATAGTCTGCGGCAATTTTTGCCGCAGGCGGTCAACCTGTTAAAAAGTTCGGGCAGGCTTGTCATCATAAGTTATCATAGCCTCGAGGATCGGATTGTCAAAGACTTTTTTCGTCAAGAGGCAAACCCATGTATTTGTCCCAAGGATTTTCCTCGATGTGTTTGCGGCCTTGAACCTCGTCTTAAAATTATCGGCAAGCTGGTGCGGCCTTCCGAAGACGAGGTATTTCGCATACGCACCGCCCGGTCGGCAAGAATGCGGATAGCGGAGAAAGTCCAGGCTTAAAGTTCGCGTTCTGTATGTCAGCGCTCTCCGGATTCATTCATATTACTTTTTCAATGACATGGTCAACAGGCAGGTAAAATATGCTCATCGCCGCCAGGTCAATTTTCAGAAACGTCTCCTTATAAAGTTTTTGCCCTGGCTTGCGGTCGTTGCGGTGCTGCTTGTCGTCAAGGTATGGCAGAACGTCACCATAGATAAAATAAACAGAAAAAATGGACATTTGAGAGAGCAATTGCAAACGCTGCTTCAGGAAAATGCGATTTTGGAAGTGAAGGTAGAAGAGCTGAAAAGCATGGATCGTATCACAAAAATCGCGAATGAAAGATTGGGCCTAAAAAATATCAAAGTGTTGACGCTTGATCTGGAGTCCGAAGGTGGATCGGCAAAATAGATTGTTTGATTATGCGACCGCTTTTGTGTTGGCTGTGTTTGTTAGAGTCCGGTGTGTAGCAGCGTTTTTGGTTGAGAATGGCAGATAATCCCAACAGCATCAAGAGCAAGATCGAGTTTGGATAATACGTGAATGGCGCGCCGCCGTTCAACGGAATCCAAATGAACTGTTTTGATATATTAACTCGTTGTGCGGCATGGTAGCGAAAAACCACAGAATAGACACAAAGCGGCTGACGGCGTTTTACGTAGCCGCATTTCTTTTTATGCTCATACTTGTTGCGCGTTTGATTCAGATTCAAATCGTCCAGCGGGAGAAATTTTCCATGTTAGCGGATGTTCAGTACAAATGTGAAGTAAAGTTACCCCCGGAACGCGGCAAAATCTTTGACAGAAATCTCAACAAGCTGGCCACAAACGTACCTGCTTTTTCTGTAATTGCCCATCCAAGCCAGATCAAGGAACCGGAAACAGCAGCCAGGCAAATAGCCGACGTGTTGAAGACCAGGTTTTATTTAATATCGCAAAAGTTGCAGACAAACTCTGATTTCGTTTACCTGGCCAGACAGGTGTCCAAAAGTACCAGCGATCGGATCGAGGAATTGGGAATCAGTGGTATCGCCTGCCAGCTTGAAATGGGAAGAAAATATCCGAAGAATGAAACGGGCGCTCAATTACTTGGCTTTACGGATATCGATGGCGAGGGACTCAGCGGTATCGAATTATCGTGCGAATCCATATTGAGAGGCCGGCCGGGAAAAGCCATTCTCCAAAGGACCGGGAGACAAAAACTCTTTCGAAGGACTGAGTATCCTATCATTCCTCCGGAAAATGGATTGGACCTGGTCCTGACTATCGATTATGCCATCCAGAGTATCGTCGAGAGAGAGCTGCGGAAAATCATTGTCGAATCAAATGCTGACAAAGGCTCGGTTGTCGTCATGAACCCCCAGACCGGCGAAGTGATAGCCATTGCCTCAGAGCCAAACTTTGATCCCAATAATCCCGGCAAATACCACCCTTCTACATGGCGCTTGCAAGCGATAACGGATCAGTTTGAGCCGGGCTCGACTTTCAAGCTCGTTCTTTTTTCGGCGGTCATGAACGAACAGCTCCGCAAGCCGGAAGACCTGGTGTTCTGCGAAAACGGAAAATACAACATCATGGGAGAGACCATTCACGATAATTCTCCGCACGCCTGGCTGAGCTTGAGAGATGTGCTGGTCAAATCGTCCAACATCGGCATGGCGAAAACAGCCCTTGAGGTGAATAAATCCATCCTCTATCAATATGCCCGTGATTTTGGCTTTGGCAAAAAATCCGAGATAGAATTAAAGGGTGAAGTGAACGGTGTGTTAAAGCCGGTCATCGAGTGGTCCGGCTATACGCCAGTTGCCATGGCCATCGGACACGAGGTGGCCGTCACACCGCTTCAGGTTTGTAATATGTTCAGCACGATAGCGAATGGCGGCTTGCTCTTGCGGCCATATATCATAAAAGCCATCAAAGATGGCAAGACCGGTGCGGTTATTCAAAAGGGCACGAGAAAAGTGACGAGACGGGTGATCGATCGATCCACGGCTGAGATCGTGGCGGGAATCATGCAGGAAGTAGTCGAGCGCGGAA
>METF01000315.1:13133-17933 GCA_001771235.1 Candidatus Zhuqueibacterota bacterium RBG_16_48_16
TTCCGAGCCTGAATATTTGCGGGAAAACAGGCACCGCACGTATGGTGAAACAGGGGCACATCGGCTACCGGCCCAACGAGTATATTGCAAGCTTTGGCGGCTTTTTTCCGAAAGAGGATCCGCAATACTGCATCTTTGTGATGGTCGAGAATCCGAAAGGAAAATACCACGGTGGCGAGGTTGCCGCACCATGTTTCAAGCGGATCACCGAGCAGATTATTGCGCTCGAAGGCATTGGCAACGACATCGATGAGCCGGGCCAAATGGCCGAGCTTTTCGATATGAACGACAAACAAAGAGCGCCTCAATACATCGGCTTTAAAAAAGCCGTGGCTGAAAAAATGGCTGGTATGACGCAATACGAGGTTGAAACCATGGGCAGCGGGAAAATAGTTTTAGACCAACAGCCGCAGCCCGGCGAAATTATTCACCCAGGCGAAAAGGTCATCCTAAACACGAAGGCGCAAGTGGCCGGAGCATTGACGGCCACGGAGATTCCTTCGGTCATCGGTCTGCCGATTAGGAACGCGCTGAATATTCTGACATCGAGCCATATCAAAGTCGTTGTCGTCGGCACCGGACGAGTGGTCAAGCAACAACCTGCTCCTGGAAATGCGATCAATCCGAATGAACAAGTGCTGTTGCATTGTGAATCGTCGATTGACCTGAAAAAACTGCTTATCCTGTAGGAAAGATCTGGACAGATTATCGCTGACAATACCGGAGCTGCTTTCGGTCGCATCCGTTGCTCCTCGCTGGATGGCAGGTGGTGAGCCGCCAGGCAACGAAATCGCCGGCATATCGACGGACTCTCGAAGCACAAAGACAGGTGAGCTGTTTTTCGCACTTGTCGGTGACAAGTTTGACGGCCACAATTTTATCGGCCTGACTTTTGAAAATAACGCCGTTGCTGCTGTTGTATCGGAAAAATGGTTTAAATATCAAGGTGAAAACTTTACCGGAAAAGGCTTCATTGTCGTTAACGATACCCTGGCCGCTTACCAGGAATTCGCCAGGTATTATGCGAGCAAATTCCCTATGACAAAAATTGCGATCACCGGAAGCTCGGGCAAAACGACGGCAAAAGAGTGCATCTATTCCGCTCTGGCAAAGGATTTTAATGTGCTGCGGAATAAGAAATCTTTTAATAACCATATTGGTGTTCCGGCGACGCTTTATGAGATGCGCAAAGAGCATAACGTGCTTTTATCGGAAATGGGAACCAATCATTTTGGCGAGCTGGAAAGACTGAGCTATCTTGTGGAGCCGGATATGTGCGTGCTGATCAATATCGGCTATGCTCATTTGGAATTCTTTAAAAGCCTCGAGGGTGTGAAAAAGGCCAAGCTGGAGATTTTATCGCATGCGAACAAGGACGGCACGGTCGTTTATAATTATGACGACCCCCTGTTGCGGGATATTTCTTATCCTATGGGCAGGTCTGTTTCTTATGGAACAGAAGAAGGCGCCCGGGTAAAAGGCAGGGTGGTCGATTGTGATGCGTTGGCGCGATACCGGTTTGCCTGCAAAGGAAAGCAGGTGCAACTGCCCATTCCGGGAAGACATAATGTATCCAATGCGCTGGCGGCTTTTTGCGTCGGTCTTGAATTGGGTGTGCCTTCCGCAAATATCAGGGACGGCCTCGAATCGCTGGCGTCCGTCGATCAGCGGATGGAGGTGCTCAAAATTCGAAATCTTGTTCTTTTGAACGATTCTTACAATAGCAATCCCGACAGTTGCCTGGCCGCTCTACGGACGTTGGCCGATATTCAGGCGCCGGCAGACGGCCGAAAAATAGCGGTGCTTGGTGACATGCTGGAACTGGGCGATTATGCGGCAAAAGAGCACGCCAGAATGGCGGAGCATGTAAAGGACTTTCATATAGATGCCCTGTTTTTGCTCGGAAAACATACCTTAGCAACATACAAACAGGCTAAACGAATCGGTTATAAAAGTGCGCATCACTTTTTCGATAAGGAGGAATTGCATCTTGCTTTAAGAGAATATGTGGCGGAGTTCGATGTTGTCTTGGTTAAAGGCTCTCGTGGGATGAAAATGGAAACGGTCGTCGAATCGCTTGCGGAAAACTCTGGCAGAAGCTGAGGAAGAGTTACTATGCTATACTACTTACTGGTTCCACTGCGGGATCAACATATATTCTTTAACCTGTTCCGGTACATTTCTTTTCGCGCGGCGGCCAGTGCCGTTACGGCGCTGCTCATTAGCTGGCTGATCGGGCCTTTCATCATTAAAAAATTAAAAAGCCACCAGATTGGCGAAGAGATACGAAGCGACGGCCCGCAAACGCATCTGAGCAAAAAAGGCACGCCAAGCATGGGAGGAGTGATCATTCTTGTCAGTGTGGTCGTCCCCACCCTGCTTTTTGCCAGGATTCTCGAGCAGTTTGTATGGATCGTCCTCCTGGCGACGATCTGGCTCTCGCTCATAGGAATATTCGACGACTATTTAAAAATCATAAAAAAGGTGCCTAAAGGACTCGTTGGCCGCTATAAATTAGCCGGCCAAATAACATTGGGCCTGCTCGTCGGCGCAATAATTTATTTTTTCCCGGTTGTTGAGTGGGCCAGGTCTTCAACTACATTGCCGTTCTTTAAGAATTATGAGCTGCAATTTGGCGTGTTTTACATCGCCGTGGTTGCATTCGTCATCACCGCTATGTCCAACGGCAGCAACCTGACGGACGGATTAGACGGGCTGCTCATCGGCCAGAGTGCCATTGCGGCGGTTGCCTTTGCCTTTATCGCCTACGTCAGTGGCCGTGTGGACTTTTCCGATTATCTTAACATTATTTATTTACCCGGTGCGGGTGAATTAGCCATTTTTTGCGCGGCCCTCTTTGGCGCCTCGCTTGGCTTTCTTTACTTCAACTGCTATCCTGCCGAGGTTTTTATGGGCGATACCGGCGCACTGGCATTGGGCGGCGCCATCGGCACCGTGGCTGTTCTGGTCAAAAAGGAGCTGCTGCTGTTATTGATTTGCGGCATTTTCGTGGTAGAAAGCCTTTCGGTCATTATTCAGGTTTTTGTTTTCAAGAGAACGGGAAAAAGAGTTTTTAAAATGGCGCCCATTCACCACCATTTCGAATTGCTTGGCTGGCACGAATCAAAGGTGGTTGTGCGCTTTTGGATCGCCGGAATCCTGCTGGCCTTGCTTTCGCTTACGACATTTAAGATCAGATAGATGTGATGAAAAAGGATCGTTTATTACATATTCCACAAGTCGATATTTGGCTGCTCCTGATCGTCCTTGTCCTGATGATTATCGGAACAGCCGTGATGTATTCTGCCAGCTCTTACACGGCGGAGACGAAAGAAAATAACAGCGAATATTTTTTGCAGAACCATCTCATCCGCATCGCTGTCGGATTCATGTTGATGTTCATTGCCGCGATAGTTCCCTACCAGTTTTGGCTGGGATTGTCACCAATTTTCTATGGCCTGTCCCTGTTGATGCTGTTTGTTTTATTATTTAGAATTCCGCCCGCTTTTGAGGCGAATGGCTCCTGGAGATGGCTGAGGATCGGGCCGGTGATTTTTCAGCCGTCGGATTTTTCCCGTTATGCGTTGATCTTGCTGTTGGCGAGAGTGCTAAAGGAAAAACAAGGCTTGCTCAAAAAATTCAGCGGCGGCTACTTGAAGCTGCTTTTGCTGGTAGCCGCCGTCGCCTTGCCGGTGGCGCTGGAAAAAGACCTGGGTACGGCGCTGATCATCATGCTCATCGGGCTGTTGATGTTTTACTTTGCCGAAGCACGCAGCAGTTATTTGCTTGCCATAAGTTCGTCAATCGCCACCGTCGGCTTTGCCTACATGATGCGGACGCCTTACCAACAAAAGCGCGTCGTCGATTTTCTCAATAGCATAGTACACAACGTAGAGCCGGTCTGGCAGGTGAAACAATCGCTCATTAGTTTGGCGCAAGGCGGTCTTATCGGCCAGGGCATCGGCAACAGCAGACAGAAATATGAATTTTTGCCGGAGGCGCATAAGGATTTCATTTTTTCTATTCTCGGAGAAGAAGCCGGATTTTTGGGCGCCATCCTCGTTCTTGTTCTCTTTTGTCTTTTGATCAGGCGAGGCATCATCATTGCCAGGCAGGCGCCGGATGGCTACGGCTTGCTCCTTGCCGGAGGGATTACCGTGTGCATCGGTTGTTATGCGTTGATCAATATCGCCGTTTCACTCGGGCTTTTGCCAACCACCGGTATTCCCATGCCGTTTTTCAGCTATGGCGGCTCATCACATGTTACACACATAGCCGCCATCGGACTTTTGCTCAATATATCATCGCAAGGACAAAAGGCTTATGCCAATTATTTTGGCTGGTCCACCTATAAAGACCGTTTGGCCAGATTTTCGTAATGACATATTTTTTCGACAGGATGAACAAGATGAACAGGATAAAACAGTACCCTAGGTGCTGCATTTCACAATTAGCTGTCAGTTTGTTGAGGTTTGTAGTTCAGCCTTTAGGCTGGTTAGCAAGCTAAAGCTTGAACTACGAACTAGAACACTATATGAAATTATGAAATGATAGACTAAGCGATTGCAGTAACTTTTTTACAAGGAGACACAGAGCACACGGAGCAGGCACGGAGTTGACATCTCCCTGCTTAACCCTCTTTGCTCTTCTGAAGAGCAAAAATGATTGTTTAATTATTTTGTCATCAAATAATTTTGCCCTTGTGGCATTGCAATATCACTGGTAATTCGCGAAGCAGCTTTGTTAGATGAAAAGAAAAACAGAAAGGTTTATCTTTTTGCCGGAGGCGGCACCGGCGGC
>METF01000316.1:0-303 GCA_001771235.1 Candidatus Zhuqueibacterota bacterium RBG_16_48_16
CGAAATCAGTGAGAATTCATTCACTACCATCCAGGAACTATCCGAAAAAATTGGCATCGGGACAACCGCCGTTGAAAACAATCTGGACAAGTTAAAGAAAAAGGGCGTGATTACGCGTGTAGGACCGGCTAAAGGCGGACACTGGCAAGTCCTTAAAGGAACCGGTAATGAATGATCCGGTCGCCAAGGATTTGCATTATGGATTGTTGAGACCAGGTTTTTTACTCTTGGTGGCTGGAAAGTTACGAGAACCTATTTAATCAAACGGGTGAGCCTATGCACAACCAAAATATTGATATTCTC
>METF01000316.1:385-5633 GCA_001771235.1 Candidatus Zhuqueibacterota bacterium RBG_16_48_16
TCTTGAAAGAGAAAACATGTGCTTGCGTGACCTCTTGGAGTGGGCGGACAAATACATTGAATGTGGCGACCGCAAAAAAATGGAAGCCGACGGTTATCTCTTTCCGCCTATTCATCCGGGTATTTCACCCGATGATGACTGGTATCGTTTTGAGCGATGGATGAAGGGATTGCCTGTTCGTATGAAACTCAAAGATCGGTTTCCATCAGATTACAATCCGATCAAGCCGGAGGATTTGAACGACGAAAAATTAATGCCTGAGCTGCAAAAATTGATTGACCATTTGGACAAACTCGGCATGGGCCTTTCATTTGTGAATGATGTCCCACCGCGCTTGATCTATTGGCATCTCTATGAAATCCTTGAGGAAGAGTTTGAATTGCTCACAGAAGGCGGCTGGCATCTTGATGGCTGTTCAGGTTATTGCCCCGGATGCTTTCAGCGTCCCTGGTGTGAATCAGGCACTTCATGCTGTTGGTCGGAAGATGAAAAAGCAGGCGAAATGGTTCTCATCGACTCTGTAAAAGAATTCGTTTCGGCCAGTCCGGTTTCGCTTTCCGTCTTACAGAAATGCCAGGCGGAAGAGGATAAAGAGTTTGAAGAATTTGAAAAGCGCTTGAAGGACACCGCTCCGGACGATGGTGATGAATTACCTTTTTGAATCGGCTAGCCGATCTCACAAGTCAATCCAATCGGAATGACCATGCAGGAATACACTCACGGATATACACAAAGAGAAGCCGTCCGACTCAACGACCAGGCCAATGCACTCGATGCACTTTTACATCACGATTCTGTCTGGGAACGCGGCTCGATGATTCTTGAAGCCGGTTGTGGCGTTGGCGCCCAAACCAAAATAATAGCACCCAGGAACGCTGAATCGCATTTCATTTCAATAGACATATCCCAGGACACTATTACCCAGGCCGAGAAGCTGATCTCAACTTTGGGGATAAAAAATGTCGCTTTTCGACAGGCAGATATTTATGAACTGCCATTTGAGAATAATTACTTTGATCATGTTTTCGTTTGTTTTGTTTTGGAGCACCTCGCCAATCCACCGGAAGCATTGACAGAACTCAAGCGTGTTTTAAAAGCCAACGGAACGATTATGGTCATTGAAGGCGATCATGGCTCAGCTTATTTTCACCCAGAGAGCGTAGAAGCTCAAAAAGCAATCCAGTGCCAGGTTGCTATTCAGAAACGAAACGGCGGCGATGCGAATATTGGCAGAAAGCTCTATCCTTTATTAAAGGCCGGCGGATTTCATCGGATCAACATCTCCCCGCGCATGGTTTACGTCGATGACAGTCTCCCCGACCTGGTTAACGGTTTTACAAGAAACACGTTCACTGCCATGATCGAGGGCATCAGGGACATCGCCATTTCGGAAAATCTTACAAGCAGCGAAATCATGGATAAAGGAATTAAAGATTTGTACCGGACAGCGCAAGGCGGAGGAACCTTTTGTTATACATTTTTCAAAGGCGTGGCGCAAAAGCCGTGACGATTGCTGGTTGCCCGGGCTTTTTGTTCATGGTGCTGCAATGAATCAGGACTTACAGCTTCTGCTTGGAGATAGAGAGCCTTATTTTTGTCTTTGCAACCTTGGTAGAAAGATGGTCACCACCACATCTTAACCTCATTAACTTAATAGCATCTAAAACCTAAATTGAGCGATTCAGCCAGAAATTGATTCACTAACAGGTGTTATATTCGGTGTTCACGCTTTCGCGCGCCCCATCCCCCCAAGCAAGCTAAAGTTAGAACTCCGAACCCCGCCAGATAAAAGACCGCTCAATTCCCTTCATTCTCTCTCTAAAACAAAAAGCAGGCTTGCAAAAGTGAGTCGAAAGCTTTAATTTCTTCCTGACAAAACTCATTTCTTTAATTCATGCTATCCATCATCTTTTTGAGAGTCTGACATGAAAAACATTTTTACCGTCTTTTTGATCTTTCTGCTCTCCGCTCACATTTCTTATCCGCAACAATTCGACAACCTCGCCCTGACGCCGCCTATGGGTTGGAACAGTTGGAATTATTTTTACTGCGACGTCAGCGAAAATACCATTAAGCAGATGGCCAATGCCATGGTTTCCAGCGGCATGAAAGACGCCGGGTACCAATACATTGTCATCGACGACTGCTGGCAAACAAGCCGCGATGCGAACGGATACATCATCGCCGATCCCCAGCGGTTTCCGTCGGGCATGAAAGCATTGGCCGATTATGTTCATTCCCTCGGACTGAAATTCGGCTTGTACTCCTGCGCCGGAACGCTGACCTGCCAGGGGCGTCCTGGCAGCCATAATTATGAGGACAAGGACGCCGAAAGCTATGCCGCCTGGGGTGTCGATTATCTAAAGTATGACTGGTGCTACTCGGACGGACTGGATTCCCGGACGTCGTATAAAACCATGCGCGACGCCCTGGAGCGTGCCGGCCGGCCCATTGTTTTCAGCATTTGCGAATGGGGTTCAACCCAGCCCTGGTTATGGGCGCAGGGCATCGGCCACCTGTGGCGAACCACAGGCGATATCCAGGCGACCTGGCAAAGTTTTACCGATCTTCTCGACCGGCAGGTCGGTCTGGAACAATACGCGGGACCGGGAGGCTGGAACGACCCGGATATGCTGGAAGTGGGCAACGGCAATTTGACGCCGGATGAAAACAGGGCCCATTTCAGCTTGTGGTGTTTGCTTGCCGCCCCGTTGATGGCCGGCAACGACCTTCGCAATATGCGGCCGGAGGTGATAGATATTCTGACAAACAAAGAAGTGATCGCCGTCGACCAGGATTCGCTGGGAATTCAGGGGAGCAAGATCAGGGATGACGGCGATTATGAAGTCTGGTCCAAGCCGATGAAGGACAGCAGCTATGCCGTGATTTTGTTCAACAGAAGCGGATCGGAAAAGTACATGACCCTTTCCTGGGACGAGATTGGATTTGACAAAGACGATGTTCTTTTGGCGCGGGATTTGTGGAAAAAGCAGGATGTCGGTTATTTCCAAAGCCTTTATTCAGCGACCGTTCCTTCTCACGGCGTTGTTATGATCCGTCTGTGGCACAGAAATGCGCCCGGGGAAATACCGCAGATTAATATGATCACTCCTGCCGACAGTTCCGTTTTTCAGCTTCCGCAACAAATCGATCTCGGTGTTCAAGCGAGGGATTCGGATGGCCAGGTGGTCCGCGTCACGTTTACCGCCAACGGCCAGGAAATTGGCCGGATTGAAAATTCCATAAATAGCTGGTCAATCGTATGGAAGCCGGAAACGCCCGGAGTGTACCAGATCGTGGCCTACGCAACGGACGATTCCGGGATTTCGGCGGCGTCGACTCCGATTTACGTTTACCTGGCCCCGGCGGCCGGCCCGTTTTTCGCGACGCCCGTTCAATTGCCGGCGTTAATTGCAGCAGAAAACTATGACGGCGGTGGAGAGGGACTAGGATATTCCGATCACGATCCTGAAAACCAGGGCGGGCAGTACCGCTGGGACGGCGTGGATATCGGTCTTACCGTTGATAACAATGGCGGATATTATGTCGGTTGGCTCGAGCCGGGCGAGTGGCTGGATTATAGTGTGGACATTGCCGAGACGGATTCTTTTGATATTCATCTCAGGATTACGTCCTCCGTAACCACCGGCACGTGCCATCTGGAGTTGGACGGAAAAGATATCACCGGCTTGGTTCAGATACCGTCCACAGGCGGGAAACTGAATTGGCGGGAAAAGAACTTGTCGAATATCAGCCTGCCTGCTGGTTCTCAAAAACTCAAGTTCTATGTTGACGCCGGCGGCTTTAATTTAAACTATATCGATATTGCTTACGCATTGCAGCCTTTAGCGTCGCCGTGGCTGGACAGGGATATTGGTCAGACAGGAACGACAGGTGAGGCAGCCATGCGAAAGGGCACGTTTATCGTAAAGGCGTCCGGCCAGGATATTTGGGGTAATAACGACGAATTTCATTTCGTCTACCAGGAAGTACAGGGAGATATGGAGATCACAGCCAGAGTTTTAACGCTCGGCGACACCGATCCCTGGGCGAAGGCAGGCGTTATGATCCGAAACAGCCTGTCATCCGTGTCGAATCACGCCATGACGATTGTCTCTGCCGCAAATGGCTTGGCGTTTCAGAGACGTGTCCAACAGAACGGCTCCTCGACGCACACCGCAGGAACACCGGCCGGCGTGCCTTACTGGGTGAAGCTGGTACGAAAGGGAAATGTGCTGACCGGTTACGACTCCTCTGATGGCACATCCTGGCGCCGCATTGACGCGGTAACAATTGTTATGCAAGACCCGGTTTACGCCGGTCTGATTGTCACTGCTCATAACGACGGGGCGGTCTGCGAGGCCAGCTTTGACCAGGTGAGCCTGTCAACAACGACAAATGTCCCTCCGGAAAAACGAGATAATGCGCCGAATGGGTTTGGCTTGTATCCGGCCTATCCCAATCCGTTTAATTCATCCACGAACATCACGTATAATCTTCCTTTTGATGCAAAGGTCACCATATCCGTTTATGATATCATGGGAGCAAGAGTCCGGGTTTTGCAGGACGGCCGGGTGAGCGCCGGTTCTGCCAAAGTGATTTGGGACGCCAAAGATAGCGATGGCCGGGATGTAGCGAGCGGCTTGTATTTGTGTAAATTTGAGGTCGAGGATTTCACAAGTACGGTAAAAATTGTATATTTAAAATGAAACATGAAAAACTACCTGACCCACAGCTTTAGCACCGATGACTTTGAGCTGGTATCCGTGATCGATGAGCTCCCTTTATGGTCCGCACCTTTTGGATTGAGGTTGCTGGACACCATTAAGCTCAAGCCACGGATCAACGCCCTGGATATTGGCTGCGGACTCGGATTTCCGCTTATCGAGGTCGCCCAGAGATTGGGCACTTCGAGCAAGGTTTTTGGTATCGATCCATGGGCAAGAGCCTTAGAAAGAGCACAGCTAAAAATCAAAAAATATGACATAGAAAACGTCGAGGTCATCAGGGGCGTCGGCGAGCACCTGCCGTTCGTTGACAATTTTTTCGATCTGATTGTCTCGAACAATGGCATCAACAACGTTCAGGATATCAGGCAGACGCTTGCCGAATGTTATCGGGTGGCAAAACCGGGCGCACAATTCGTCATAACGGCTAACCTGGAAGATACGATGATCGAGTTCTATACTGTTTTGGAAGAAACGTTGGCTGCCAGTGGATTACTTGAAAACATCATCAAAATGAAAGA
>METF01000317.1:0-2115 GCA_001771235.1 Candidatus Zhuqueibacterota bacterium RBG_16_48_16
GCGTGCTAGGTGATGTTCTTGACTTTTACCGGCCCTTGGCTGATGAAAAAGGCCTTGTCTACAATTACCGGCTTGTCAGCGATCCGGTGAACATACTCGGAAACCGTGATGATCTGTCGAGACTGTTTTCGAACCTGATCGCAAATGCCATCAAATACACACCGGGTAGTGGCAGCGTATCCATCGATCTGCAAAAGGATAAGAACCATGTAGCCGTCAGCGTGACCGATACGGGTATCGGCATTGGTGAGGAAGATCAGAAAAAAATATTCAGTGAATTTTTCCGGGCCGAAAATGCCATACTCAAAAAGATTTCAGGCACCGGCCTGGGACTTGCCATCGCGAAAAAGATTGCCGAGGAGCATCAGGCCTATTTTGAGGTCACCAGCGCGGTGAATGAAGGCTCTACCTTTAAAGTCATTTTTCCGGTGCGATAAAAATCAATTGAGAGACCTGGCAAAAAGTATTCTTCTAAAGTGATTGTTTAAAGTCATAATGGCAATGGACTTTTCTCTTGTAAAGGAAAAAAAGATGATTTTGCGTGATATAATCGACAAACTCGGCCTGAAGATCCTGAGTGGTGAAGGCAGCCTTGATATTGAGGTAAAAGTGGCTTATGCTTCGGATATCCTGAGCGATGTCATGGCCTGCGCCGTGAAAGGCGGACTGTGGATTACCAACCAAAACCATCAGAATGTGATCGCGATAGTTTACTTTAAAACATTGGCAGGCGCCATTTTAGCCGGCGGCATGATGCCGGACGACGAGACTTTGGCCAAAGCGCGCGACAAGAACGTTCCGTTATTTCAGTCAGAATTACCGGCTTTTGAAATATCCGGCAGACTATACGGGCTGGGAATCAAAGGAAGCGCCTGAATGCTAAGGTGGCTTAAAGTGGATTTGCATATACACACTGTTCTATCGTCGTGCGCAGAATTGTCCATGGGTCCTAAGGACATCGTCCATAAAGCAGTAAGTGAAGGGCTGGATATGATCGCCATTACCGATCATAATGCGGCGGATAATGTTGCCGCGGTGATCGGTGCGGCGCGAAATTGGCCGCTGACGGTAATCGCCGGTATGGAAGTATCGACAAAAGAAGAGGCGCATGTGTTGTGTTTGTTTGAGGATGTGGATCGGGTGATGCGGTTCCAGGAGTTCATCCAGGCAGGATTGCCTGAAGGTGTAAACGATGAGTCCTTTTTCGGGCCGCAAATTATCTGCGACGAGAACGAACACGTGTTGGGAAAATGCGAAAAACTGCTGGCATTCTCCACAAGACATCCTTTTGATAGCGTTGCCGCCAAGGCCCGAGAGTTGGGTGGGATTGTCATCCCGGCGCACATCGATAGAAAAAGCTGCAGCCTGTTGAAGGCTTTTGGCTTTGTGCCGCAAAATGCGGCCATCGATGCCCTGGAAATCCAGGAGGTAAAAAACCTGGAGACTCTGCAAATGGAGCACATTAAAAACAGCGGATATCCGATTGTGACCGATTCGGATGCGCACGATGTCGACCGGATCGGCTCAAGATATACATACATCTATGCCGCAGAGGCGTCTTTTGTCGAATTAAAAGCAGCTTTGAAAGGCGATGGGGGCCGCAGGATTTCAGTAAGAGAACCAGCGCAAGAGGTTCTTGAAGCGACACTTTATGAAAGAAACGATGAATGAGAGAGCTATCTCTGCATATCCTGGATTTGCTGATGAATTCCATTGAGGCCAATGCCTCCAGGGTAATCCTTTGCATTCGGGAGAGTGAGAAAGAGAACCGACTGCAATTCATCGTTCGCGATAACGGCAAAGGCATGTCCGCCGAAATGATTGAATTGGCCCTGGACCCCTTTGTCACTTCGAGGAAGACGCGGTCGGTGGGTATGGGCCTGGCCCTGCTGCGGCAGGTTGCCAGCCAGTGCGGCGGCGATGTGGAGCTCACATCCGCCATCGGCAAGGGCACACAGGTGAGCGTGACCATGGAATTGAATCACATCAATCGGATGCCGCTGGGAAATTGTGCAGTGACGCTGGTCAATACCATGATCGGCAACCTGGATGTGCATTTTTATTATCTACATAAAACCGACTCCGGCTTGTTCCGCTTCGATTCGTTTTGGCTGC
>METF01000317.1:2299-5440 GCA_001771235.1 Candidatus Zhuqueibacterota bacterium RBG_16_48_16
GGAATTTGTGAAAACGCTAGCGGATTTACGTGCCGTCAGGGAAAAAGCTAAACAAGACCTGGCTGCCAGAGAGGAGAATGCGAAATTTCGTATCGTCGTGGCCATGGGCACCTGCGGCATCGCCGCGGGTGCGAGAAGCGTGATGTCGGCGATCCTCGACGAGATGAACAAGCAGGCCATCAAAAACACGGTCATCACCCAGACCGGCTGCCTGGGCTATTGCGACCAGGAGCCGCTGGTGCAGATTTTCGAAGCCGGCAAACCCGTGGTCACTTATGGCAAAGTCAATGAAGCGGCCGCCAGGAGAATTATCCAGGATCATATCAGGAATGACCGAATCGTCGGCGATTTTGTGTTCATATCACATTAGCGAATAAAGGAATCGAAAGAGAGAAGGAGGACCCGATGGCTGAATTGGCCAAAGTAGAAAAGATCGTGGCGGCCTACAAGGATATCAAGACGCCGCTCATATATATTCTCAAAGATGTACAAAAAGAATTTGGCCATCTTTCCGAGGATGTCTTGACCGGCGTGGCCAGGACAACCAATATCCCGCTTGCGGAAATTTACGGCGTAGCGACTTTTTACAGCTTGTTCACCACCAAGCCGAAAGGCCGGCACATCGTTCGATGCTGCAACAACGCGCCCTGCCATGTGAACGGCTCAAAACAAGTGCTGAACAAGATCAAAGAATACCTCGGCGTCGAAACCGGCGAAACGACCCCCTGCGGAACTTTTACCCTGGAATTTACCAGTTGCCTGGGCTTGTGCGCCGTCGCCCCGGTCATGATGATCGATGATGAAGTGTACGGAAACCTGACCCCGGAAAAAGCCATGGCCATCCTGAAGGACTACAAGATGAAAGGGAGATCACATGCATAGAGCTCATATTCTGATCGCCATGGATGCTCACACCATCTCGCAGGGAGCGCGCACGGTCAAGGATGCCCTTGTTCGCAGCTTGTCGCTCGCCGGCCTGACGAACGAAGTCAGAGTCGTGGAAACCGGAAGCCTGGGCATCTATAACAAAGGCGTCGTGCTCGTGGTCTATCCCGACGCGGTTTATTATGCGGGTGTGACAGTTGAAGATGTCGCCGATATTGTCTCAGAACACATTATCAAGGGCCGTGTTGTCGAGCGGTTGTGGTTGACCGAGTTTATCGAGGGGAAAAGAGTCGCTTACGCAGCAGTGCCGCCGCGTTTCAGCAAGCAGGTTCGCGTCGTTCTGAGAAATGCCGGGATCATCGATCCCGAAAGCATCGAAGAATACATCGCCCATGATGGTTACGAAGCGCTTGGCAAGGCGTTGACGGCCATGTCGCCGGAGCAGGTTCTTCAGCAGGTGAAAGAGTCAAAGATCCAGGGCCGTGGCGGCGCCTTTTTCCCGTCCGGACTGAAATGGGAATTTGCGGCAAAGGAAAAAGCGGAACAAAAGTATATCATCTGCAATGCGGACGAAGGCGAACCCGGTACCTTCAAGGACCGGCTGATTTTGGAAGGCGATCCGCATGCCATCATCGAAGGGATGGCATTGGCGGGCTATGCCGTGGGCGCTTCCGAAGGCTTTGTCTACATTCGCGGCGAATACCTGATGTCCATCGGCAGAATGCGGCGCGCCATCGACCAGGCGCGGCAACACGGCCTGCTCGGCGAAAATATTTTTGATTCCGGTTTCAGCTTTGATATCGAAATCCGCGAAGGCGCCGGCGCATACATATGCGGCGAAGAAACCGCCCTCATCGAATCCATCGAAGGAAAGCGCGGCGAGCCGAGAGACAAGCCGCCGTTTCCGCCGTCGGTGGGATTGTGGGGCAAGCCGACCATCGTCAACAATGTGGAGACGCTGGCCAATATCCCGCAAATTATACTTAGAGGCGCCGCATGGTACCGGGCGCTTGGAACCGATGCCTGTCCCGGCACCAAAGTGTTCACCCTGGTCGGCAACATCAACAATCCCGGCCTGATCGAAGTGCCCATGGGCATCACCCTGCGAGAGATTATCTATGACATCGGGCATGGCATTCCCGGTGGAAAAGGATTTCTGCTGGCCCAGATGGGTGGCACTACCGGCGGCATCCTCACCGCTGAGCACCTGGATATTCCACTGGCAGCGGATACATTGAGAAAAGTCGATGCCGGTCTCGGCTCCGGCGCCATTCTCGTCGTAGACGACTCCCAATGCGTCATCGATCTGGTGAAATGCTTTGTCGAATTTTTCAACCACGAATCATGCGGCAAGTGCACCCTGTGCCGTGAAGGAACCGGCAGGCTGCTGGAATTGCTGGAAAAAATATCGGACGGCCGCGGCAAAATGGGCGACATCGAGCTGATCGAGCGTCTTGCCACTACCATGATGAGCGGCGCTTTTTGCGGCCTGGGACAGGCGGCGCCGATACCCATTCTCGGCTGCTTAAAATATTTCAGGAATGAGTTCGTCAACCATATCAGCAACGGCGGCTGTGCCATGGTCGATACAAAATACGCCATGGCAGAGAATGACCTGGCAATAGCCTGATCTTTCGATGGATAAAAGTAATTTAGCCACAGAGAGGCCAAGCCACAAAGGAGCACGAAAAAGTCGTTTTGACAAAGCTTCTTGTTCCTTGATGCTGATCTTCAAGGTAATGTAATTTCTTATCCGCCAAGAGGCGAAAAAGTTCTTTGTGAACCTTCGCGCCTTTGAGACTTTGTGGCAAATAAATGGATTGATACCGATAACATGACCTATTTTAGCAAAAGGAGTGCACGTTGGCAACGATAACAGTGACCATAGACGGACAAAAAGTCAACGTCCCGGAAGGAACGACAATTCTGGATGCCGCTGAAAAGATCAATGTTAAAATACCGAGACTGTGCTACCATCCGGATCTGCCGCCAGTATCGGCATGTCGTCTTTGCGTCGTCGAGGTGGAAGGCGACCGGCTGCTGCGGACGGCCTGTTCCTGGAAGTGCCGGGACGGCATGAACGTTTCGACCATGAACAAAAAGGTGCGCGATGCGAGAAAGATGGCGCTGGAGCTGCTGCTCTCCCGCCATCCGATGAAATGCACCGAATGCGTGCGCAACGGCTATTGCGAATTGCAGGATGTCGCCGATCAGCTCGGCATTCGCGAGATCAGCTTTGAATACAGGGAAAGAAAA
>METF01000317.1:5466-5841 GCA_001771235.1 Candidatus Zhuqueibacterota bacterium RBG_16_48_16
CATCGTCCGTGACCCGTCAAAATGCATCCTGTGTCGCCGCTGCGTGCAGACCTGCGAGCTGGTGCAGAGCGTCAGCGCCATCGGTCTGCAGGGCCGCGGCTACGACGTCTGGGTCGATACGCCCTTCGGCAAAGGCATTTCGGAAATTGCCTGCGTTGCTTGCGGCCAGTGCATCGACCGCTGTCCGGTGGGAGCATTGTACGAAGCAAGCCACATCGACCGGGTGTGGCAGGCCCTTGACGATCCGGACAAACACGTGGTGGTTCAGACAGCCCCGGCCGTCCGGGCATCGATCGGCGAAGAATTCGGCTTGCCGGCCGGCAGCCTGGTCACCGACAAGCTGGTCGCGGCCTTCCGCAGGCTTGGATTTGACAA
>METF01000317.1:5871-6722 GCA_001771235.1 Candidatus Zhuqueibacterota bacterium RBG_16_48_16
GACCATCATCGAGGAGGGTTACGAGCTGCTGGGCAGACTGCAAAACGGCGGCGCGCTGCCACTGTTGACATCGTGCAGTCCCGGCTGGATCAACTTTATCGAGCATTATTACCCGGATTTGCTGCCCCATGTTTCTTCGTGTAAATCGCCGCAGCAGATGTTTGGCGCATTGGCCAAAACCTATTATGCGGAGAAGGAAGGCGTCGATCCAAAAGATGTCTATGTCGTTTCGGTGATGCCGTGTACGGCCAAGAAATACGAGAGCCAGCGCCCGGAAATGCAATCGAGTGGTTTCCGGGACGTGGATGCCGTGCTGACGACCCGCGAAGCGGCGGTGATGATGAAACAGGTCGGCATCAACCTGCCGGAGCTGCCGGACGAAAAATACGACGAGCCGCTGGGCATTTCGACCGGCGCCGCCGTCATCTTTGGCAATACCGGCGGCGTGATGGAAGCCGCCCTGAGAACTGTGTACGAAGTGGTGACGAAAAAACCATTGGACAATATCGAGATCCATGCCGTTCGGGGCATGGAAGGTATTCGTGAAGCAGAAATCGTCTTGGACGGCACTGTGATCAAAGCCGCGGTCGCCAATGGCCTGGCCAATGCCAGGGCGTTGATGGAAAAGATTTCCAAAGGCGAAGCGGATTATCACTTTGTCGAGATCATGGCCTGTCCCGGCGGCTGCATCGGCGGCGGCGGCCAGCCCATCCCGACGTCGGCGGAAATCCGGCAAAAACGTGCCGAAGCGATTTACAAAGCGGATCGCGGCCTGGCGATCAGGAAATCGCACGAGAATCCGGCGGTGAAAAAATTATATGAGGAATTCCTGGGCGAACCCAACGGCCACA
>METF01000318.1 GCA_001771235.1 Candidatus Zhuqueibacterota bacterium RBG_16_48_16
CGGCATTTTTGCTCATGTCTCCTCCTGGCAATTCAAATTATTCACCCATTCTATGAGATTAACTTATAAAAAGTTCTGTTTGAAATCATACTAAAATTGATGTATATTTTCTCAATTAATTGGTTTGGAGGATGTTATGACGACCGTTATTAAAAAAGATGAGGCCCATAAGCTTATCGATAAAATGCCAGAGAACTCCATAAGGGATGATCTCATACGCGAAATTTATGTTCGTCAAATAATCGAAAAAGGATTAGCCGATAGTAAAGCCGGGCGTACCAGGGATGTCAGGGAAATTCGATAGAAATATGGTCTGACCTCATGAAAGTTCTGATAAACGATTCTTTTAAAAAGTTTCTCATCAATCAGCCAGGGGAATACCGCAATAAAGTCCGGCAGAAATTTGAGTACCTGGAGATCGGCTATTGGGACGGAGGCCTGAAGGTCAAAAAGATCAGGAGCCTGGCCGGCCATAAGGCGGTCTTTGAGGCGCGCCTGGATCGCGCCAACCGCATTCTGTTCACCCTGGGAAAGGAAAGGAACAATGATTCCGCGCCGCGGGATTCGCTGATCTATGTCTGGGGCATTGCCGGCCATGATGACGTTCCGGCAAAAAGCCGCAGCATCCCTCAAAACGTTCCGTTTCTCCACTTTGAGCCTTACGAAGAAGAATCGTTGGGTGAATCGTCCCTGGAGGAGCTGGATGCATCCTATTTCACCCAGGAGGGCATCAGCCAAAAAACAGCCGATGATTCCGCGGCGCAGAAATGGCATTTCCTGGATGAAAAAGACTGGAACCGCATCGAGGCTTATCGCCAGGATGATTTCGACCTGGCATTACATCTCACGCCCGAGCAGCAGGCGATATTAGCCAGACCCCTGCCCCTGCTGGTATCCGGCACGGCAGGCAGCGGCAAAACAACGCTCGGTATTTATTACCTGTTAAAATTGCCGCTGGCCAAGGAGAAAAAGCTGTTCATCACCTATAATCATTACCTTAAAGACGCCGCGGAAAAACTATACCACAGCTTGCTCAATGCCAGTCCGCTCAAAGACGAATACTATCACCCTGCTTTTTTTACTTTTCAGGAATATTGCCTTGCCGTGGCGGCCAATTATCACCGGCCGTTTCCGCGTGAACATCACGTTGATTTCGAGCGATTCAGCGATATTATACGGGTGAACAGTCTGGCCCGGCGTTACGACGCGCCGCTTATCTGGGAAGAGATTCGTTCCATCATCAAAGGCGCTTTGCCGCAGATCAATATCGCCATTCTCAAAAAAGCCGTCGAAAACATCCGGAAGAACCACCTTTCCGCTGCGCTATTGAATGCCCTGCAGCAACAGTTTCTCACCTTTGCCAGGCTGCAATCCCTGGAAAAGGTGAACACATTCGTCGAGAAATACCTGCTGACCAATACGCTCACTTTTGCCGGGAATATACGCTCTTTTATCGATGCGCAAAGTGAGCGCGTGCTGACGGTTATGGACAGGACGGTGGATTTGCTGCAAAAAGAGCGGGAGCTGACGCAGAAAAAGTACCTCTCTTTTGTAGACTATGAAGCGCTTGGCCGCAAGAAGGCGCCCAATTTTCAATTGGACCGCCTGGCGATCTATAAAATCTTCGAATGGTACCAGGAGCGGCTTGACAGCGAAGGTTTATGGGATGAGCTGGACCTGACGCGGGAAATCATGAATCTTCTCAGCGAGCGGGAGGCGGACGAGCATCGTTACGGCCTGGTGGTGTGCGATGAGGTCCAGGACCTGACCGACGTGCAGCACGATCTGCTTTTTTACATCGTTCGCAGCCCGGTGAACCTTTTGCTGAGCGGCGACACCAAGCAGATCATCAATCCGAGCGGTTTTCGCTGGGAAGAATTGAAACGGCATTTTTTCGACCGCGAGCTTAAAATTCCGGACATCCATTATTTAAAGCTGAATTTCCGCAGCTCCGGCAGCGTCGTGGAGCTTTCCAATATCCTGCTGGAATTAAAGGCATCTTTGTTGGGCACCAGCGCCGAGGAGCAGAAGGAGGACTGGAAATACAAAGGCCGGCCGCCGGTGGTGGTGCATCATCTCACAGCTCCCAGGATGCTGGAAGCCATCCGCATGACCGGGGCGCGCAAAACCATCCTGGTGCGCAGCGAGCAGGAAAAAGAGACGCTGAAAAGACTGCTCGAAACGGAGCTGGTTTTCACCATCAACGAAGCCAAGGGGCTGGAATTCGACACTGTTCTGCTGTGGAAGTTCGGCAGCGATATCGGCACGGCGGACGTCTGGAAAGCCATCCTCAAGGACACCAACAGGGAGGTGCATATCGCCAGGATTCGCCACGAGATCAACCTGCTTTACGTCGCCATTACCCGTGCGCAAAGGGATTTGCTGATCTATGACGGCAAGGAGCCTTCGTTTATCTGGGGAAGCGATCCCGTCCACGACATGATTTACAGCACCGATGACCTCAAATACATCGGCAATATCTGGAATGTGATCTCCACGCCGCAGGAGTGGTTGGAGCAGGGCCACTATTTTTTCGAGCGCCACTATTTCAAAGCCGCTATGGAGTGCTATAAAAATGCCGGTGAGGAGAGTCTCCATTTAAAAGCCAGCGCTTATGATGCGGAAAAAAGGCAGGACTTGATGCTGGCGGCAGGCAGTTTTGAAAAGATCGGCGAGTTGAAAAAAGCCGCATCCTATTATGAAAAGTCCGGCCATTACGATAAGGCACTTGCCCTGTGGAAAAAAGTCAAAGACAAGGAAAGCGCTTCTCGCTGCCACCTGAAATTGCTGGAAAAAGACGAGCGATTTGGCGAGCTGGCGGACATCTTTCTTGAGCAAAAAGACTACAGCCGCGGTTTGGAAATGCTGGTGAAGGCGGGCCGATACAAACAGGCGGCTGAGGTGAGCCTGAATCATTTGTCAAACAAAGAGGCTGCGGCGGAATATTACGAGAGGGCCGGGATTAACCATCGTGCCGCTTGGCTTTTCAAGCAACTGGGGGATACAGAAAAAGCCGCCGGGCTATACGAAAAAACCGGGGATGTGGACCAGGCCATCAAGCTGTGGAAGCGGCTCAAACGGGTGGACCGGCTGGTTCCGCTTTATTACAGGAAAAAGGATTATGCCAGCTTGCTCAAGATTTACGAAAAGGAAAAAGATTTTGATAATGCCGTAAAAGTTTTGAAAAAATGCGCCAATGAGGAGCAGCTCCAGTCCGAAGCGCTGGATTACCTTTCCAGAAGACGTTATTTTCCTGCACTCATACGCTTTCATATTCTCAATGATCACCGCAATATCGCTGAATGTGCCTTTAAATTAAAGGACTACCAGCGGGCAGCCCGCCATTATGATATTGAAAACCTTCCTTACCAGGCTGCACTTGCTTATGAAAAAGCGGGTAGTGGTAAAGCGGCCTTTCTTCGCTATTTAAAATCTGAGGAGGACGCGGCGCAACATTATCGACGGGCAAAGAGATTGGCATTTCTAATGAGTCGCAGCGAAATCGAAAAAATTGGCAGGCAATTTAAAAGCCAAAAACAATATGCTCAGGCACTCGTGTGTTTTCAATCTATCAATGATTTCTTCCAGGAAGGGATTACTTATCTTGACATGGGGCAAAGGGAGAAAGCATTGGCGTGCCTGGAGCCATTTTACTTTCAAAAAGAAGCGCTGGATATGGTGGCGGCTTATTGCCTTCAACACGGGCTTGTCGATTTTGGTGCGCTTTTGATTCTAAACCATACTGAGCTCGAATACAGGCTATTCGACGTCATTTCGTGGGAGCCTCATCCGTGCAGATCGCCGTTATTCCAATTGATGGATATTTACTTTGAACAGAATGCACGCAAGGACGAGATGGAAAAATGGGCAGAGGTACTTGGCTATTTTCCTTTTCATGAGGAAATTGGGCAGAAAAAACTTTACTACCTGGAAAAATGTTGTCTCTATAACAAATATTGGGATGACCTGGAGATGATTACTGAATATTGCCCGGATTACATATCAAAACTGGAAAAGGAATTCGCCAGTGAATATGAGCAGCTCAAAAATACCGTCTCTGAAATCGCAGCCATAAAACTCTTTCATCTCGGCAAAATGGATGATTTTAACCGGATTGTTAAACAACTGGACGCAACAAATGAAAATTATGCAATTTTTGCTCCCTCGGATGATTATGACAAAGCGGTGCAGTTTTTTCTAAGAAACAACGACATCTACCAGGTGGAGCGTATCCTCAGGTACCAGGAGGATTGGGAGCGACTTGCGCCGATTATGGAAGAGCATGACTATCTGGAGAGGGCCGCGGACTATTACGCCTTTGCAGAAAACTATGGTAAATCGGCTTCGCTCTACCAGAAAATTGGCAGATATAGCAAGTCCGGTGATCATTATTCCCTTGCAAAAGATTATCAAAAAGCTCTCGAAATGTATCTCAAATGGGGCCGGAACAAGACAAAGATTGCCCAGACTTTTGAAAAGTTGGAAGAGTATCAAAATGCCGCCAGAGTATGGCGGAATTTGGGCAAGATGAAAAAAGTGGAACAATGCATGGCAAAGGTGCATCCGACTCTGTTCGATGAGTGATGGCGATGGAAGGATTTTATTCTGAAAATAAATCAAAGGGATTTGAACCCGCGGGCACAATAGGGATAGGTTATAAATTCTAATCGAAAAATTCTCCGCGATATTGCCGAGGCCATCAAGGGAACCGAGCAGGATTTTACCGACGGAAGCATCGGACGGGCGATTCTGTTACTTTCGATTCCAATGGTTCTGGAAATGGCGATGGAATCCGTTTTCGCTGTGGTGGATATTTATTTTGTCTCGAGACTCGGCGCCGACGCCGTTGCCGTAGTCGGATTGACCGAATCGATGATGACGATTATCTATGCCATCGCCGTTGGCCTGTCCATGGCCACAACGGCCATCGTGGCGCGCAGAATAGGCGAGAAAAATCCTCACGGCGCCACCATCGCCGCAGTTCAGGCCATCGGAATCGGGATTTTTATTTCGCTGCCCATCATGGCCATCGGGATCATTGGCTCGCAACGTCTGCTGCAGCTTATGGGTGCATCGACACACACTATTGAATCCTATTCGGGCTATACGGCGGTGATGTTACGTGGCAATGTCGTCATCATGCTTATTTTCATCATCAATGCCGTCTATCGCGCCGCCGGCGATGCCGCCATTGCCATGCGGGTTCTTTGGCTGGCAAACATTTTGAACTGCATTCTGGATCCGTGTCTGATATTTGGCCTGGGTCCCTTCCCCGAATTAGGCGTCGAGGGTGCGGCCATTGCGACGAATATCGGTCGCGGTTCGGCTGTGATATATCAATTTGCCTTGCTTGGTCGCAAAGGGCGAATAACCGTCCAAAGAACAGATATAAAAATCGACATCAAGGTCATATTACGCCTTCTGCGCCTGTCACTGGGCGGGATCGGCCAACTGGTCATCGCCACCTCGAGCTGGATAGGGCTGTATCGTATTGTGGCTGTTTTTGGCAGTGAGGCCCTGGCCGGATATACCATCGCCATTCGCATCGTCATCTTTTCCCTTTTGCCCTCCTGGGGCATGAGCAATGCGGCGGCCACTTTGGTGGGACAAAACCTGGGCGCGCACAAGCCGGAACGGGCTGAAAAATCGGTGTGGCTGTCCGGACTGATCAACGTGATCTTTTTATGCGGCGTGGGAGTGCTCTTTAATCTGTTCTCCGGCTTTTTCGTGGAGCTGTTCACCAGCGAGGAAAATGTGGTCGCCATCGGCAGAACCTGTTTACGCATCCTCAGTCTCGGCTATCTTTTTTACGGCTTTGGTATGGTC
>METF01000319.1:0-2795 GCA_001771235.1 Candidatus Zhuqueibacterota bacterium RBG_16_48_16
CGCTCTGCCTGATAAAGACCGCCGCCAGGTATAACGCATCGCGGATTTTCGAGGTAATGAGCACACTGTCCGGATAGGCTTGTAACGTCACGGTGATGTGCAGGCTGTCGCTGAAGCTGGTAGAGAGGGCCGCAGGCGTGACCTCGACATCGATATCCAGCGCTTTGTTGAGCAGTACGGTTTGTTTCAATGCGCCGTTGTTATCGAGATCGCCAGTCGAAGCCTGGATATTGCCATTGACCAGCACCACGCTGGCCGAATCCAATTGATAGTTGTTCACATAGAAAAAAAGCTTGTATTGGCCGGACATGCCGCCGCTGCTTTGCGATGAGGTGGAAAGATCCAACTGAAAAGCGCCGTTTTGACCGGTGAAGGTGCCGACGTTGTAGCCCTCCAGCCAGACAAACACGTTTTCAGCCGATTGCCTGCCTTCCAGGGCTACTTTGCCTTTAACGGCATTTCCTGTTATTTCTTTATCCTTGAACAACGGATTTTTGGTACAAAAGAAAACGATCACCCCCAAAGAGATGAGAACAGGCTTGAAGAATTTCATCAATACTCTACTCCCATGGTTAAATAGTAGCGCCGATCCCGTAATGCCAGGCCGACCAGCTCGACGTCTTCATTGAGCAGGTTGCGAATGCTGGCGTTGAGCAAAAATTTCAATTTTTTGATCTCTACATTCTTTTTCAGATGCAGGTCCAGGTTAAAATGGCTCGGCAGACTGACTTCACTAAATCGACCGCGAAAATCCCGGATCCAGCCGACCTGTTCCCCTTCATGAAAAGCATGGATCTGGAAATTATAGCCCTCGTGATTTATTTTGGCATCTGCCGTAAACTTGATGTCATATTTAAACGGAAAGGCCGCCTTGTCGGAAATGGCATATTTCGAAAAGCCCAATTCCAGCGCCAGCTTTTTATCTACCAAAAACAGACCGGTTTTGGTTTCGACGCCGCTGATCTCGGCCACCAGAACATTATCGTAAAAAGCCAGGGGAAAGCCGGGCGTGTAGGATGACCTGAGCTTGTTGGTATAGTAATTTTTGAACAAATAGAGCGACAGTTGCCAGCCATCGATGGGTGGGTTGCTGGCTCCGCGCGTGTCTCCGGAAAGCTCCAGGCCGAGGTCGTACCCCGTGCTTATCTCGGGCTCCAGTTGCACCGTCTCATCGTTCCGCGACCGTCTCACCGTTGCGCTGACCTGCTGCAGCATGGTCGGGAATTTAATGTTCTTGCCGTAATTGAGATAGCCGTGATAGGCCAGCTTGTCCCTCTGGCCTTCCAGATTTGAAGAAAATTTGAGCGTGGTCTGGTCCCACTCTTTTTCAGTGGACAGGCCATCCATGCTGCGGCTGTCCGTGACATAATCGCTGCGGACACAAAAATCCACGTCGAAGACAGGGATGAAAAGCGAATCGAGCTGGTTGAAGATTTTTGCTATTGCCAGAAAACCGTGATGCCGGCGGGACATCTGCTCTTTATAAGTTAGTGTTTCATCCTCTTCGGGGAAATAGAGCTGATCGTGAAAATTGAGCGACGCATCCTCCAACTGATAGGAGAGAAAAAACTCCGAGCTCGAAAACCGCCATTTTTTGTCAACGGTATAGTCATTCGATCTGCTTTCGATATTTTCGCTCAGGAATTCGTCCTGGAAAAAACTGCCGGCGTTCAAATGCTGATCTTCTTCGAGCAGGTGTCTCGAGGCGGTGAGATTGAAGTCGGAAAATCGATAGATGTCGCCGCTGTATTTTAGCGAATAAAGCTGGTTCACGTTCTCGATGTTTTCGCGGTAGCGTTGATTGTCGTATCCCAGGTTCGAGCGGATATAAGAAGCGCTCAGCAGGTTGGCGTTGAATCTATAGTCGATGCTCGCCGTATGATGCTCGGAATCGTTGATCAAAAGCTGCTGCTGTCCCGGAAAGGAACCGGAGAATTCACGGCTGCTGCCGCCTTTGCGATAGCTATAGGCGGGATGGATGTTGTTGAAGTTTTTATAAAGCGCAAGCCCCCAGTTGCCTGAATTGTAGGTGCCAAACCGCTGTTGAAATCGCACCATATAATCGCGCTCGATTTTCGGAACGATGTTCACCACCCCGGCAAAACCGCCAGCCCCGAAAATGGAGGTCTGGCTGCCGCGGATGATTTCCAGCCGCTCGATGTCCTCCAGATCGACCAGGGACAGGTCAAAGGTATTATCGAAGGCGGTGTTCATTTTGATGCCGTTGTACAATATAAGCACATCGTCCGGATTGCTGCCGCGAATGCCGATGGTTTTCTTGCCCGATATCTGCTCCTCGACCTGGATGCTCTGATCGGTGGTCAAATAATCGGCGGCGTCCACAAAGCCGCGATTCCTGAAATTCTCCGAGCGCATGATGGTGATCGCCTGGGGCAGGTCTCTATCGATGCCGCTGAGCTCCTCGCGCCGGGCTTCGATCTGCAGATTTTGCAGCGGGATGACCCTGGGCTGCAAGTAGATCGTCTTCAAAGTACGAAGGGAATCGAGTTTTATCTCGCACACGTCATAAGCGATGTGGCGAAAGACCAGGGCCGTTTCGGCATGCGGCTCTGTCATTTTCAAAGAGAATTTGCCGTTCGCGTCCGTGGTTGTGCCGACCTGGCTGTTCTTGACAAAAACATTCACCCCCGCAATTTCCTGGTGGCTGTTTTTGTCCCGAACGTCGCCGGTTATTGTGAGCTGTTGCGCAGCGCATACACCGACATACACATAGAGGAGGAGACTGGAGAGGTTGAATAGGCGAGTCATGTTCTATCCTTTAATTTCTCGACGAG
>METF01000319.1:3440-3877 GCA_001771235.1 Candidatus Zhuqueibacterota bacterium RBG_16_48_16
GGAGGCTTTTAACTTGTTGGTCACTACAAACATCATGTCCCTAACAGGACAGGCAGCGCGAAAGCAGTATTTAGGAAAAATCTGCTATGGGCTTTGGTAAAACTTTCGCGGTAGTTGTAGGGGCCGAAAAAGTAAAATCTCTTTTAATAAGGAGCGAGCAGGGATGAAGACAACGGATGCCAAAAAGATCAGCAAAATTCGTCTTTTTCTCTCTTCACCCGGCGATGTTGGGCTTGAACGGGAAAGGGTGCATGCCGTTGCCGCGCAGCTCAACCGCATGCTGGGTGAGCAACTGGGATTCATCTTAGAAGTGCTGGACTGGAAAACACATGTTGCCCCGGATATGGGCAGGCCGCAAGAAATCATTAACCGGCAGATAAAAGATTATGATATTTTTGTCGGCATTATGTGGGCTCGATTTGGCACAGAAACAGGAA
>METF01000319.1:3920-5314 GCA_001771235.1 Candidatus Zhuqueibacterota bacterium RBG_16_48_16
GCATTGGCAAAAGCGGGGTGTGCCGCGCATTCTCTTTTACTTCTGTAAGAAGCCTTTTATGCCATCGACAGCGGAGGAGATGCAGCAATTTAGCCAGGTTTTTGCCTTCAAAGAAAAATTTATAAAGATCGGGTTGGGCTGCGAATACGAAAGCGTCGAACAATTCGCCGATTTTGTAAGAGAACAACTCACGAGTGTCCTTTTTGAAAAGTTTCCCAAGACTGCCGAGCGCATCAGACAAACGGCCGATTTTGCTAATTATATCCGGTATCTTAAAAAAGAAACCAGTTACATCGACATCCGTGGGCTGGTGTCCGGCAAAGGCAAAGCGCACCGGTTTCGTATCGATGAACTCTATATCCCTCTGAAAACATCGGCGCCTTTGGCTCGAGGAGCAAAATCATCCGGAGGCGCCAGGAATATGGAATCCGAATGGCCTCCGATGCAGGTGGATTTGCAGGAGACGCTGAAGGAAAAACACCTGGTGATCAAGGGCGAGCCCGGCGCTGGTAAGACGACCTTTTTGAGATTGCTAGCCTTTACCCTGTGCCAGAAATGGCTGGGCGAAAAGACTTCTAAACAGGGAGTTGCCATTATCTTGCCCGAATTGCCGCCGCTGCCTGTGTTCGTCCGCATTGGCCGGCTGGCAGAATTCATCCGGCATTACAGACAACAGGATCCGCAACATGCACCGGTTTTTAACGATAGCCCGGAATGCCTGCTAAACTTCCTCGAGGATCAGAGCCGGGAATTTATCTGGAAGCTGGCAAAGGAGGATTTTCGCCGGGAGCTTGAAGCAGGCCAATGTATCATCTTGCTGGATGGGCTGGATGAAACGCCGGATGAACGGACAAGACGGGAGATCAGCTCACTGGCGAACAATCTGATCAAGACTTTTCCAAAGTGCCAGGTGGTGGTTACCGGACGGCCGCCGGCGCTGACAGGAGAGGCGGTGCCGGCAGACTTTTCTCTGATCGAAATCGCCCCTCTCGATGAGCCGTCCATGCAGTCATTTTTGTCCCATTGGAGTGCTGCACTGTATCCGGAAGCGCCGGAGAAATCGCAAAAGCACTGCGACGAATTACGGGAGGCCTTACGCGCCCGCGCCGAGATACGCCGCATGGCTGAGACGCCGGTGATGCTGACCGCCCTGGCTGTGGTGCACTGGAACGAGAATCGCCTGCCTGAGCAGCGGGTCGAGCTGTACGAGTCGATTGTCACCTGGCTGTTGCGCTCGCGCGAGCAGCGCCAGGGACGGCTGAAAGCGAGCCAGTGCCGCAAGCTGCTGCAAAAGCTGGCGCTGGCCATGTTCCTGAACCCACAGGGCCGTCAGCGGCAGGTCGGCCTCCGTTGGGCGGCAGACGAGATCAAAGAGGAATTTGAAAATGATAAAG
>METF01000319.1:5421-5563 GCA_001771235.1 Candidatus Zhuqueibacterota bacterium RBG_16_48_16
CAGGAGTACCTTGCGGCATACGAAATAGCCGGGCTAAGGGAAAAAGAGCAGGAGATCATCCTTTTCACTAACGACAGGCTGTTTGCTGTCGAGTGGCGCGAGCTGGTTTTTCTCCTGGCCGGGATTCTTTACAAGCAGGGCG
>METF01000320.1 GCA_001771235.1 Candidatus Zhuqueibacterota bacterium RBG_16_48_16
GAAAGAGAGGAGAAAAATATTGCTTGACCTTTGGAGAAATATTTATTATATAAATGATGTTTAAATATGGGTCTACGAGAGTTGACTAAAGTCACTAGCCAACGATTTACACCATCCCCTCGTGTCAAGAAGAGGTTAGCAGCTTTCGTACCGCTCCCGGGCAGTAGAGCACCCTTGTTTGTGCTTCCGGAGAGTTATCAACAAAGCTTCGACTTCAGTTTCCGACTCACGAGGGGATGGTTTTTTTACATCCGTCGTTTTATTACTAGTGTTCTATTCTTCTAACGGATTCTTCTTGTGCTGCAATGCCTGAATAATCAAAATGCAGCACACATCAATTCCACAAAATCTCACACGATCTTTCCGACAATATAATCCCGTTCTGTTCATTACGATTATCTCCCCCCTCTTTGTTGTTCTCTTATTTTTGCTTCAACAGAGATTTCGGTATGAGGTATAGCTTCTAATCTCTCCCGATCAATTGCGTAACCTGTAACTCGACAAATACCGTACGTTTTATTGGCAATCCTTTCCAATGCTCTGTCCAAATATCCAATAAGTTTTTGCTGGCGATCAATCATCAGGTAGGTACTTTCTCGTTCCATAGCATCCGTTGCTGAATCTGCGGGGTGATAACTATAGGCCGAGTCGGCGTCCAGATGATCTCTATCATTATTTTCTAGCTGTGCTTTCAAATGCTTAATTTCTTCTACCGCTTCATCTCGCTTAGCTAAAATGAGCTCTCGAAAGTGTTCAAGATCCTTATCATTATAAGGAGTACGTCTTTTTTGTCTCGGACTTAATGCTAGCAGATGCACTAAAGATTGTTTTGCGTTCTCCATAGTAATTCTCCTAATCTTATATGGATGCCGATTACCCGGAAGCTAGCTGGATCATGATAACAGGATTCCTTTTACAGCCCTCCTTTGAACAGTGATAAATTTACTATAAACCCATTAAAAAAGCTAAGGTCGGATCTCAGGGTTGTGCTTGTTGATGGAAAATAGGTGAATACTTTTATAATTTGCATAGTGGTCTTAGCAAAATATAAAAAGCCATGATGCGAACGGACTATTATTGTTTGATTGATTGGTAAAAACAACGATAAAGCAGGAAAAAAGGTGAATCGATAGGAAGGAAACTATTCGTGCTCGGCTCCACATCACAGTCTCTAAACTTGTAGCTTTGACGTCCAGCAGATGCACTTTTAATACCCTGCCCTTCTATCAACAACCTCACCGGCACAAGTATAAAAAAATATTTAACAGATAGCAAGTAAAAAATGCAACATTTTCCGTTAATTTATACGACTGATCCTGGCATAACTTATTAATTCTTATGATTGCTTTTTTCTGTCTATTTTATTCCTCAAACAAATCATTTGTCGAGTAATTTTTTAGCTCGCTTTATTTGGTAGCGAATCGATGCTCCACCCGTTCCTCCCCTGACATTCCGCAGTTGTAGCGAGTAGCCGGGGTGAAATAATTGATACACACTTTTTTCAAAAACCGGAGAGTATTGTTTGAATTCGTCCAAAGTTAGCTCGGAGAATTTCTTATTTTCCTGTTCAATCCAGGATACAATTTTCCCGACAATGGCATGCGCATTCCGGAAAGGAATACCTCCTTTTACCAAATAATCTGCCAAGTCAGTAGCATAGAGGGACTGGGTAAGAGAGCCTTTCATTTTTTCCTGATTGATTTTCATCGTTTGAACGACGGCCTTAAAGATATCAAGACTCATCTTTGTCTGGTCGATTGTATCGAAGACCGGCTCCTTGTCTTCCTGCAAATCACGCGAATAAGCGTGCGGCAATCCCTTGAGCAATACAAGCAGCTTAACCTGATTTCCTATGACCCGCGCCGATTTCCCTCTTATGAGCTCCAACGAATCGGGGTTCCGCTTTTGCGGCATCATGCTGCTCCCCGTGGAAAATGCCTGATCGATTTCTACAAAACCATACGCTTCGGACGACCAGGCAATAAAATCTTCGCAAAATCTGCTGAGATGAACCATGATGATGGAACATGCCGACAGCACTTCAAAGACAAAATCCCGGTCCGATGTGGCGTCAATACTGTTCTCACTGATGTCTTCAAAACCCAGTTGTTCCGCAAGAAATTTTCGATCAACCGGAAAGGCAGCCCCGGCCAAAGCGCCGGATCCCAGGCCAAGCACATTCACTCGTTTTCTCGCCTCGGCCAGCCGGACTTTATCTCGCTGCATTTGGAAAAAAATGGCCATAGTATAATGCGAAAGGGAAATCGGTTGGGCCTGGCGAAGATGCGTATAGCCGGGCAGGACCGTTTCGATGTTGTTTTCCGCAACAACAATCAACTCACCTTGCAGTGCTTTAATAGAATCGACGATTCGATCAATTTCCTGCCTTAGATAATATCTCAAATCGGTTACCACCTGGTCGTTCCGGCTCCTCCCTGTGTGGATGCGTTGACCTAATTCTCCTGTCTTCTCCGTGAGCCACCGCTCATTGGCCGAGTGGATGTCCTCGTCCCCTGTCTTTATTTGGAGCTGACCTCGATGATATTCCGTATCTATTTCCTCAAGGGCGTTGATGACGGTTTCCAGCTCCTGCCCATTATAGATGCCTATTCTACCAAGCGCCTTGGCCCATGCCTTGTTGACTTCGATGTCGGCCTTGAACAGCCTTCTATCAAATTGGATGGAATGGCTGAATTGCTCCATGAGCGGATCGGTAGGTTGTGTAAACCGGCCGCTCCAGGTTTTTTCCCTTCCTTCGCTCACGGTTAATCCCTTTTAAAGATGCTGTAATCCGGCTCGCCGTACTTGGGATGTTTTCCCCACTCCATCTCTACCAACGCCCTCACTTTAAGGGGCAGGCCAAACAAATTAATGAATCCTTTGGCGTCCGTTTGATCGTAGACATCTTCCTTGCCAAATGTAGCCAACTCCTCACGGTAAAGTGAATAGGGAGATTTCCGTCCGGCGATGATACAATTTCCTTTGTAAAGCTTGAGACGAACCATTCCTGTTACGTACTCTTGGGTTTTTTCTATGAAGGCATCAAGCGCTTCCCGAAGTGGAGTGAACCAGGCGCCGTAATAAACCAGCTCCGCATACTTGGGGGAAAGCATCTCTTTGAAATGCAGCGTTTCGCGATCCAGGACAAGGCTTTCAAGCTCCTTATGCGCCGCATAGATCAACGTACCGCCCGGTGTTTCATACACTCCCCTGGATTTCATGCCCACAAGTCGATTTTCAACCAGGTCTACCCGTCCTATCCCATTTTCTCCCGCCACTTTATTCAGGAATTTGAGCAGAGGAACGGATTCCATCCTTTCTCCATTTATGCCAACAGGTATCCCTTTGCGAAATTCAATTTCAACACAAGTTGGTTTATCAGGAGCATCCTCCGGGGCCGTCGTCAGTCTAAACAGCTCTTTTGGGGGTTCATTCCAGGGATCCTCCAGATCGCCGCCTTCGTGACTGATGTGCCAAATATTGCGATCGTTGCTATAGATCTTTTCCGTCGTCGCGGTGACCGGCACATTCTTTTCACGTGCATAGGCAATGGCATCTTCCCGGGAGCGGATGTCCCATTCTCTCCATGGCGCAATGACTCGCAGTTTCGGATTGAATGCCTTGTAGGTCAACTCGAACCGAACCTGATCATTTCCTTTTCCGGTGCAGCCATGGGCGACGGCGTCCGCATTTTCCGCGGCAGCAATCTCCACCTGCCGCTTGGCGATGAGCGGGCGGGCGAATGAAGTGCCCAACAAATAGCTTCCTTCATAAACGGCTCGGGCCTTGATGGTTGGCCAGATATATTCTTCAACGAATTGCTTACGGAGATCTTCGATATAGCATTTACTCGCCCCGGTCGCGATGGCTTTTTCTTCGAGTCCGTCTAATTCTTCACCCTGCCCCAGGTCGGCGGCAAAAGCAATCACCTCGCAACCGTAATTCTCTTTAAGCCAGGGGATAATGATAGAAGTATCCAAACCACCCGAGTAGGCAAGAACAACTTTTTTGACATCAGATTTTTGCATTGGAGCTCTCCGGAAATTAGTAGATTAATTTTTTACCACTTCACTGTGTATTCATTTACAAAGTTAATTTGGCAAAAGTCAGGCTGTCTCATTTTATTAAGAAAAATGTGTCAAAACATATTAATCAAATATGATTAATTCAAGAAAAAAGGTGAGACAAAATCCTTCATGGCGAGCGATATTTTTAAAAAATTCCAGGTGAAGTAAAAGAAAGAGATATTGAGAATGGGGGAGAGAAGTAGCTCGAAACATTATGGGCCTCTTCTTTAAGAGGCCCATAATGTTATGAGGAGCAGTAGATCAGTAAGAGGAGGTGTGATGGACTTTTTACTTGAACTTTTTATGTGACAGGAGGTTCCTTTGTGAGTCGTTCATTAACCATGATGTCCTGATGACACCCGTAGCAATCCACCACATCCGGGCAACCCGGTTGAAAAGCTTAAACTAGCAGGCTCAATCTTGTTCGCCGGCTTTTATTGGCTGGGCCTCCTGCTTAAAATACATTTTTTTATTAACGGGAACACCGTTGTCTTCTTTCACAATATCGCAACTGACAGTGGTTATCTTACCCGGCAAGACAGCAACGAGATCGTGTGTTTCGATCAGGTATTTTTCTTCACCCCAACCAACATACGCATAATAGTAGGATTTCACCTTGTAATATCCGGGCCGAACTCTCAGGCTGTATGTATACGTATTCTCGATATTGGAAATCAACCAATTCGGTTCAATCTTTTTGTCATTAATAAACGCCTCAACGCGGTTCTTATAGCTCGATCTCTCGTCGGCTACATTGGAAATCTTGATGATCAAATTCTCAGAAACCTGTTCCGGCAGATCAAGCTGTTTTACCGGTCGAAGTACGTCGTAAGACTCCTCAACCGTTAGGGTTCCTCCGGCACAACCGACGATGAGAAGAGCAACGAACAAAACAAAAAGAGATCTCAAAGTAGTTCTCATGCTATCCTCCTCCATACTGAGTCAGGAAATTGTTTTTGGAAAAAGGTAAAATATTTCAAGAATTGCTTATTGGACAAAACGCTTGATAAAAGGGGAAAGGTCATGCGTCTGCTTTCAAAATAAATTCAGTATGTAAAACGAAAGTCCTACGGGATATGTTCCAGCAGCCGGCAAATACTTCAATGTTTCCTGAGATGAACGATCCCAACTTCCTGTTCCGGCAATTCCAACCTGCAGGAATCAAGAACTATTCATTCGCCTGCCGGCTATATTCGAGCGCCAGCCGATGTGGCACAGCACGCATTTTCCCCCATTCGTTCCACGCCTCATTCAGATTCTGCAAACGGTCGATCACACCTTCCAATTCGGAGACATCGATCCAACCAAAGTCCGTGATTCGCTCACCCGGATCCTGGGGGCTTGGAGAAGTCATGGTTGTCGTTACTCTAAACAGGTAAGACGGAAATCCGACCCGGCTTTTGGAATTTGTAAATTGATAAAGAGTCAGGGCGATGAGCTTTTTCGAGAGCACGTCGAACCCTGTTTCCTCATACATCTCTCGCTCCAGTGCGGCTAAAACGGATTCACCGAAATGAATCCCGCCTGTAGGAATCCGGTAAACGCCATTCGGGTAAAATGATTTTGTATGCAACAATATTTGCCTTTTATTATTTTCGATGAGCAGCGCCACTTCCCCGCGCCGTTTTCTCTTTATTGCGACGGCATCGTGCCAATGTTGAAATTCCGCATCATTCATCGGAATTGTGGCGGCCTCAATCCGAAAAGTGCCATATTCCTGTTCGAGCTTATGCAGTTCATCCACATCGATGAGCGTTTTAAACAATGGCCAATTTAAGACATTTTTCCATTTCCGATCCATATTCATTTGCGCCGAAAAAACCTGTAATTCTCTTTTTAAGCCCTATTGGCCTGACATGACCATTCGTTCACTTGAAAGCTACGATAGAACTGCCGCCGTAACCTCGCCGATCTCTGCCGGGCTTTTGCATACGGTCACTCCGGCCTTCTCAAGAACGATCATCTTTTCGGCAGCCGTTCCTTTCCCTCCGGATATGATCGCTCCGGCATGTCCCATTCTTCTTCCCGGAGGCGCCGTCTGCCCCGATATAAAACTGACAACCGGTTTTGTCATATTCGCTTGAATGAATTCTGCGGCTTCTTCTTCGGCACTGCCACCGATTTCACCGATCAAAACGACCGCCCTGGTGTCGCCATCTTTTTCAAACAGCGCCAGGGCATCGGTAAAAGACGTTCCGATAACAGGATCGCCGCCGATACCGATACAGGTGCTTTGTCCCAAACCGATTTGCGTGAGCTGATTGACCGCCTCGTAAGTCAACGTGCCGCTGCGGGAAATGACGCCGATGTTGCCGGGCTTGTGAATGAATCCCGGCATAATACCGACCTTGCATTTGCCGGGGGAAATAACGCCGGGACAGTTCGGGCCGATCAATCGCGTCTGTCTTTTGGACAGGAATTCATATACCTCGAGCATATCTTTAGTCGGGATGCCTTCGGTGATGCAAACCACGAGGTCGAGGCCGGCATCGGCCGCTTCCATGACCGCATCCGCGGCAAAAGAGGCTGGCACAAATATAACCGAGGCATTGGCTTTTTCCGTTTCAGCCGCCTCAGCGACCGTATTATAGATAGGAATTTTCCCGTCAAAGTATTGCCCGCCTTTGCCGGGGGTGACACCTGCCACGACATCCGTCCCGTACTCGATCATCTGCCTTGCATGAAAAGAGCCTTCACCTCCGGTAATACCCTGCACAATCAATCGCGTGGTTTCATCAACCAAAACACTCATTACTCTCTCCGAATTTTTGACCGTCCGAATCGGTCATTATCCAATTGCGCGCACCACGTTTTGGGCGGCCTCTTTGAGATCGTGAGCAACAAAAAAATCCATTCCCGATTCTTCCAATAACAGAGCGGCTTCTTCAGCGTTGGTACCGGCGAGTCGAACAACAATGGGCAACTTTACGCCTATTTTTTTCGACGCTTCGACCACCCCTTTGGCCACGCGGTCGCAGCGAACGATACCCCCAAAAATATTAATCAGGATGGCTTTTACATTTTTATCCGCCAAAATGATCCGAAAACCATTTTCCACAGTTTCGGCTGAAGCGCCGCCGCCGACATCCAGGAAATTCGCCGGCTCGGCACCGGCGAGCTTGATAATATCCATCGTCGCCATGGCCAGACCCGCACCGTTGACCATGCAGCCGACCGTGCCGTTCAGCTTGATGTAATTCAGATGGTGTTTCGACGCTTCCACCTCGAGAGGGTCTTCTTCGTCGTAATCGCGTAATTGAGCCAATTCGGGATGCCTGAACAGGGCGTTATCATCGAGATTGACTTTGACATCCAGCGCAACAAGACTCCCGTCTTTGGTCACAATAAGCGGATTAATTTCAGCCAGGGAACAATCCTCCCCGGCGAACGCTCCGTAGAGAGCTAAAAAGAATTGGACACCCTGTTTGAACAATCCATTCTCCAGCCCCAGCGCAAAAGCCAGGCTCCTGGCCTGGTAGGGCAAAACACCCGATGAGCGGTCAATGTATTCCTTGACGATTTTTTCCGGAGCCTCTGCCGCAACTTTTTCGATGTCAACTCCGCCCTCTTTGCTGACCATGTAGACAAGTTGATTTTTAGATCGATCCAACACGATACCGGCGTAATATTCCTTTTCAATTTCTTCGGCCTCGGTGACCAGCAAGCGACGCACGGTTTTTCCCTCCGCTCCCGTCTGCGGCGTGACCAGCTTCATCCCGAACATGCTCTCGGCAGTTTTTTCTGCTTCACTCGGATTATTGACAATCTTAATACCGCCAGCCTTACCCCTGCCGCCAGCGTGCACCTGGGCTTTTAGAACCAGCTTTTTTTCGGGAGATAATCCCCGGGCGATCCGTTTGACCTCTGCAGGATTAAAAGCCACCTCGCCGGCGGAAACTGGCACACCGTATTTTGCCAGTAGCTCCTTCGCCTGATATTCATGAATTTTCATCATACCTCCGGAAGACTAAAATTGGATGGAGAGCAGCCAGAGAAATTAGGCAGCAAAACCGCGCCGGGAATGGCAAATTGTACAAATATTCAAAAGCGCCCCTGGCGTGACTCGAACACGCGACACATGGTTTAGGAAACCACTGCTCTATCCTAACTGAGCTAC
>METF01000321.1:0-5955 GCA_001771235.1 Candidatus Zhuqueibacterota bacterium RBG_16_48_16
GGCAGGTTGTATTATGAGTTGCCGAATGGTAATATAACATACAAAGACCCATTCGTTTAATTCTGCCTTTGTCAGTCTATTTCAAATAAACTTCCGTAGGGCGGAGAGACTATCCCACCTTCCCATATTTCCCTTATTCATTGCAGAAGAGTGAATTCATCTTATGCCTAACTATCGCCGAGTTTTTGTTCCTGGGGGAACATTCTTTTTTACTGTTGTTACTTTTGATCGGCGCCCTTTCCTGGCCTCTGATCTGTCTCCTGATGGCCCAGGATTTCCATCCTGGGCGTTGCCGTGGATTGTGGGGTTTCCAGCCCCCATTTGAGCTCAAGAAAATGATAGTGTCATTCGAATTCATCCTGAGAGAATAGAATAAGTAGGGCCAGAAGCCCTTACTATCCAACGACCTGGATTGGAAATCCAGGTCGATCATGACCCCGACGATTTCGTGCGATTTGCAGTTTGGGCCGGCATTTTTCAAGATTGCATTTTTACAAGATGTGTTCTATATTAGGTTTAAGCTTGCTCTTGGTAACGCAAACATAGAATTGGAGGTATCATGCCGGAGATCAGCCGTTTCTTTGGTATCATTATTCGAATGTATTTTGATGACCATCAGCCACCTCACTTTCACGCGGTTACGGCAATCATGAAGCACAGATCGTTATCAATCCAATCACTATTTTAAGCGGTAGTTTACCACATCGAGCTAAATCAATGGTTATTGAGTGGGCCGCCCTCCATCAACAAGAATTAATGCAGAACTGGGAGAGTTTGCGCAATGACCAGCCTGCTCAAAGAATTGAGCCATTAGATTAGGAGATTGCTATGTTTCCACGAATTACGAAGGTTCGTCATATTGAAAAGTATCGCCTGGAATTGACATTCACTAACGGGGAGAAAGCAGAATTGGACTTTAGGAATCGAATTGTGGGACGTGGAGGGGTCTTTGCCCCGTTAGAGGATGTAGAATTCTTCAAGCAGGTGAAAGTTGATCACGAAATTGGTACGCTTGTTTGGCCGAATGAGGTAGATTTCTGTCCTGACGTGCTTTATGGTGAAGCGACAGGAAAACCATTGACTGTTCCTGAAATGGCAACCGAGGGAATAGAGTGATCATACCTGTCCAACATCATAACTGCAGTTCGTAGGGTAGGGATTCTATCCCGCCTTCCCATATTTCCCTTATGAATTGCAGAAGAGAGAATTGGAGGTATAGCAGCGCGCGCACATATTTGAACGGTGAAGAAAATGATGTAAGAATCTGTATGGATCGGTTGTTTGATGATTGGTCAGGGCGACAGCCCGGATTTATTGGACGCCCTGAGAAAGCTTCCCAGGGCGAGCAGAAGAGAGGGCAAGGGGTGGGCTGATGGGAGGGCAACCCCCCACAGGTTCAGGATCTTCTGTAAAAACGGTTTTATATGGCACATACCGGCCACCCCTTGTTCTCTACTACTGGCAACAGATCTCTTGTCGTCCAAAAAAGATATTGCAAATCTATCAATATTTTTATATATTTCGCGGCTTTATATGTAACTGAAGGAGACTTGTAGTGAAAACTTTTTCACCAAAACCACAGGATATTGAGCATAAATGGTACGTCGTCGATGCAGACGGCGCAATTTTGGGTCGGCTGGCGGCGCGAATTGCTCACGTACTGCGCGGTAAACACAAACCCATTTTTGCACCTCACATCGATTGCGGCGATTTTGTGGTAGTTTTAAATGCGGACAAAGTGCGTCTTACCGGCAGAAAAACAGACCAAAAAGTCTATTATCATCACTCGGGTTATCCCGGTGGATTTAAGGTTGTGCCCTTTGAAAGAATGCTGGCGAAGAGGCCGGAATTCATTTTAAGGAATGCCGTGCGCGGCATGCTGCCGAAAAACAGGTTGGGCCGCAAGATGTTAAAAAAGCTCAAGGTATATTTATCCGACGAGCATCCGCATAAGGCACAGCGACCGGAGCCTTTAGAGCTATAATTAAGTACACCGTTCCCTTATGGGCTATAGGAGAAAGAATGAAAGGTACGAACTATGACGCAACCGGACGACGAAAGAATTCCATTGCCAACGTTCGTTTGACGCCGGGAAGCGGCACATTTGAAGTGAACAAAAAAGACGTCCTGGATTATTTCAGACGCGAAACCCTCAAGATGGTGGTCGAACAGCCGCTGGAAGCGACCGAATCACTGGGAAAATACGATATTAAAGCGAGCGTAAAAGGCGGTGGCCTTAGCGGCCAGGCCGGTGCGCTGCTGTTAGGAATATCTCGGGCACTGATAAAAGCCGATGAAAACCTTCGACCCATTCTCCGCAAAAACGGATTCCTGACAAGAGACCCGAGAATGGTCGAGCGGAAAAAATATGGTCAGCCCGGGGCAAGAAAGCGTTTTCAATTTTCAAAACGTTAACAATAGACCCATATTTCAAACAACGACTCACATTCATTCCTTCACAAGGGGTGCCCTTTACGGGTTTTTGTGATAAAAAGGAAGAATGGAGGATTAACCCCAAAGATTGGAGAACACGATGCCGGAGATTAACATTCAAAACCTGCTTTTAGCTGGTTGCCATTTTGGCCATATCACCCGACGTTGGAATCCAAAGATGAAAAAATACATCTTTATGGAACGAAATGGCATCCACATCATCGATCTCAATAAAACCGCACAACTCTTAACCCAAGCCACAGATGAAGTAAGCAGAATTACACGCCAGGGTGGGACCATACTTTTTGTCGGGACCAAAAAACAGGCCAAAGATATCATAAAGATAGAGGCCAACCGCTGCGGCATGCCTTATGTGACCGAAAGATGGCTGGGCGGCACGCTGACCAATTTCATCACCATCAAAAAAAGCATCAAGCGCCTTAAGAATCTTGAAAAAAAGGCCACCGACGGAACTTATGACATGGTGTCTAAAAAAGAAATTCTCACCATCGAACGGGAAAAGGAAAAACTGGAAAGGGTGCTCGGCGGTATTCGCGACATGGCACACCTGCCTGAATCACTCTATTTGGTTGATGCGAAAAAGGAAGACATTGCCATACGGGAAGCGAACCGACTTGGCATCCCGGTTATTGCAATTCTTGATACAAATTGCGATCCCGATCTCGTCGATTTTCCCATTCCGAGCAACGACGATGCCTTCAAAGCGATCAACCTGATCACTCATACCATTGCCGAGGCAGTTATCGAGGGCAAGGCCGGACAGACCGAATTTTCCGCAGCAGTTCAAAAAGAGGGCAATGAGAAAGAGGTTTCGGAATCGGGGAAAAAATATAAAGAGGAAGAATACGCTACTGACGAAGAAATCAGGACTGAGCTCCGCGATCAATGATTAAAGGAGAATGAGGATGGCCATTACGGCAGCAGATGTAAAAAACTTGCGGGAACTGAGCGGCGCAGGCATGATGGATTGTAAAAGAGCGCTTGAAGAAGCCAACGGTAATTCGGAAAAAGCCATCGAAATACTTCGTAAAAAGGGGCTGCAAAAGGCTGAAAAGAAAGCAGGGCGCCAGACAAAAGAAGGGATTATTCAATCCTACATTCATCCCGGCAGTCGCCTCGGTGTTCTTGTCGAAATAAACTGTGAAACCGATTTTGTCGCTCGCACGGATGAGTTTATCGAGTTTTCAAAAGATATAGCTATGCAAATCGCCGCGTCAAATCCGCTGGTAGTGGATCGCGAACAAGTCGATCCAAAAATAGTCGAAAAAGAAAAAGAGATATATCGAGGGCAAGCCACAACGCAGGGCATTCCGGAAAAAGTTCTGGATCGTTTTGTAACAGGGAAACTGGAAAAATTTTACCAGGAAACCTGCCTGCTCGAACAGAGTTTTGTTAAAGATCCGAACAAGAGCGTGAAAGACCTGCTGCGCGAAAAGATTGCCAAACTCGGCGAAAATATGAGCATAAAAAGATTTTCCCGTTTTCATTTGGGAGTAGAATGAGTATAGGTAAAGCGAGACGCCCACATCGCTCTTTTCTATTTGGGAAGTAGAAATTGTGGAAACACAAACGAGAGATAATCGACGAACAATGGCAAAACCTGTTTTTAAACGCGTTCTTCTCAAGCTCAGCGGCGAAGCGTTGATGGGCGATACAAATCACCTGGGCATCGATCCCAAGACCGTAGACAAGATCAGTCGGGAAATCAGCGAAGTGGCCCTCATGGGCGTACAGATAGGGATCATTATCGGTGGCGGCAATATTTTCCGGGGCCTTTCTGCCAGTGCCAGGGGAATGGACCGGGTGACCGGCGATTACATGGGAATGCTGGCGACTGTCATCAATGCCCTGGCGCTGCAAGATTATCTCGAACGTTATAATATCGAGACTCGCGTCATGACCGCTATTAAAATGGAGGAGCTGGCCGAGCCCTTCATACGCCGGAGAGCCATCGCGCATTTGGAGCGAAACATTATCGTCATATTTGGCGCCGGAACCGGCAATCCGTATTTTACCACAGATACAGCCGCAGCATTGAGAGCCATTGAAATTGAGGCGGATGCCATCCTCAAAGGAACCAAAGTAGACGGTGTATACGATAAGGATCCGGAGAAATTTTCCGATGCGGTAAAATTTGACAAACTCACTCACATGGAAGTTGTGCGCAAAAGGTTAAAAGTGATGGATTCGACGGCGGTGACATTGTGTATGGAAAACAATTTGCCAATAATCGTGTTTAACCTCACGACACACGGAAACTTGAAAAAAATCATTTTAGGCAAACATATAGGAACAAAAGTATACGGTGAGTGACATGATTGAAGAAACGAAAACCGACAGCAAAACGAGAATGCATTTGGCTGTCGAAAGCGTGCGAAGCGAGCTGGCGCGTTTGCGCAGCGGCAAGGCGACCCCGGCACTTCTGGATGGCATAACGGTGCCATACTACGGTAGCACCGTGCCGCTGAAACAGGTTGCCAACGTCGGGGCTCCCGAGCCGCGTCTGCTGGTGATCCAGCCGTGGGAAAAAAAGATGCTGTCCGAAATCGAAAAGGCCATTCTCAAGTCCGATCTCGGTTTGAATCCAGCCAACGACGGCATGGTGATTCGCATACCCATTCCAGCGCTCAATGAAGAGCGGCGTGTGTCGCTCGTCAAGCTGGCGAAAAAAATCGGTGAAGAAGGCAAAGTGGCCATTCGCAACATCAGAAGGGACGCCAACGAAAAACTCAAAACGGCGGAAAAAAATCACGAGATATCGGAAGACAACTTGCACAATGCCATGAACGATATTCAAAAATTTACCGATGAGAACACCGAAAAGATCGACGAGATTCTGTCGCACAAAGAAAAAGAAATAATGGAAATATAATTTCAGAGAATTTAAAAAAACCGTTGTTCCGTCGAACAGCGGTTTTTTTGTTTTAAGGGACGTACAGGATGCACGTGAGCTATAACCCCATTGCCCGATATTACGATGTCGAATATCGTTCAAAAGATGACGACATTGACTTTTATATCGATGCCGCCCAAGAGTACGGATCGCCCATTCTGGAGATCGGAATCGGAACCGGCAGGATGGCAATCCCTTTGGCAAAACACGGACATGGCATTACCGGCATTGATAATTCCAGCGAGATGTTGAAGGTTCTTAAAAGCAAGCTGGAAAAAAGTCCGGGAGAGGCCCGGCACAATATACAATACCTTCTTGCCGACATGCGCCGGTTTTCGCTAAACCGGCAGTTTCCGCTTTGTATCATCCCTTTTCGAGCCTTCCTGCACAATCTGTCCATGCGCGATCAATTGCTCACCCTGCAGCAGATACATCGCCATTTGGAACGGGGCGGCAAGCTTGTCCTCGATATTTTCGTGCCGATCTATTCGGTGATCGCTGCGAAAAAATGGCAGGACACGGTCGAATACCATGTGTCTCCCAGGAGCCGGAAATCGGTCACAGTTACCTCAGAAATAAGCCATGATCCGGTGCAACAGATACTTACC
>METF01000321.1:5963-17376 GCA_001771235.1 Candidatus Zhuqueibacterota bacterium RBG_16_48_16
CGACTACCGATCCACCTTGCAAAAGAAAAGCCCGCCGGTTGCCCGTGGCGGTTATGCCTATCGCTATATTTTCCGTTACGAGATGGAGCTTTTGCTCAGATTCGTCGGCTTTCGATTGCTCAATATGTACAGTGATTTTGACGGCAGCCCCTACGATTTCGATAGCGGAAATATGGTGGTGGTCGCCGAAAAATCAACGTAGACATAATCTTTTTCGTCGCAACTCTTCACCCCACGAAACACACAGAATAAACGAAAGGAATCAACATTCATTTTGTTTTTTTTGTTTGTTTCGTGGGCTGAATACTTACTTTTCGTCCTAATTAACTCCCCGGGGAAAGGGCTATTTAATCTTCATCCGCCGAACCTAAAAATTTTTTGAAACATTTCTTGCATCTTTGGGTATAATTAGCCATTTTCTACCTACCGGTAGGTAGCCATCTAATGGCAAATATTTTTCGCTCAGACATTATTCATCTCTTACAAAAAAAATCAACTCTTACCACCAGGGATTTTGGTGAACAACGATCAGCACATAAAACCGATAGACGGCACTAAAGAAAAGATCTTTACGGTTGCGGCCCAGTTGTTTGCAGAGAATGGTTATAACGGCGTCTCCATGAGAGAAATCTGCGAATTATCCCGCGTGTCGAAACCGACGCTTTATTACTACTTTGGCAGCAAGGAAGGCATATACAAAGCCCTGATCAACACCGGGTTGGAGCACACCCAACGGGAATTTGAGAATATTCTATCAAAACCGTTTTCCATTAAACAGAAACTCATCGAGATTGCCAGGCTTCGTTTTCGCCAAAGCACGGACTATCCGATCGTGGCCAAGTTCTTCCTGAGATTATACACATCGGCGGAAAATCTACCTTTCCTGGAGAGTTACGCTCCCGCAATAAAGAGGACGAAAGAAATCGTGGTGAAACTCATTCAACAGGGAATAGATACCGGTGAATTTGGCCCTTCTGTGAATCCCGATCTGGCTGCCGAAATTTACCGAGGCACTATTTTTTACGTTATCGTACAGCATTTGATAAATCCCAAGCAAAACATTTTATCGGATGATTTGGCCGAAAAAATCGTCGAGTTTCTTTTTAAAGGACTCAACGAATGACCATCATTCTATCTATAATCAAAATACTGGATAACCACATAGATAAGCATAGCTCGCTACTACTCTGGAGGAACAGATGACAATTCGAAGGATAATGTTGGTCGTTGTTTTTTTGATCTCACTTTTCGACCCGGTGTTGGCCCAGGGCCCTCGTCGGCTCACACTCGAGGAATGCGTACACGTCGCCCTGGAAAACAATCCGGATTACCTGACGGCGCAAAAAGAAGTCGCCAAAGCCAAAGCCGGTGTCTGGGAGGCCTATTCGACTATTTTACCACAGATCAATGCCCACGCTAATTTACAAAGGGCTTGGGAGATTCAGGAAAATACCATCCCGAACTTTCTCAAGCCGATGCTTGCGCCCCTGGCTCCTATTATCCCGGAAATTGGACAGATGCCGGATTTTGTACAATTGTCCTTTGGCCTTGAATACACTTTTCTCTACGGAGCGACGCTGACCCAGCCGCTTTATCTCGGAGGCGCCGGGATCGCCGGCATCAAAATGGCTTCGGCGGCGGCAAGGGCAGCCGAGCACAGCCTGCAATTCACCGAACAAAATCTTTACCTCAACGTGGCCGATGCTTTTTACAAGTGCATTTTGGCCAGGGAATTTATCAAGGTCCAGGAAGAAGCGCTCAAACAGGCGGAAGAAAATCTGAGCATGGTGAGCAAGAAATACCAGGTCGGTATGGCATCGCGATTCGATAAAATGCGCGCCGAGGTTGAAGTGACCAATATTCGGCCGCAACTGGTGTCGGCAAAAAACGCTTATCAGATGGCGCTCACCAGCCTCAAAATGGTGACCGGAATCGATGAAAGCACTCCTTTGGAAATCGAAGGGGAGCTCGTTTTTCAGCCCGATGATTTTGGTGATTTGTCCCTTCAGGACATCATAAAAATGGCGCGTGAAAAGAGGCCGGAAATGAAAACCCTGGAAGAGCAAAAATATATCTCTCATAAGGGTATCACCCTGGCGCGAAGCTATTTTATGCCGAAGCTGTTTTTCCAGACCGATTACTCGTTCCTGGCCATGCAAAATGATGTCAAGTTCAGTCAGAAGGATTTTAGCAAAGGATTCACCTCAGCCATCAGCTTGCAGATTCCATTATTCAGCGGATTTAAAAACGCCAGGCACTATCAAAAAGCGAAAATTGATTACAAGATCATGCTCGACACAGAAAAAAAACTAGTTGACGGCATCGAGGCGGAGGTGGAAGTCTCCTTTAATAAATTTCAGGAAGCGAAAGAAACCTACATTTCCGCCAAACAATCCGTTGATCTGGCAAAGGAAGCGCTGCGACTGGCACGGGTCATGTACGATGAAGGTGCGAGCACACAGCTCGATGTATTGAATTCGCAACTGGCCCTCACCAGGGCGCAGCTCAATTATATTTCTCTTCTCTATGAATACCAGATAGCACGCTACCAGTTGAGGAAAGCGACAGGAACGCTATCGGGAACCATTCAGTAACATGTCGTTCAAAGCTCATAAACACAGAAAATAGTTCGATGCACGGAAAGGAACCGAGCCATGTCACGCAAAATCATTCACTCATTATTTATTCTTATTGCCGCTTCTGTTATGTGGAGCTGCAGTAAAACCGATTCCAGCACAAGCGAGTCGGAGACTCAAGTACCGGTCGAAACGGCCACGATCAAAAAAGGCGATTTCGTCCACTCTCTTTTTTATGACGGAGACATTAACGCGGAATACGAAGTCAAAGTCTTTTCCAAGGTGCCGGACCGGATCGAGCATTTCTACGTCGATGCCGGAGACAAAGTGGGCAAAGGAGCGCCCATTGCCAGGATCGTGGCCACCACGCTGGAGCAGACCGTTCAGCAGGCTGAGGCCGGGTTGACGGCCGCGCGGGCGCAACTTGCTAACGTCCGCCTGGAATACGAACGCATGCAGCGTCTGCGAAAGGAGAACGCCGTCAGCCAACAACAATACGACGCTGTGGAAACCCAGTACGAAGCCGTTGGCGCGCAGGTGCAACAGACGGAAGCCGCCCTGGCCAGCACCCAGAGCATTTTAAAAGATGCGACCGTCACAGCACCGATTAGCGGCATCATCGGCAAAAGATATTACGAAGCCGGCGACATGGCCGCGCCAATCCTGCCGCTGGTGAGCATCGTCCAAATGGATAAAGTGAAAATAACCTTTGATGCCACAGAAGAAGACCTGGGCAAACTGGCCGTCGGTCAAAAAGCAGAGGTTCGGGTAAAAAGCTATCCGGATGTCACCTTTTCCGGCTCGGTGGCCAAAATAAGTCCTGTGCTCGATCCGTTGACCAGGATGGCGGAAATAGAGGTGCTCGTTGACAATCCGCAGCACAAGCTAAAACCGGGCATGTATGCCGAGGTTCAAGTCACAACCCGGATCATCAATGACGTCATCGTCATTCCCCGCTACGCGGTGATCGAAAACACATCCCTGGAAAAAGTCGAGGGAAAGGACGTGGTCGTCCGCAACTATTTTGTTTATGTCGTCAAGAACGGTAAAGCCGAGCAGCGCACCCTCGATGTTGAATTTCTCAATCATACACGCATTGCCGTCCGGGCAGGGGTTTCCGTCGACGAAAATTTGGTTGTGGACGGCCAAAATAAGCTGCGGGATGGGGCCGCTGTCGTTGTCACTACCAGGGAGGATGTGAAATCATGAATTACATACAGACAGCAATAAAACGCGGTGTAACCTTTCTCATGATCTACCTGATTGCTGTGGGATTCGGCTTGTTTTCCCTTTCGCAGCTCAAGATCGATTTGTACCCAAAACTGGAATTCCCGGTCATCGCCGTCATCTCACAATATACCGGTGTCGGACCTTTTGACATCGAGACCGTTGTCACACGCCCCATTGAAGAGACCCTTTCCTCCGTACAAAATGTAAAAAAAGTCAACTCCACTTCCATGCAAGGCTTGTCGCTTGTTCTGCTGGAATTCGACTGGGGCACGGACATGAACCAGGCGGAAATCGACGTGCGCAATTCGCTGGATTTTATCGAGGATTACCTGCCGGAGGACATGAACGATCCGTTGACATTTGCCTTCGATCCTTCCATGCAGCCCATTTTGTTCCTGACTCTTAGCTCGGATATTCAAGGCCTTGCCGAATTGCGCCGAATTGCCGAAAAAGAGCTGGAGCCGCGCCTGGAACGAATCCCGGGAGTGGCATCGGCCTTCACCATAGGCGGCATGCGTCGGGAGATCGAAGTGCAGGCCGATCCGGTTAAAATGCGGGCTCATAACATAACCGTCCAACAGATCACCCAGGCGCTGCAAATGAATAACCTGCAGCTTCCCTCAGGCTGGATCGACAACCCAAACCGCGAATACACCGTCCGCACCTTCGGAGAATATTCCAACATCGAGGAAATCGAAAATACCAATGTAGCCGTGTACGCCGGAAAACCGACACGCATTAAAGACGTGGCAACTGTCGTCGATGGATTCATGAACCAACGACAGCGCGTCTGGACCAACAATAAACCGGCTGTTATTCTGATCGTGCAAAAGCAGAGTGATGCCAATACTGTCAACGTGACCCGAAAGGTTTTATCCAGGTTTGCCAATATAGAAGAAGAACTGCCGCGCGGCGTCAAGCTGGAAACGGTATGGGATCAGGCGACTTTTATCAATCGCTCTATGGCCAACCTGGGGAGCACCGCACTTCAGGCAATGGCCCTGACATTTTTGGTATTGTTATTTTTCCTGCGCAATATGAAAAGCTCATTTATCGTGGCCATCTCCATACCCATTTCCATGGTCGTTACTTTTGCCCTGATGAACCAGGCCGGTTTGACGTTAAATATCATTTCAATGGCAGGACTCGCGCTGGCCGTGGGATTATTGGTGGATAACTCCATCGTCGTTCTGGAAAGCATCTTTCGAATTCACGAGGAGGGCGAAGAGCCGAGACAAGCCGCTCTCAGGGGTGCCAAAGAAGTCTCCATGGCGATAACGGCCTCGACGTTGACAACCATATCGGTGTTTGTGCCCGTGCTCTTTGTGCCGGGACTGGCAGGAGAGTTATTCAATGATATGGTCGTCACCCTGTGTTTTTCCCTGGCCGTATCGCTTATCGTTGCATTAACGCTGGTTCCCTTGCTGGCATCAAGACTTTTGGGATTGCGGGTCGCCGTACGGCAGCATAATCGCCTCTCCAGGATGAGTGACACCATAGCTTCCTGGCTGGCAGGATTACAGAAGCACTATTTAATTGTCTTGAAATGGTCATTAGCGCATCGAAAGACCGTTTTGTTCTCGACATTAGGATTTTTCGCCCTATCCATCTTGCTGCTGACCACACGAGGAGGCGAATTTTTACCCGAGTCTGACATGGGCTATATCCAGGTTGCGATTGACCGTTCTCCCGGCACCAGCCTGGAGTCCATGGAAAAGAGCGTGCACGAGATGAATAGAATCGTCGATGAGAGCGTTCCGGAGGCCGAAATGGTCTATACCAATTTTGGCCAGGGCGAGGGAATGTTTGCCGCATTTTCATCAAGCGGTTCCAATGAAGGCGAGATCATCATCCGCCTGAAGAACAGAAACCAGCGAAAAAGAGGCATGTTCGAAATCCAGGATGAATTGCGGGAAAAATTCAAAATGCTTCCCGATGTTCAGGCGCGCTTTGAAGATCGCGGCATGGATGTCTTTGGCACGGCCGGCGATATCTCTATCGAGATCTTTGGCTATGACCTGGACATTGCCGAGGCATTGGCCAATGATATCGAGGCAGGAATCAAAGATATCAAAGGTATCGTCAGTTCGGAAATCACCATTCGCGAAGCCGCACCGGAGCTCAGGATCAACCTCGACCGCCAGAGAATAGCCGATATGGGCTTGAGCACGGCCCAGGTCAGCCAGGTGGTAAGCACCAGCGTCCTGGGTACCGTGGCCAGCCGCTACAGAGATTCCGGAGATGAGTTCGATATCCGCGTTCAGCTCAGAGAAGATGCGCGGCAGGATAAGAAGGATTTGGAAAATATTCTCCTCATGACTCCTGTGGGTAAGCAAGTCCCCTTGCGAGCCATAGCCAGGGTGGATTACGACAAGGCACCCAAAGAAATCCTGCGGGAGGACCAGGAGAGAATTGTCCGCGTTGACATCGACATTTCCGGCCGCGATCTGCAAAGCGTGACGCGCGATGTAAAAAAAGCGCTGAGCCAGGTCACCATTCCGAATGACTTTCGCATCGAGATCGGCGGTGTCGCAGAAGAGCAGCAGGAATCCTTCATGTACCTCGGCATCGCCATGCTCGTCGCCTTGCTGCTGGTTTATATGGTCATGGCCTCGCAATTCGAATCCTTTATCGACCCGTTCATCATCCTGTTCACTATTCCGCTTTCTATTATCGGCGTGGCGCTGGCCCTTGTTATCACCAATACCACATTAAGCGTCATGGCGCTCATCGGGATGATCATGCTGGTGGGCATCGTGGTCAATAACGGCATTGTCCTGGTGGATTATATCAATCAACTGCGCGAGCGCGGCAAAGACCTGTTAGAGGCCGTTTACGAAGCCGGCAAAATACGAATGCGCCCGGTATTGATGACGGCTTTGACCACGATCCTGGCCATGGCGCCGCTGGCTCTCGGTTTGGGCGAAAGTGGTGAAAACTGGGCCCCTATGGCGCGATCCGTCATGGGCGGCCTGATGGTGGCGACAGCCCTGACTCTGAATGTCGTTCCGGTTATTTACGTCGTGCTCGAATTGTTGGGCGAAAAGATCAAGTCGAGACTCAAAGTTCGCCGGGAGGCAAGGCTGGCAAAATACGCTGCCGAAAGCGCCTGAGAGTAGTCTCCAAAATAAAAAAAGGCCGGAATTCCCAAAAGGATTTTTCCGGCCTTTCTATCTCGGGGGGTAACACGAGAAAGTGCATATCGATTTATCTCACAACCATCGTTCGCTGAACGTAATATTTTCCCCCATCTTCCAGAACGAAAAAATATTCGCCTGTATGCACATTTCGGCTCTGCGCGTCCCGCCCGTCCCACAAGATGCTGTGCAGACCCGGCTTTAATCGGCCATGAATGAGCGTTTTGACTTTCTGGCCATTTTGATTGTAGATGTTCAGCTCAACCGGGCGCACTCGTGCAAAATTTAAGCGGATGTCTGCGCTCGTACTAAAAGGATCATGCTCAACGACAAAGATTTCCCGCTCTCCGGGATCGTCGAATTCCACCATATCTTCCTTCAAGACGTGCTGCGTACCGTTATTTTCTTCTCGTATCAAACGGTAGAAATATATTCCTGTGGCCGTTATGGCGTCTTCAATCTCGTAAACAGAATCTTCCTTTTGCGCGCACTTGATAAAACGGACGGTTTCGAAGGAAGAAAAAGGTGTTCGACGCTGCAGCCAAAACCCGCGTGTTTGATATTCATTATTCGCTTGCCAGGAAATAAGTGACACCTGGTCTGATTTCGGCGAGACGGAAAAATAAACCAATTCGAACTCGATGACCGCAGGCTCTGAAAAACGGGACTTATTGCCATAAGTATCGACAGCCTGCAATGATATGGGCTTGCCGGGTATGGAGCCGAACCATTCAAAGTAGCCTGTTTTGTCGGCCCGGGCCTGCCCAAGACAGAGCCGCTGACCACCCGAAGAAGTATAAATATAAACGTCCATATTGGGATCGGCCATGCCTGTCAAAACGGTGAAATCCATTGAAATGACTTGAGGAACGGCTAGCCCATTCTCCCCCACATACATGCTGTTGAGGCTGGGTTCCGGTGGGAATTGTTTGTCGCCATCTTTCGAATATGATGCCGGGTTCTTTTTTGTCTCCAGAGAGCTCGAGTGGTCTGCAAGCTCAGGATAGGCCCGGCTCTTTTGGGAAAAATCATTATCCTCTCCGTAGGCTGTCAAGTTACCGAGCAAACTAACCAGCAGAATCATGGTTGTCGGAGAAAATAACATTTTGGGGTTCATGGCTTGCCTTTCTCTGTAATTTTGTGTTCAATGCAGCACCCTTGCGGTGCATCGATGCCACAAAATGACTTGCAGCGATACAGTGTAATTTTTCCCCGCCGGAAGTAAAAATTACACAGCCAACATTATCTCCAATAATTTCAAATCGTTTATACAAGTGTTTGAAATTGTTGACGCTGATAATATCTTGGTGACCTTGACAACTTACAAAATTGCAATCTGTGTGCCAGGAATTCTAACCCATAAATGGATGCATCATCCTGCCCAAAGAGTGCTTGAACGAAAACTTCTTATCAACCGTGTCATTGCGAGGAGTGAGGAACGAACGACCAAGGAATCCCCCCCCCTTGCTTTTCAGGAGATTTCCTGGGCAAGAAACGCTTCGCAATGACAGCACATGCTCAAATTGAATAGTTTTCGTTCAGTCTCTAAATAGCCGGTTGACGGTCTATAGACGACATTATCTCATCAATATCATGGGCATGGATTTTGTGAAGGAGCTGGCCTGCAACTGGCAAAAATAGATGCCGGACACCAGGGGTGAGCCGTTTCTATCCCTTCCATCAAAAGTAACACTGTAATCGCCAGGGGAGAATTCTGCGTCTATGATCGTCCTGAGCAGTTGCCCTCGGCTGTTAAATACGACTAATGCCACATTGCTCCGTACAGGGACTTTAAAACCGATTTTTGTTTGCGGATTAAAAGGATTGGGGTAATTTTGCATCAATTGAAAATCGTCCGGTGTTTTTTCCAAATCGGCCAGCTCCACGTCCGTCGAGGTCGCGTCGCCGGGATTGGTGACCAGGCTGGCAGCGCCCGGGTTGGCTATTCCGATAATCCACAAGCCGTCCGGGTCCTGTAATTCCTGGCCATTGGTTTCGCCGTCTCCGTCGGCATCCAGCGCCGCCAGAGCCGGTCCCCACAGAACGTTGCCGATAGCATCCAGAAATCCTGTTCGAACTTGCACGCCGAAAACCGAATTGGCTCCGCCGCCGTTAGGGTTTATGTGGCACATAGCGCACCGAAATACAGTGCCGTTGGGCACTTGGTTTACCCGGTATTCTCTTGCGTACATCTGCAAGGACAATACAACCAACAGCAGGAAAATGAGTCGTATCAAAGCTCTCATTGACGCCTCCGTCTTTTTTGCTTGTGTCCAACACCTGTTGAGATTGCCAAGAAAACTTGTGTCTCCTTCAGACCAATCAAAGTCGAGAGCCAAAGACGCCTGTTTTGCCTTCACGCTTCGACTTTCTCAACACGAAGGTACCTGAAAATTTTGTTTTCACAACAGTCAACTTATGTGCAGTTAAATGCCAAAGAGAGTCACTTTATTCCTGAATCGATCATATAACCTGATTCATTCACAAATCAGAGCTGTCGGGGCGGAGCATTCTCCTCAGAGATGCTCTCTCTTACTATGAACTCTGCAAAGAATGCTTCGCCCCCACTGAAAACGTGAGTAGTCATAATTAATTCTATAATCCTGGTGCGAATTATCCCGGGAGAAATCGACTCTTTAAGCTGCCCCCAAAATAAAAAACCCCGGCCATCGTGACCGGGGTCTTTCGGAAACCAGTGTAACATTATATCTTTGTTACCTTGACTGCTTGCAATCCTTTAGGGCCTTGTCCGATCTCAAACTGGACCCGATCACCTTCGTCAAGCGATTTGTAACCATCGCCTTCGATGGCTTTGTAATGAACGAACACATCATCGCCTTGTTCTCGGGTGATGAATCCATACCCCTTGGAGCCGTTAAACCACTTCACTGTTCCTGTTTCCATTAAATCAATCCTTCTTTAAAAACTTGTGTTGCGTACAGCTCTGTTCTCAGCCTGTTCCGGGCAAAAAAAAATCGCTTTGAATAGCCTCTTAAGCCGTTCTCCACGAGTCTTATTGAGCAAAAAACGTCAAATAAAAACCTTTTCACCAAAACAGATGGGCAGAAAAAACAGCGTACGGTAAATTATGGCCGCAATTTACAACTTGATCACCTAATAAGCAAGATATATTTCACACAGCGCGCAAAACCTCACTCATGGGTCGATAGCAATGCAAAAAAACGCCGGCAGAGGGTAAAGATCATCTTGCATTTTGCTCTGACATTTTTATATTCGATCTGCAAATTCTGTTTGACATATAAAGTCTGATACCATACATTGTGGCGAAATGGTGGAGCAGGGAGAAATTTCTCGATGAAATTCCACACCTATCTTCCAATTTATAACTCATGGTCAGGGAGGACTCATGCCAATCGCTTATATCGAACCGTTGTCTCGCGCCTGGGAGCGCATGAAGCAGGCGCTCTTTAAGCCGTTTGATTTCGGGAAATGGATTACAATTGGCTTTACGGCTTTTCTCGCCAATCTTTTAGAAAATGGAGGAAATGGAGGAGGCTCTAACTGGAAAAAGGAGCATGCAAATTTCGGCGATATACTTGAAGCGCCTTACCAGGCGTGGGACTGGCTTTTAGGGCATGCCGGCTGGATGATCTTGATTCTGTTCGGCGGCGCTGTTGCCCTGGCCATCTTTATCCTGCTGGTCTGGTTGAGCTCTCGCGGCAAGTTTATGTTCCTGGATAATGTCGCTAAGAATCAAAGCCTGGTCAGCCGGCCCTGGCGTGAATTCAAAAAACACGGGCACTCGCTTTTTCTTTGGCGACTGGTATTCGGGATTATCTGCCTCACCCTGATATTCACTTTTCTCGGCTATGTCTGGAAGACAACCTACAAGATGTACTGGTATGGGGATGCGGAACATTTTCCCCTTCTTTTCCTGATTCAAATGGGTTTGCTCTTTCTGTTTTTCATACTTGCGTTTGCTTATATTGGCATGCTGCTCAATGATTTCGTCGTGCCGGTGATGTACAAACATAATCTGACGGCAACCGAGGCCTGGAACCGGTTTTTGCCGCTGCACTGGCGCCATTTTACTTATTTCCTGCTTTATGGTTTGTTCATCCTGGTGCTGCATCTGGCGGTCGTTGCTTTGGTGGTGATGGCGGGATTATTTACCTGTTGTTTTGGCTTCCTGCTTCTGGCAATTCCTTATATCGGGTCGGTCGTCACCTTGCCCATCTCCTACACCTTTCGAGCTTTTAGCCTGGAATTTTTAGCACAGTTTGGTGAAGAGTACAATGTGTCTGGTCGACCGGAGTAGTTCTTCATGCCGCCTGGGGAAGATTGATGAGAACAAGTATAAGAAGATGATTTGTCATTAAAAAACGCCGGACGTCATTAGAAAAAAGACGCCCGGCGTTTTCATATTGAGCAAGAGAGAAAAACTCGGTGCTATAGCTGATCACCGCATGAGCAGGACTTTTCTCACCAGCAGATTGTCTCCGGCTTTTA
>METF01000322.1:0-905 GCA_001771235.1 Candidatus Zhuqueibacterota bacterium RBG_16_48_16
CTCTCCCCACGAGGGGCGAGGGGACTGATTTTTTTAAATTTTTTTCGAATCTGCAACAGCCTGAGAACCAGGAGAAATTTTTTGAAAAGATCATGATCCCCAAAGAAATACTCAAAAAAGTCAGGCGCATCGAAATTCAAACCCGCGGTTTGGTCAACGATGTCTTTTCCGGCGAGTATCATTCCGTTTTTAAGGGCAGGGGAATGGACTTTGCCGAGGTGCGCGAATATCAGATAGGCGACGACATCCGCACGATTGACTGGAACGTCACCGCCAGGATGGGCCACCCTTTTGTAAAGATTTATGAAGAAGAACGGGAGCTGACCGTCATGCTGGTCGTCGATGTCAGCTCGTCCGGCGAGTTCGGTACCGTGGCGCAGATGAAGGGAGAGATCGCCGCCGAGATCTGTGCCCTGTTGGCTTTTTCCGCGATCAAAAATAACGACAAAGTCGGCCTGGTGGTTTTTTCCGACGATGTTGAAAAATACGTCATCCCGAAAAAAGGGAAATCCCACGTATTGCGCGTCGTCAGGGAAATACTTTTTCATGAGCCAAAAGGGCGAACGACGAATATTTCTGTGGCGCTGGAGTTTCTTTCAAAAGTAACGAGAAGGCGAGCGGTTGTTTTCCTGGTCTCGGATTTCATCAGCTCGGGCTACGAAAAAGCCATGCAGATTGCCAATAAACGCCACGATATCGTCGCCATCACCGTCACCGATCCGCGCGAGGTACAGTTACCCAACGTAGGGTTTATCGAATTGGAAGATGCGGAAACGGGCGAGACCTTTTTGTTGGATACATCCAGCGCTGATTTGAGAGAGGAATTTTCCACCAAAACGAAAGCCGCCCAGAACGAACGTTCCAGGCTGTTCCGCTCGATGAATGTCGATCATATCGATATTATG
>METF01000322.1:952-2279 GCA_001771235.1 Candidatus Zhuqueibacterota bacterium RBG_16_48_16
GGCAAAAAGATTTCGTTAGCATCCCAATAATCCTTTTTGGAGGAGGCCATGTATTATTCAAGACTTGCCGTGCTTATGATCGCCATTGTGCTGTTGGGCGCCCATTGCGGCGGGGATAAAAAATCATCGGCAGAAGCCGACCGGGCAAGAGAACTGGCCGGCGATTTGCTCAACCGCCGGTTGTTCAAACAGGCCATCGAACAGTACGAGATTTACCTCAAGGAATTTAACATCGATAACCGCGAGACGGCGAACGTTCATTACATCATCGCCAACACCTACTTTGATCGGCTCAGAGATTATGAAAATGCCCTGGCGAATTATCTAAAGATCGTTCACCTCTATCCTGAATTCCCCTACATGGACAAGGTGAACCAGAGAAAAGTCGCCTGTCTCGAGCGGCTGGGCCGCTCCGAAGACGCACAGCAGGCGCTCGACGAATCGGTACAGCTCGATCCGAGCATGGTGAAGAAAAAACGCCCGGGCGCCCTGGTGGCCATGATCGGCGACAGGGAAATTACTCAAGGCGATCTGGATTTCGAGCTGGATCAGCTTCCTCCCAGCGTCCGCGAGCAGTTTACCACAAAGGAGAGAAAATTACAGTTTTTAAACGAATATGTTGCTGCGGAATTACTCTACGATACCGCCCAGAGGGCCGAATTGGACAAAGATCCCGAGGTCATTGAAGGCGCATTTCAGGCGAAAAAAATGATCATGGTGCGCAAGCTGCTTAAGGAAAGAGTGGGCGATAAAGTGCAGATCGCAGACAGCGACATCCAACTTTACTATGACGCCAATAAAGAGAATTATGCGGAAAAAGATGAGCAAGGCAACATCACAAGACAAAAGCCATTTCAGGAGGTTCAGCAGCGGGTAGCGCAGGACTATTATATGCAAAAGTACCAGGAGGCTTACCAGGAGCTGATACAAAAAATGATTCTTGCGGAAGATGTCAAGTTTTATGAACAGAACATTCAGTAATTGACAAGCTAAAGCTTGAACTACAAACAAAATGAATACTGCCGTTTCTTATGAAAGAAAATGCCAAAACTGTTTTGTATCGGATAAAGCTCAAATTTCTGCTCTTCGCTATTATCGCCGGTGTAAATCCCTTATTCGCCAAAGCCGATATCTCGATCGAATCCAAAGTCGATCGCTCGACGATCTATATCGGCGATGTCATCACCTATTCGGTTATCGTCACGCACGATCCGGCCATAAAGCTGGAAGTGCCTTCTCTGGCTGCCAATCTCGGTATGTTCGAGATCAGGGATTATAAAGTTCACGATCCGGTCGAGAAAGACGGCCAGGTCGTATCGCAAACCGA
>METF01000322.1:2393-5704 GCA_001771235.1 Candidatus Zhuqueibacterota bacterium RBG_16_48_16
CGACGAGGCCGGTGATATCCGCGACATCAAGAGTCCGATCTATTTGCCGAGGGATTACACGATGCTCATTCTCTGGTCTTCACTCGGCCTTTTGCTGACAGGGCTGGCCATTTTTGCTTTTTATTATATCAAAAGGCGCAGGCAAGGCAAGTCGATTTTACCCAGCCGCGCCAGGCCGCCGCGGCCCGCGCACGAGGTGGCGCTGGAGGCGCTTGAAAAACTGGCTCAAAGCGACATGCTGGCAACCGGACAGGTCAAGAATTATTATATAGAAATTTCGGACATCATCCGCACCTATATCGAAGGACGTTACAATATCATCGCCATCGAGATGACCACGACTCAGCTCCTCGAAAAGGTGCGCCAGGAACGAATGGAGCCGGGTTTGCTCGATCTGTTAAGCGAGTTCCTCGACAGTTGCGACATCGTCAAATTTGCCAAATACATCCCTACCTCTTCGGAAAATGAGCGAACGACGCAATGTGCTTTTGACTTTGTGAACAAAACCATGCCTCAAGTTGTTACTGAAGCTGTGACTGAGGACAAGACAGAAACCGACATAAAAGATTCGGACAGCGCGGTCGCCATCGAAGAGGAAGCGGTGAGCCAACCAACGGAGGAAGTGAAGTAACGCATGTTTCGATTTGCCAACCCGGAATTTCTTTTTTTGCTGCTCGCCATACCGGCGCTGGTTTTCTGGTACATCCGGCAGCAGCAGAATTCCAGAGGGACACTGCGATATTCGAATCTTGGAATCGTCAAGACCGTAAAGAAATCGCCGTTGAAAAAGTATCGGCACGTTCTTTTCGTCCTGAGAATTCTCGTCATCATATTGCTGATTGTTTCCTTCGCTCGTCCGCAATCCGGGAGCACGGAAGAAGAAATCCTCACCGAGGGCATTGACATCATTCTGGCCATGGACATTTCCAGCAGCATGCTGGCGGAAGATTTCAAGCCAAAGAACCGCCTGGAGGCGGCGAAAGCCGTTGCTGCGGACTTTGTCAAGGGCCGCAAGAACGACCGGATCGGCATGGTGGTGTTTGCCGCCAAGAGTTTCACCCAATGCCCGTTGACACTCGATTACGGCATTTTGCTTCGGTTCATGGAGGAAGTCAAAATCGGCATGATCGAAGACGGCACCGCCATTGGTATGGCCATCGCCAACTGCACCAATCGCTTGCGCGACAGCAAAGCAAAGAGCAAGGTCGTCATTCTCCTCACCGACGGCAGAAACAATCGTGGAGAGATCGACCCGGTCACCGCGGCCAAGCTGTCCAAGGCGTTCAAGATTCGGATTTACACCATTGGCGCCGGCAAACGCGGAGATGCACTTTACCCGGTCGACGATCCCATATTTGGCAGGCGCTATGTGCGCATGCCGGTGCAGATCGATGAGGAGCTGCTGAGAAATATCGCCCAGATAACCGGCGGGCAATATTTTCGCGCCACGGACGAGACCAGCCTGGAAAAGATTTACCGGGAAATCGGCGAGATGGAAAAGACCAAAATTGAGGTCAAAGAGTACACCCGCTATAAGGAGCTTTTCTTGAATTACCTTCTAGTCGCCTTTGCGCTATTGGCATTGGAGATTGTATTGTCCAATACACAATTCAGAAAATTGCCCTGAGACGTTTTTCGGATACTAGTAGTGGGTTTTCTAATTTATAGCAAACCCTGACAGGGTTCCGAACCCTGTCAGGGTTACAACCATTGCAATATAAGTTGGGAATCGTTCCATCAGGTGATCAGATTCGCAAACATATTTATGCTCCATTTATTGTGGGTCATACCCGCTGCGATTTTCTTTTTCATTTTTGTATTCAAGTGGAAGAAAAATGCTCTCAAGCGATTCGGCAACCTGGAGCTGCTGAAAAAGCTGACGCAAAACACCAGCCGGGCGCGACAGGTTTTTAAAATCTCCCTGCTGCTGGCCGCGATGGTATTTATGATCTACGCCGCAGCCAGGCCGCAGATAGGTACCAAGCTAGAGGAAGTCAAGCGGGAAGGCATCGATGTCATCGTGGCGATGGATGTCTCCATGTCGATGCTGGCGCAGGACATTCAACCCAGTCGCCTGGATAAAGCCAAGCACGAGGTGGAGAATTTTATCGACCGGTTGCGGGGCGACCGCATCGGCCTGATCGCCTTTGCCGGGGATGCCTTCATGCAATGTCCTTTGACGCTGGATTACGGCGCGGCGAAAATATTTTTGGATATCATGGATCCTGCTCTTATTCCGACGCCTGGCACGGCCATCGGCAAAGCCATCGCGAAAAGCATCGAAGCCTTTGACCAACAGGAACGCAAACACAAAGTGCTGGTTCTCATCACCGATGGCGAGGATCACTTTGGCGATGCCCTGAAAATGGCAGAGGAGGCGGAGCGCCAGGGAATCGTCATTTATTGCGTCGGCATCGGCTCGCCCAAGGGAGAGCCTATCCCGTTGGACGGCAAATCGACAACCAGCGTGGGTTTTAAAAAGGACAAAAAGGGCGAGGTGGTCATCACCAGGCTGGATGAAATTACTCTTGAGAAAATTGCCCTGCAAACGGGAGGAAAATATTTCCGCGCTACCAGCGGCGAAGAGGAGTTGGACAAGATTTACGATGAAATCGCCAGGATGGAAAAAAAGGAGCTGGGCTCGTTGCAGTTTTCCCAGTTCGAGGATCGTTTTCAGTATCTTGTTATTTTCGTCATTATTTTGCTGATTGTCGAGCTCGTTTACCCGGAAAGGAAAACAGTGCAAAAGGAGTGGCGCGGCAGGTTTATGTAATTTTGATGAAACGTGAAAAGTGAAACGTGAAATGTGACTGGTGATTCCCGTTTCACTTTTCACGTTTGACGTTTCACTTGCATTTTAGAGCATTAGGAATTCACTAAGAGAAAAGACAGAGAATTGTCAACAGAAATAGATATGAGAAATCTCATGGTAAAATTTGCAGTTCTGATTTGCCTATTGCTTTTCGGCTTGACGCAATCAGGCTTTACGCAACCGGTGCAAAAAAAAGTCCGTGAAGGGAACAGACTTTATCTGGAAGAGCGTTACGATGAAGCGCTCAACAAATATCGGGATGCCCAGGTGCATGATCCCGAATCGCCGGCCATAAAATTCAACGTTGGCAACGCTGAATATAAGAAAAAGAAATATGAAGAAGCCGTGCAGGAGTACCAGTCCTCTCTTACCGCCGACGAAGCTGTGTTGCAATCGCAATCATACTACAATATTGGTAACTCGTTATACCGCCTGGGAAAGCTGCCGGAGAGTATTCTGGCTTATCAAAAGGCTTTGCAGCTCAATCCGAATGATGAGG
>METF01000323.1:0-1572 GCA_001771235.1 Candidatus Zhuqueibacterota bacterium RBG_16_48_16
TTCGCCTTCGGGCGTGGTGGGACCATTAGCGCCTTCTACAATAACCTTCGCCCGTATCCTGTCGGCATTTTTCTCCGTGATTTGTTTTTCCATGGCAGCAGGCACCAGCACATCGACATCCAGCTCCAGCAGCTCTTCGTTGGTAATCTTGCTCACCCCCGCTGCAACGAATCCTTCAAGACGATTGAACCGGGATGTCGAGCAATATTGGATCATGTCCGCAACGGGAAGTCCGTCTTCCTTATAGTAGGCGCCGCTGACATCACTCACGGCCACGACCCGGCAGCCGTTCTTTTGCAGCAAATCCGCACTCACCGAACCTACATTGCCAAAACCCTGGACGGCCACCGTGACTTTGTCTTTGTCGATGTCCATCTGTTTCAGGATTTCCAGGGTATGAAACATGACGCCCCGCCCTGTTGCTTCCCTTCTGCCCAGCGAGCCGCCCAAATCTACGGGCTTGCCGGTCACAATGTCCAACACCGTGCTGCCCTGGAACATGCTCACCGTATCCATCATCAGGCTCATGGTATCGGCATTGGTATTGACGTCCGGTGCGGGTATATCACTATGCGGACCGATGATGGGCATGATCTGAACGGTATACCGCCGGGTCAGCCTGGTCAGCTCCTGCTTGGATAATTTAGTGACGTCGACCTGCACACCTCCTTTCGAGCCCCCGAAGGGGATATTGACGACAGCGCATTTCCAGGTCATCCACATGGCCAGGGCCATCACTTCATCCACAGTGACGCTTTGGTGAAACCGTACGCCCCCTTTGCACGGACCGCGAACGGAAGAATGCTGGACGCGGTGGCCGGTGAACACTTCAATCACTCCATCGTCCATAACGACCGGAATGGAAACAGTGAGTATACGCTCGCAATGGCTCAGCACGTGTAGTGTGCTCTCATCCAATGCCAATAGTTTTGCCGCTTTGGTCAATTGTTTTTGCGCCATGGCAAAAACACCGTTCTCTGCCATAATAATCTCCCTGGTAAAATGGTTAAGAAAATTTTAGAACGACGGCTTTTTGTTTAACTTTTCCAATTTACGCCGTTCTTTCTTGGTCGGCCTGCCTTTATATTTCGGCTTGTAGGTTATTTTTGTCTTTTCCACCAGCTCCAAAAGTTCTTTTGACTTGTCCGATAATTGGATTTCCTTTTTCTCATAGAGCAATTTCGCATCTTTTGCAGAAACATTTTTGCCGGAAACGCCGAGTACGGTCAAATTGATATAACGACCGTTTTTCTTTTTAACCGTGACTTGGTCGTTCGCTTTGACCATTTTGGCGGGCTTGGCCACTTTATTGTTCACTTTGACGTGCCTCTGTTCACAAGCCTGGGCAGCAAGATCGCGGGTCTTGAAAATTCTTGCGATTTTCAGCCATTTGTCCAGGCGTTGGACGGGATCGGCCGGTTGCGTTTTGTCATGTATAGCCGCTGTTATTTTTTGGGGGTTCTTCAGCAAGATGCGTACCCGCTATTCACTAATTTTGGCGATGAATTATCTTCACTTACATATCAAACATGGTGACTTGGGCATATCGGCTATAAATCGCTACAAAGACAA
>METF01000323.1:1678-2363 GCA_001771235.1 Candidatus Zhuqueibacterota bacterium RBG_16_48_16
AGAGGTTAAAAGACCTCATTAGATTTAAAAAATCTCCACTTTCAGGTAACGCTGGGGATTCCGGCGAACATCCTTTAGCAGGCTGTCTACTTCAGCGGTAATCCGCCTCAGATCGTCATACAGCGCTTCCTCTTTCATCGCTTTTCCCAGCGATCCCTGTCCGCTCGACACATTCTTTGAAAGTGAGTTCAGTGTTGAAACAGCCGAGGTTAATTCGGTATACAAAGAATCATTTTGCAAAAGCCGTCCGACCGTTCCTTGATCGCTCCGTAAAGCTTCGGCAAGCTGAGTAGAGCTTTCCAGAAACTCGTTGATATTGGCATAGAGCTGAGGATCGTTGAACAGCCGTGCGATGGTGCCATCCCCTTGCTCCATTGCGGCAGCCAGCTTTTCCGTGAGGAGGAGCAATCTGTCGAGGTCAAAGTACATACGCGGATCGTTGACCAGCTTGCCGAGAGTGCCTTTCCCCGTATTGATCTTGTCACCTATCTCATTGATCGTCTGTGTCGCTCTTTTCAAGCCGGCAAAAACATCCACTCCCTCATCCAGTAATTTTTCGACATCCAAAGGATCGGAGCTGTCCAACAATTCTCCGTTTTTCAGGATCGGCTCCTCCAGGCTCCCCATGGTGATGCCTACATATTTATCGCCGAGCAGTCCCAGTGTGCCGATGTGAGCATAAGAA
>METF01000323.1:2383-3079 GCA_001771235.1 Candidatus Zhuqueibacterota bacterium RBG_16_48_16
ATCGATTTCCAGCACGACTTCTATTTTTTGATCTTCAATATCCTGCGGAAAATCAACTCGAATCACCGTACCGACTCTCACACCGGCCAGTCTCACCGGTGCGCCGGTTTGCAGACCGTTGACCCTGGACATATTCACAACGAGCTGATACCTGTCCGCCAAAATGCCCCTGTTTTGCCCGACTGTTAATATGGCAAAAACGAGAATGGCAATAGCCACAAGAACCGTCAGACCGACTTTGATCTCATGTTTTCTATCTAATGCTTGCCTGTCATTCATTTTGGACCTGCAATAAATGATTGGATGAATGCGTTACTGCTTTTTCGAATTTGTTCCGGCGTGCCGATTTCCAGAATTTTCCCCTGGTGCATCACCGCCACCCTGTTCGCCACACTGAATCCGCTGTCGAGCTCATGGGTGACCACAATCGATGTCACCCCCAGCTCTTTTTGGGTTTTGCGGATGAGAGCATTGATGGTCGTGGCCGTAATCGGATCCAGGCCTGTGGTCGGCTCGTCGTATAGCATAATTTGCGGCTGGTAAGCCATTGCCCGGGCCAGGGCGACCCTTTTTTGCATGCCGCCTGATAGTTCCGATGGCATCATGTCGCCGGTGCCTTCAAGATCGACAAAGGCAAGATTTCTGTTCACAATCTCATCGATCTCCCGGTCACTTTTCTTCGAGTGCTCTTTCAGT
>METF01000323.1:3085-4630 GCA_001771235.1 Candidatus Zhuqueibacterota bacterium RBG_16_48_16
CCGATGTTTTCGGCAACGGTCAGGGAATCGAACAGGGCCGATCCCTGGAACAACATGCCCATCTTTTGCCTGATCGGGAACAGATTTTTTTCATCCAGCGAAGATATCTCCACACCATCGACAAAAATCTGCCCGGAATCGATCACCAGTAAAGCCAACAGGACTTTGAGCATCACGCTTTTGCCTTCACCACTACGGCCCAGTACCACCAGGGTTTCGCCGTGGAGGATATCCAGGTTCAGTCCGGTCAACACCTCATTCCTATCGAAGGACTTGAACACGTCGCGGAATTGGATGATGAATTTTTTATCCTGCGGTGACAATTGGCGGTCTCCGTTAAATGGCAAGGATCACTTTGGTTATGAGAAAATCGAGGATAAAAATGAGCACCGAAGAAATGACAACGGATTTTGTCGTAGCCTCGCCCACGCCTCTGGTCCCTCCTTTTGCGGAAAAACCCAGGTAGCAACCGACCGTCGATATCACCGCTGCGAAAAAAAACGGCTTGATCATGCCGATGATCATATCATTAAAGGTCAGCGCGTTCACCACCGTGCTCCAGTAAAAAGGAGCGCCGATACCCAGGCTGGATACGGCAACGATCAGCCCTCCCAGGATACCGGTGGTGTCGCCTATAATCGTCAACATCGGCAGCATGGCCAGAATAGCGACAAGCCGTGTTGTCACCAGCTTTTTGACCGGGTTGGTGCCCAGCGCGCGCATGGCGTTGATCTGTTCGGTGACGTTCATAGAGCCCAGCTCGGCGGCAATCCCCGCACCCACCCGTCCTGCCACCACCATAGCGACCAAAACCGGCCCTAATTCCCGCACGATGGACAGACTCAACAGCGTTCCGACGTACATCTTGGCGCCGTAGGCAGCCATCTCGTAGCCGGATTGCAAAGCCAAGACCATTCCGGTAAATCCGGATATGAGAAGCACGATGGGCAAGGACCTGACGCCGATAAAGTGCATCTGGTCAAAGATTTCCCGGACATAGAACGGACGCGAGAATGCAAAAAGAATGGATCTGCCAAAGATTTCGGCAAGGCCGTGCAAATGAAGCAAGAAATTGATAAAGGATCGAAGGAACCGGCGCAATTTTTAATTCCTGAAAGGCGTTCATTATTATTTTAAAAGTCAATTTATGTGCAAATGTGGCAAAAGTTAGATTCCGAAAAATTTAACCACGAATTTTCACGAATTAAACAAATTTCACGAATTTGTACACCAAGATTAATTTTAATTCGTGCCATTTCGTGTGTCATTGGTGCAAATTCGTGGTTGTATTTTATTGGATTCCGGTTTATCCGGGTTGGGAAATTGAACGAATAAGTATATAAAATTCACTCGAATTAAGCAATCCATTTTCTTTCCAGCCAAAAACTTCTACCCGGATGGCCTCTGCAAGAGTGTGCGCAATTCGGCAACAAGCTCATTTTGCACAGCTCTGCGATTAGCCTTGTCAACAAAAACGGTCTTTGCGTTGCCCATCGCCTCGATGATTTTTCGCATGTATAACGCGCGCGCCTGCACCACGCACAA
>METF01000323.1:4741-5571 GCA_001771235.1 Candidatus Zhuqueibacterota bacterium RBG_16_48_16
CATTTGCTCGAGCACGGAAGCATAATTCTCAAACACACTCTCGTGAATTTTGTACCTCCCCACTACATAATCCGAGTCAAAATCCTCGTGGGCGAACACGTCCAGGCGGGACATGGAATCTGTCCGAATGCCATAGCCGCGAATCATGCCGTTCTCTACCACGGCTTCCGTGAATAATCCCTTGTAATCGGCCTGGCATTCACTTAAAACTTTTTTGACCAGCGTGCTTTTGCCGACTTTAATTTCGCCGATGAGAATGATATTTCCCGCTTTTTTTCTCAATCCGATGTGTCACTCTTTGCGATTGAAGGAACCTGAAAGACACCGCGTGTGATCAGCCCGGCGATGAGATCGTAAGAAATCCAGGCGACAGAGAACCCAACCGACAAGTGGACGCCAACCAGGATAATAACCAGTAGCCCGGCAAAGCCGATATCTAATCCCAAAACATCCTTGCCGGACTGGATGATTCTCAAATAAATGTCCATCATGTCTTTTCCGCCCAGTATCCCCAGGGTAAGAAAGGGATGAAACAAAGAATAGAGAACCGACAAAGCGCTGCCGAACAAATACTGAGCTTTTGCCGGAGACTTTTTCCACAAAAAGCCCTCCAATATGGCTGCCTGGATCATGATCCCCATAACGGTAAAAATGGCTATTCCGCCAATGAAAAGCAGTTTGATAAAGCTTGCCGTAAGAGCCGACAACAGGCAGGAACCTCGCATCCGGGTCACCATGCGCCCGGCCACCAGCAAAGGGATGGCAAAACACATCATGATCAGGCCGATGAAGGGCACGTGCGCCGAATGCAGCAGCGTGCCAAACTCCAG
>METF01000324.1 GCA_001771235.1 Candidatus Zhuqueibacterota bacterium RBG_16_48_16
AAGCCCAGGCCGGTGCCTTCTTTTTCTTCTTTGACGGCATTTTTCGCCCGGTAAAATTCCTCGAACACGGCCTCGAGCTCTTGTTTTTCAATACCGATACCGGTGTCTTCCACGATACCTTCAATTTCACCGTTGCGAAAGAGAAATTGAACCGTCACCTGTCCGCCGGAGGGCGTGTATTTGATGGCATTGTCCACCAGGTTTTGAAATACATGGCGCAGGGTATCGCGATTGCCGTTAATGAGAATTTCTTCCTCCGGCATGGAAATCCGCAGATTCAGCTTTTTTTGCACTGCCGCGGCTTCAAGCTGGTTCATGATGCCAGTCACTATCGGCTTCAGGCTCAGGATTTCTTTGGGCAGCTCTTTGGCCGAGCGAATCCGCGAAATCATTAATAAATCATTAATCAAATCGATGAGCTGACTGGCGCGGCGCTCCATTCTTTTCAATAAATCGCCCACTTCGCTGCTCACTTCCCCGGCATACCCTTCCAGGATGACCTTGAGGTTGCTCTGGATGGCGGCCAGCGGCTGCTTGAGATCGTGAGATATCATCAACACATACTGCGATTTCATCCGGTCCTTTTCCTCGAGCATCGAGTTTGTCTCGATGAGCTGCTCCTCCCGGTCACGCAATTCTTTGGAAATGGAATAGGTCATATAGACGGCGGCGAACAGGGTCGAGACCAAAACCAGGTAAAAAGTCCACACATACCTGGCGTCATGATAAAGCGAAACGGTGAGGAAATTATCCAGCTCGTGGTAGGGAAGGACGTTCAGATATTTAAGGCTGATCTCGCAGCCGACCAAAAGCGACGCCCAGGCCGCCTGAAGATAAGCGGCTTTGGCGGTGAGCATGATCGCCCCGATGATCATGTGAAAGACAAAGTAAAAGACAAAAGGATTTTGAATGCCGCCGCTGAAATGGATGAATAAAGCCAGGAGGAAAAGATCGAAGGCAATCTGGGCATTGGCAATGATATTCAGTCGGAAGTCATTGATCTCGTGCCCCATCATCTTGACAATGATGTGAATCAGTGCATTATAGAGTAACAAGACTCCCGTAAGAATGACCAGCGGCGTCCGCAACAGGGAAATATGCAACAATATTTGGCCCGAAGGCAGGCCAATGGCCAGGCCAAGAATGACCACCCAGCGAAGATGAATAAGCCAGAGGATACGCGCGCGAAACTCTTCGCTACGGATGATTTTCACTTTGGGGGCGACGCCGAAATCAATCAGCGGCATTCTTGCCGGGCGTCGTTTTGATTTTGGAGTATTCATCATAAAATCCAAACAAGGACAAGATGTGACTAAAAAGGCGCAATCTTTTGGTTGCGCCTTCAGTCAGACATACCCTCCTTCAAAACTGCTGAATCCATTTTCTAGCCTTCTCGGTAATGTCCGGCAAAACAGCTTCCATCTCGTTGCTCAGTTTTTCATCAAAGCTGAACGGGTCTTGTACTTCGATACCTAGGATGTGCATCTTTTCGGGCGCCGCAAGCCCGTAAGAACGGCAGTAGTGCAGCAGCGTCGCCAGACCGACAAAGTGCGGCGAAGCTCCTCTTGCATGACGGCTTAATTCGGCTTCCTGAATGGGAAAAACTTCTCCGATGTTGTGCGTTTCACTCTGCACCGCGTCCACTATAACAACTTTATTGAACCCTAAAATTTCGTCAACAAGCGCCAGGCCGGAGAGCGCGCTTGTCCTGAATTCCATTTCCTCTGAGTCAAGCGATTGTTTCCGCAGCTCTTCGATCACACGAACGGCAATGCCGTCATCCCGCAGCAGCGTATTCCCCAGTCCTAAAACAAGCGTGCTCATTTGTGACCGATCACCTTTTTATCGTTTTGACCAGTTTCTTATGTGAATCATAGATAGCGACCTCAAGCGGCATTTCACCCGGAATCTTATGGGTTCCGCACGCCAGGCACGGATCGTAGAGCCGAAAAGCCATTTCCACCATATTCAAAATGCCATCGGACACCACCCCGCCTTTGATCAATCCTTTGGCCGCTTTGTCCACCGACATGCAAATCCCGGCCGCGTTATTCTGGGTGGCGACGATGAGGTTGACATCGGTTAAAATGCCTTTCTCGTCCGTTTTATAATGATGAAACAGCGTCCCGCGTGGCGCTTCGACCACGCCCACACCTTCCGTTGGTATTTCCGTTGGAATGGTGCGAACATGGGGATCGGTGAGCTGGGGGTCTTCGGCCAGCTCCAGCATTCGTTCAGCGGCGTAAAGCGCCTCGATGAGCCTGGCCCAGTGAAAGGCCAGGGAAAAATGCACCGGCTTGCCGCCGAGGGTTTCGTACATCCTGTCGAATTCCTTTTGCGCCAGGGGAGTCGCCATGCCTTCGGAGGCATTCAGTCTGGCCAGAGGCGCAACCCGGTATATGCCGCTCTTTTGGCCGTCGTGAAAACCGTCCCAGCCCATTTTTTTCAGAAAAGGAAATTTGATATACGACCACGGCTCAACGTGTTCAGCAACATGGTCCAAATAGTCTGCTGCTTCAAATTTGGCGAATTCTTTGCCCTTCGGATCGACAACGCGAATGTCGCCGTCGTAGAAATTGACCTTGTCATCCTCATCCACCAGTCCCATGTAATAGGTTTCATGGACGTAGAGATCGCCGGTAATCAGATCGACGTAGGATTTGTTCTTCAAGACCATGTCGTTAAATATGGTCAGAGCGAACTGAGCGAACTCGACGCCGTGCTGCGCCGTTTCGATGATTTTATCGCGGTCTTTTTCAGTAATTGCTTTGGATACGCCGCCGGGTAATCCGCACACCGGGTGAACCACCTTGCCGCCGATGAGGGCGATGATCTCGCGACACTCTTTCCTGATCTGGATGACCTTGCCGCCGATTTCCAGTCCCACTTTGGCCAGCACGCCGAGGATGTTGCGCTCACCCGCCGGCGCCTGCGGCCCGGTGACAAAATCGGGACCGCCGAGGAAGAAAAAGTGCAGCGTATGATCTTCAAGCATAAATGCGGAATAGAGGAGCTCCCTGATCTTTTTGGCTGCCGGCGGCGGATCGACTTTGTAAAGTGCGTCAAGGGCTTTGGTCGAAGCTATATGATGTGCAGAAGGGCATACGCCGCAGATTCGCGGGGTGATGCGCGGCATTTCCTCGGCAGGCCGTCCGATGCAAAACTGCTCGAATCCGCGCAGCTCCGGCACCTGAAAATAGGAGCGATCCACATCACCCTGGTCGTTTAAAAAGATCTCGATTTTGCCGTGTCCCTCGAGACGGGTGATTGGCGATATGGTAATTCTTTCTGCCATAACGAGCCTCCTATTTACTATGTCGCAGATATGATACCGGCGCACTGAAACGATAAAATGTACCGGCTGGATCGACGATGGTATCCACTAACTTTTGGATTTCCGTTTCATCATTTGTATCCAAAAGAGAGGCAAATGATGACAGGAATTTCGCCCCCTGGTCTTTTACCTGGTCGGTTGGGCCAAAGCAGCCGCGGCAGGGCATGTTGGCCGAAATGCAGCGCTCGCCGCAGCCCGACCGGGTCGCCGGGCCGAGGCAGACGATGCCCTGCTCCAGGAAACATTTCTCGGCATCCAGCTCGGTTTGGTGCACGCGCTTGATCTCTTTGATGGCCAGCTTTTCAGGTTTGGCGGCGTTCCGTTCGCAGCTCTCGCAGAGCGCTTTATTGGGCGACAGCACCGCGCCCTTTGGCGGCAGCTCTCCTTTTAAAATGGCCATGACCGCCGCGACAATGAGGTCTACCGGCGGCGGACAACCCGGCAGGTAATAATCAACGTCGATGATCCGGTCTAGCGGCAGGACCTGGTCGAAAAAACGTGGAAGTGTCAGATCGTGTCCGTCAGACTGGTAAAGCTCAATGGGGTAAGTTCCCTCCGAATTCATGGTGGAGGGTGACAGTTGATAGGCCCGCTGGAAAATCTTTTCTTTGGTGGTAAAATTCGCCAGGCCCGGTATGCCGCCCAAATGAGCGCAACTGCCAAAAGCGACGACCAGGCCGGATTTTCTTCTCAGCATCTCTGTCATTTCCTGCTGCTCCGAAAGGCGAATGGCGCCGTTGATAAAGCTCACCGCGATAGACCCGTCCGGCATGGCTTCGACATCTTTTCTTTTAAAATCCAGTGCCACCGGCCAGAAAACAATGTCCACCGCGGCGACGACATCGAGGATTTTTTCATTGAGATCGACTACGGCTTCTTCACAGCCGCCGCAACTGGCGTTCCAGTAAAAAGCTACTTTTGGCTTAGGCATATTGCGCCTCCCTCACTTTCGACCAATTCAGCGGACCTAACTCTCTTATTTCCTCCGTGGCTTTGGCTACCACCCGGGCAAATCGCTCCCCTTCAGCGGCGGATACCCATTCCAGACGAAAGCGTCCCTCTTCAATGCCGAATTGTTTGAGCATCTTTTTCAGCATGGTGTATCGCCTGAGGGCCTTGTAATTGCCCTCCTGGTAGTGGCAATCGCCGGGGTGACAGCCAAAAATCATCACGCCATCCGCCCCTTGCGCAAAGGCGCGCATGACAAAGCTTGGATCGACGCGACCCGAGCACATCACCCGGATTGGCGTGAGGTTCGGCGGATACTCCAGCCGGCTGGTGCCGGCCAGGTCAGCGCCCTGGTAGGAGCACCAGCGGCACAGAAAACCGACTATCTTTGGCTCAAAGTTTTTATCGAACATAAAGTTTCTCCCGTTAGCCGGAACAGAATGAATTTTTTAATAGAACACAGATGAGACGGATTGAACGGATCATCACGGATTTGGTATCTTGCGTTAAGCGGGTTGTGAAAAACAGATGGGGATCGCAGCTCAGAAACCACATCTAAAATCCATCGTCCCATCCGGCATCTGGCATCCGATATCTGGTATCTGGCATCCGTTCTATCCGTTTCATCCGTTAAATCCGTGTTCTATATGTTTTCGTTTATACCAGCGCTCCTTCTATCTCGGCATAAATTTGCACATCCTTGAAGCTTTGCTGGTTGGCTGCGCCGGACGAACACGCCGCGACACAGGCGCCGCAGCCCTTGCACAGCACTTCTTCGATCTGGCTGATCTTTTTATCCTGGTTATAGGAAATGGCATCATAAGGACAGACACTGATGCAGATTTTGCAGCCGGCGCAAAGCGCTTCGTCGATGACCGATTTTATCGGCTCGATTGTCACGTAATCGCCAAGCGAAAGCACGGCCCCGGCCGCACCGGCGCCCTGGGCAACGGTATCGGGAATATCTTTCGGACTCTGACAGGCCCCGGCGATGAATACGCCGTCAGCATCCGTGGACACCGGTCCTAATTTGGGATGCTGCTCGCGGAAAAAGCCATCCTGGCTGAGGGTGACGCCAAAGAGCTTGCCAACAGCCTCGGCGTCTTTTCGGGCTACCATAGCCGGACACAGGACCACCATATCCACCGGAATACGGCGGACCATGCCGATCAGCGTGTCTTCGCAGCGGATGATGAGCTTGCCTTCTTCCTCAGGCGTCAAGGCCACGTCCGTGACCTCTGCGCCCCGGCCGCGGATGAAATTCACCCCCTCGCCCTGCATGCGGTTGTAAAATTCTTCGTACCCTTTGCCAAAGGCCCTGAGATCGATATAGAATTCGTAAATATGGGCATCGGTTTTTTCATGAACCAGGTGGGCGAATTTCATGGCGTACATACAGCAAACACGTGAGCAGTAGCTTTTATAGTTCTTGTCGCGGCTGCCGACGCAATGAAGGATAGCCAGACTTTCCGGTTTGTTGCCATCCTGCAGAAGCACTTTTCCTCCCGTGGGGCCGCTGGCATGACACAAATGCTCGAATTCCAGGCTGGTCAGCACATTGTCAAACCGGCCATAACCGTACCGCGGAATCCTGGAGCAATCGAACAGCTCGAATCCCGTCGTCAGGATGGCCGCTCCCACATCGATTTCTTCATACTCGTCGGTCATTTCATGATTGATCGCTTGCGGCTCGCAGGCCTTTTCACAGAGCTTGCAGTTCTCCGTTTTGAAGTGAATACAGGCGTCTTTATCGATAAAAGGAACATTGGGAATGGCCTGCATAAAAGGTACGCGGATGGCGGTTGTCGGTCCCAGGTAAAGCTCCTGATGCAGCACCTGCCTGCCTTTGATATCCTCGATGCTGATGGCTCCGGTGGGACAGACGTAGGCGCAGGCGCCGCAGGCGATGCAGGTATCGGACGGCGCATTGAAAGGCGTGGTCACCCGGCGCTCGATGCCGCGATTGGCAAAACTGATGGCGCTCACTCCGACCACTTCCTCGCACACCCGCACACAAAGACCGCAC
>METF01000325.1:0-2762 GCA_001771235.1 Candidatus Zhuqueibacterota bacterium RBG_16_48_16
TGTATTTCTCTGCCACCTTCGACCAGGAAAAATAACTCTATGTTCAAAGAGATCAATAATCGAGAAATTCACATACTTCTTGTTGATGATGACCCGAACGTCAGGAATCTTTTCGTAAAGGTGTTGCAGCGCGAAAATTACAGCGTCGATGAAGCTTCCGATGGGGCAATTGCCATCAAAAAGATGCAGCAAAGGGATTACGACCTTATTATCACGGATTTGAACATGCCCAGGCACGACGGCATGGACGTGCTGACAGCCGCAAAGGATAAGGATGAAAATATCCAGGTGCTCATCCTGACCGGACACGGAACCGTCCCGACGGCGGTTCAGGCGATGAAAGTGGGGGCGTACGAGTATTTGACAAAGCCGATCAACAACGATGCTCTTTTGTTAAAGGTAAGAAATGCCCTGGAGCGCCGAAGATTTCTGCTGTTGTTGCAGGAGCAGCAAAAGAAAATTTTTCGTTTTCACCAAACCATCGAAAGTGACCTTTCCCTGGCACGGCAGGTACAGGCGAGCCTGGTTCCCAAGCTCACGGAGACGGACAAGATCGCCGTTGCCGTGGAGTACCTGCCGATGATCGGCCTGGGAGGCGATTTTGCCGACATTTACGACGACCAGAACGGCCGCATTTATCTTACGATCATCGATGTCACCGGCCATGGTATTTCGGCAGCCCTGATCGTTAACAGGATTTGCAGCGAGCTGAGGAAATTCGTGCGCGAGCAGCTCACGCCCCGGGATGTCCTCTACCATCTCAATAATTTTTATTTCAAATCCTTCAGCAAGATCGGCATGTTCCTCACTCTTTTTTCGCTCGAGATCGACCTCAACCAAAAAGTGCTTTATTACGCCGGCAGTGCTCATCCCGCGGGACTGTTGTACCGCTCGAAAAACAAGGCATTCACTCGCCTGGATTCACAAAATCAAATTATCGGATTCCAGGATGCCGAACAGGAAAAGTTTTACCAGGACAGCATTCAGCTCGAAAGTGGCGATCGCATTATTTTTTACACGGATGGGATTGTAGAGACCGAAAACTGGCTTTCGGAGCCGTTCGGCCTGAACGGCTTGAAAAAAACCTTAAAGAGCTGCGGAAATGTTTCTGCCCGGGAGACCGCCCTGGCCGTGGTCAGCGATGTTAAAGAATATGCGGAGACCGAGCTGCGCGATGATGTCATGATCGTGATTGCGGATATTAAGTAGAACTCAGCGAAAGTTTAAGGTCAAAATAATTTAAGGCAAAATCATTGAGACTGTTCTAATATTGGCTGACGTGACTGATGGGAACTTGGCTAATTTAAATAGTGTCTTGAGTGCCTGGAGTAATTAGAGTGCCTTGAGTGAGTGTAACTCAAGCCACTCCTAACTCAAGCCACTTCATTCCGATCCTGCTTTTTATGCGGCTGTTAAAAAACAGCCATATTGCCCTGTGATTGATTACGTTTCTCTTTTCAAATGTTACTCAAAGCCAAAAACATACTCCTTTTTAATCCCTGGATCTACGACTTTGCCGCCTACGATTTCTGGAACAAGCCTGTGGGCCTGCTCCATATCGGCTCTGTTCTACGGCGGCATGGTTATGATGTGCAATTGATCGATTGCCTGGACAGGTTTCAGCCGGCGCTGGTGGATTTTTTAGGCAAGCCCGTCAAAAGTAAGGAGGACGGCAGCGGCAAGTTTTATCGAGAGGAGATCGACAAGCCCGACGTTCTGAAGAACGTCCCGCGCAAGTATTGCCGCTATGGCTTGCCGCCGGAGATGGTCGTTAAAATATTGGAATCCCGGCCCCGTCCCGATGCTGTTTTTGTCACCTCGTTTATGACCTATTGGTACACCGGCGTGCGCGATGCCATCAAACTGCTGCGCACGATCTATCCGCAGGTGCCGATATTTTTGGGCGGTATTTACGCATCACTGATGCGCGACCATGCGCTGGCCGAGATGCAACCCGACTGTCTGATCTGCGGCGAGGGCGAGAAAATGTCGCTGGAAAAACTCGCCGCATTCTTCGGGCAAAATAACCGTACATTGACCGACGGCCTGGTTGACGATTTTATTTCGCCGGCCTACGACCTGTACCCGACGCTGAAATCCATCGCCTTGATGACCAGTCGTGGCTGCCCGTTTCGATGCAGTTTTTGCGCTTCATTCAGGACAACACCCCGATACCGTCGATTCGATCCCGAGCGGGTATTTCATGAGATCAAAACCTGGTGGGAAAAATATGCCGTTCAAAATGTGGCATTTTTCGATGACGCTTTGCTGTTGCAATCGGACCGCTACCTGAAACCGCTGTTAAGGAAAATCATAGACGACAGACCGCGTTTTAATTTGCATGCGCCGAATGGCATGCACGTAAAACAAATTGATGAGGAGCTCGCCGACCTGATGTTTGAAGCTCGTGTGAAAACGATCAACCTGAGCTTTGAATCCTCCGATCGCCGACGGCAACAAAGCATGAATGCCAAGGTTTCCAACAGCGATCTGGAAATCGTCCTGACTCACCTGGAAAATGCCGGCTACAAACGTCCGGATATCGGCGTTTTTGTTCTCATGGGCTTGCCGGATCAGGAGCCGGAAGAGGTCAGGGCTTCGGTGCGGTTCGTCAGCGATCTGGGCGCCAAAGTCAACCTGGCATCTTTCTCGCCCATTCCCGGCACTCTTGAGTGGGAAAAATCAAGACAAACGGGATACAGGCAGTTTCTCAGAGATCCGCTGTTGACGAATAATACAATCTTTCCCCTATGGTCGGAAAA
>METF01000325.1:2822-5640 GCA_001771235.1 Candidatus Zhuqueibacterota bacterium RBG_16_48_16
CACGCTCGAATTGCTATGAAGCTTTTCAACAGTCTGTGGACGAAAATTTCTTTGGCCGTTGTGCTGATGATCGTTTGCGTCATGTCCCTGGTGACCTATGTTTTCACCATAAGCCAGATCAAAACGCAGCGGGCGGAGCTGCGCACCAATATGGGGCGAATTGCCAAGCAGATTGCATCGATCCGGTTGGCTGAGACAGAGGGATGGTACGTTTACCAGGATTGGATCGATAACATCATCGACTCCGATCTTGGCGAAGACCTGGTGTACATCGCCATTTCCGATGAAAAAGACTCCCTGGCGGCATTCGCTCTTAACGATGAGTGGCTCGACCTGGGAAACCAAAATTACCTGACCCTCGAAGAGCAAATCAATATCGTGAAAAGACTGTCGCAAGGACAGGTCGCTAAAGAGAGCGTCATGGACTTTGACCGCCAGATTATCGATATCCGCTGGGGCAGGGAATTCCTCGGTAAAGTGGATGTGGGTTTTTCACTTATCGAATTCAACGATTCGGTGCGCCGGCGATTACTCACCAACCTCGTCCTGTTGACCGTTTTTTCATTTCTCGGCGTCATCGGCTCGGTGGTGATGAGCCATCGAATAACAAGGCCCCTCAACAAATTGTCCGGTGCTATGCTGGAAGTGTCGCATGGAAATCTCGACCAAACTCTGCACGTTTCGCGTAAGGACGAGATAGGCGAATTGGCGAATTCGTTTAACAGCATGATTGCGGATTTGCGAGAAAAAGCGATTATTGAAAAATTTGGCCGCGAATTACGATATTCTTTCAGGATCGACAAAGTAGCCGAGCTGGTGACGGGGCATTTGGTCGAGGCCATACATGCCGAGTCGGGCGCGCTGTTTTTGATCGAGAAACGCGGTAAGTATTTCGGCGCAAGGTTGGCCTATTGTTATCCGCAAACCGATTGCACGAAAAATGAATATCCCTTTTCTCTTCAATGCTACAATGTCCTGAAAGGCAACAAGGAACCGAAACCGGTCGAGTATTACGATCTCCAGCCTTCTTTCATCAATATTCTGGAAAAGATTCGCCAGTCTGCTATCATCGACGATGTCCACATCGTTTCCCCGATTGTCGGCAATGACCGGCTGTTCGGATTTTTGCTCCTGGCCGGGAAAAGCGACCGGAGCGGGTACCTGGCGAAAGATTACGGCTTTTTGGCAACGCTCACCGATCAGGCAACGTTGGCCATAGAAAACGCCATACTGGTTCGAGAGTTGACCGAGCAGGAGCGGTTGAAACGTGAGCTGGAAATTGCCAGGAATATCCAGCAGCGCCTGTTGCCGACGGGGAAACCCCGGGTGAATGGTTTGGACGTCTCCGGTATCTGCATCCCGGCAACGGAAGTGGGAGGAGATTATTACGACTTTTTTATGTTAAATGGAAACAAGCTGGGAATTGCCATAGCCGATGTTGCCGGCAAAGGGACGTTCGCCGCGTTCTATATGGCTGAGATCAAAGGTATGATGTCAAGCCTGGTGAATATTATCGAATCACCGAGAGAGCTGTTGAGCGAGATCAATAAACGGCTTTATGCCAGCCTGGATCGTAAGCTCTTTGCCACGATGATCTATGGCGTTTTCGATCTCTCGCAAAAAATGCTGACCTTTGTCCGCGCCGGACACAATGCCCTGATGATAAAGAGACACAATCAAAACGGCAATGTCGATTTGCTCATTCCGTCCGGCATTGGCCTGGGTTTGACCGATTCTCCCGTGTTTCGCGACACCTTAGCCGAGGAAGTGGTTCGGCTGAGCTCCGGGGATGTTGTCCTTTTTTATACCGACGGCATCTCCGAAGCGATGAGCAAGGATCGTGAAGAATTTGGCGAAGCAAAATTAGCGGACTTGCTTAGAAACGCAAAAAACAGTGAAACAGAATTTTTGCAGCAACATATATTGAAGGAAATTCATCGATTCGTCAGGAATGCTCCGCAGCATGATGATATTACTATGGTGTTAAGTCGGGTTACATAATAATTCAAAGATCAAGTACTAACGAAGCTTCACTTCAAACCGACAAGCGAGCAAGATTTCCATTCAATGAACTAACGGTAAACATCATGTCATTTCTTTCGAAACTATACTTAATACAACAGAGTAACTTTTATTTTCGGAAAATAAAATCTTCGCCACCAAGTCGCAAAGTCACGAAGAAGCACAAAGATTAAATGACAAAATAATTTTGGACAAAATAATTGTAGAAAATAATTTTGTCCTTAATCATTTTGTCTTTCAAAATTGAGTGCAAAATCTCTCTCCTAGTGCAAACTTTCGCTGTAGTATTAATCAATGGAGATAATTATTCTGCCGATGAATCATTCTGCCATTTTTGTGTAACGAGCCATTAACGGGAAATCGTGTCCAGGCAGGAAAACAGGGATATCCCATAGAAAGTCGGCCAAATGGCCTCAATGACACCTGGATAGTCAAAATTTTTATCCTGTATCATCCTGTAATCCTGTCTAAAAAATCCTGGCAACAATATGTTTCGCGCACAAGCCGTACTAAATCGAGGAGTGATCGTATGAGATCAGCCGTAAAATATTCTATATTCTTGCTAATGCTCTCCTTAGTTGCCGGATGCGGAACAAAGGCCGACAGACGGATCAAGTTGGCAGCCATTTCCGGTAATGGATTGGCACAGGACAAGGTGGCTATCATCCAATTCGCTGCGGCCAGGAAAAAGTCCATTGCCGTGATCTGTTTTGAAAACCAGACCGCCAATCAAAGTCTGGATTGGCTGGAACAGGGGATTGTGGAGATGATCGTCGCCGATCTGTCGCAATCCAGG
>METF01000325.1:5814-9480 GCA_001771235.1 Candidatus Zhuqueibacterota bacterium RBG_16_48_16
ATTGTGGAGATGATCGTCGCCGATCTGTCGCAATCCAGGCAGCTTAATCTTTTTTCTTCCGACAAAGTTCTGGAGACTCTTCGGACGATGGGTGTTGCTGAAGATCAAGCATACAATCCTGTTGTGGGTTTGAAAGCGGCCAAAGCGCTGAATGCACAAGCCTTCATCTACGGCCGCTACTATGATAAGAACGATTCCCTGGTCATCGAAATGGACTTGCGCGACGGTAAAAACGGCAACCTGATGAGCAGAAGAGTCGTGGTCGGTTCGGGCCTGGAAAATGTATTCACCATGATGGATAACATGGCCCGCAATTTGAAAAATGATTTGCAGGTTCAGCTCAGGGAGTCGCGGGAGGTCGATCAGCGTATTGCGGACATAATGACCAACTCCGTCGATGCCTACAAACAGTTTTCCGAAGGCGTCGAGTCGGAGAATCGATTCTATTGGCGGGAGGCGAGCGAGCATTTTCAAAAAGCAATAGAATTGGACAGCACTTTTGCTTCGGCTTATCTAAGATTGGCGCGTGTCCAGTTCGGCCGGGGCAACGCAGAGGGCGCCTATAAGCTGCTTTCAAAGGCCGTCCAATATGCCGAAAAAGCATCTTTGAAAGAAAAACTGACTATCTTTGCCCTGGAGGCGGCCAGCAGGGCGGACCTGGGCAAGTCGATCCAGCTTTATAAGCAAATCACAGATCTTTTTCCCGAAGACGATGATGCGCATTTTAACCTGGGAACCCATTATTATAGCCTGGGGCAAATCGATCAGGGCATCGAGGAGGTCGAGATCGCCACGGCTTTAAATCCAAAAAACAAGCTTGCCTTCAACCAGCTTGCCTATCTTTACGCTCACAAGGGCAATATGGACCTGGCGCAAAAGGCTTTGGAAGAATATATCGAAGTGGCCGCCGATGAGCCCAATCCCTATGACAGCATGGGCGAAATCCTGCAAGGCGCGGGCAGAATCGACGATGCGATCACCTACTATGAGAAGGCCCTGAAATTGAATGAAAATTTCGCCCCGACAATCGAACACCTGGCGACGGCTTGTTTGGATAAGGGTGATTATAGAGCGGCGCAAAAGCATGGCAAAAAGCTGCTGAAAATAGCCGAATCGGAGAAAGAAAGTAGCAACGTCCTTTATTTACTGGCAATGATAGAGATCGCACAAGAAGATTTTGACGAAGCAAAGGAGTACCTGGTCGAGGCGCTGAAGCAGGATCCCTTTGATGCCCAGGCCATTCTGTTATATGAAACGATAGAGCCTGATTCGGTGGAAAATGCGACCCGTTTGCAGAATTGGGTGGACCACCTGCAAAACAATGAATACACAAATCCCGCACAATTTAACAGTCTTTTTGGCCTGATCAACTATTGCCTGCTTTGCAGCCATGATTTGCTGGCGGTAAAAAACATCCTGGCTAAATATACGGATTTAGCGCCCAGCCCGGATGTAAAACAGGCGAGCCTGGCTTTCAGGCAAGTGCTGGAAATGCAGATGGGAGAGTGGAATCTCGAAACAGTCAAGGAGCTGGCTGCCTGCGAGGGAGAGGAGGCTTTTCTCCGCTTGAATCGCATATCTTGGGAATTTTACTGGCGTTCTTATTTTCGCGGCATTGGCAACATCGATGACCAGATGGAGTTAGCACCCGATTATCTCGCCGAAATGGGCAAATTTGCCAGGCGCGTGAACAATGATCATTTCGAGATAAACAGCATTCTTGCGAGCGCTTATTTCCGCCAGCTTACCGGAGAGCAACAGCTAGCCGACAGCCTGATCGCCCAGGTCGGCGTTCCCGGTGAGGAGACCTGGCAAGTAAGCGGACCCTATAACATAACCGGGGGATTTTCCCAACAATTCTACCCGGAGACGAGCGACATGGCCAAGATCCTCACGGAAATGCCGGAAGATCTTGGCTGGATGGCCAGCTCGGATGATATTGCCGATGGCTATGTGGATTTAAAAATGACGACAAATGCTCAATTCAATAATGCGGTGTATGCGCTGCTGCCGATTTATACGCCAAAGGCAAAGCTCGTGCACATGCGGTTTGGCGCCAACAAGGCGCTCAAGGTATGGCTCAATAATGAGCAGATTTTTATTAAGAATATGCCGAGAAAGTACGCCATTCTGGACGATTATATTTTTTCCGCCAAATTGCGCTCCGGCGTAAACTGGATGCTGGTACGATTGTCGGGTATTACCGGCGAATACGGCCTTTATTTCCGCCTGACCGATGAAAAGGGCTTTGGATTTCCGGATGTTCAATTTGTGGAAAGGTCCATCATCTGATGGATGCGGTTTATTGTCACCGTCAGAGGATAAACATTCGGGAGAGGACTTTTTTTAGGGGGATGGAATTTAACGTAAAACCTCACTTACGGGTGTGTAGCAAAACGAGAAACGGCTGGATGATGGGTTTTGATTTAAGATTAACGATTTGCGATGTCAGATGTATGGTCTGAGTCGAGGAATCTTGAATCATAATAAATTGGAAGATCGATTAATCGCCAAATTTGTCAAAAGGATCGATGCAATCCCGAAAGATCGCAAATCATAAATCGTTCATCGTAAATCGTAGATCATATTGGGAAGTAATATCTCACCCATTGGTTGTGAGATGTCTGCATCCGCAGGCATGACAGCCGGCCACAACGCCATTCCTGCGAAGGCAGGAATCTCCTAATTCGTCAGAATTCAAAATCCACCCGTAAGTGAGGTGCTGCAATTTAAGCGTTCTTTCGCTTGCAGTTTATGATGCCTTTTAGTATAATTGCTATAATCGTAAAAGCAAATGTCCACTGGCATCGAAAAGGCTTCCGAGCAAAAAGACGGGGCACGATGAATGGATGACGCATCCGCGATGAAATCTGCAGATAAAAAAAGTCCCTTTTTCCTGGCGATTGCCGGAAACATTGGCGTTGGCAAGACGACCCTGACGAAATTGATCAGCGAACGGCTGAGCTGGAAGGCCTATTTCGAACGGGTCATCAACAATCCCTACCTGGACGATTTTTACGCCGATATGCATCGCTGGAGTTTTAATTTACAGATATACTTTTTGTCGAAAAGGTTCATCGACCAAAAGAAAATTCTGGACAACAATGAGCCGTGCGTTCAGGATAGAAGTATTTACGAAGACGCGGAAATCTTTGCCTGCATTTTACACAAGCAGGGCTACATGAGCGACCGGGATTATGACAACTATCGAGAGCTGTTCGCCATCATGACCGGTTACCTGAAGAAACCCGATCTCATCATCTACCTCAAGGCTTCTACCTGGACGCTCATCACCCGAATACGAAAGCGCGGTCGCGATTTTGAAAAATCGATCACAACCGACTATCTGCACGAGCTGAATGAAGCTTATGACGACTGGATCAGGAGAATCGATGGCAAGATCAACGTCCTCCAGGTCGATGCGGATAATTTTGATTATGAAAAACAGCCGGAGCATTTTGAGCAGTTATTCGAGAGGATTATGCCGTTTGTGAAGGGTGCGCAATAGTCATTATGATGTATTTGTAACTATTTAGTATCGTAACTTTTTGCCACGAAAACTCGAAGACACAAAGGTTCACAAAGATTTTTTGTGTTCCTTAGTGGCTTTGCGACTTGGTGGCTGAATAGATACATGTATTTTGTGGTAACATGAACGTTTTTTCA
>METF01000325.1:9599-10176 GCA_001771235.1 Candidatus Zhuqueibacterota bacterium RBG_16_48_16
ACTATTTTATCGCGCCGGACAACGGTGTGCTTTCGCCGGTATTTCGGGCTGAAACCGATGCGCGTGTTTTTCATCTTACCAACAAGGAGTATATGCTGCCGGAACCAGGTTTTACTTTTCACGGTCGCGATGTTTTCGCGCCCGTGGCGGCACATTTATCCACCGGAATGGCCGTTGAAAAGCTTGGCAAGCCTATTGATGATTTTGTGGTTTCGCGTCCGAAAGAGCCGCATTTGGCAGGCAACAAGATTACCGGACAGGTCATTTACACGGATAAATTCGGCAATCTGGTGACCAACATCGCCAGATCATATTTGAGAAACGTCGAGGAGATACGGCTTGATCATATCCGCCTGAAAGCCATCGTCGATTATTACAGCCAGGTTGAGGAAGGCGTCGCTGCGGCCCTGATTGGCAGTCATGGAAATTTGGAGATTTGTATTCGCAATGGCAACGCCGCAACATCTCTCAACGTGCAAAAAGGCGATCCGGTGGAGGTCTTTTCGAGTCGACCGGTTGTGGAAAAGAATTGGACAGTGCCTTGAGTACATGGAGTAATGAGAGTGCTGTGAATGGG
>METF01000325.1:10353-14628 GCA_001771235.1 Candidatus Zhuqueibacterota bacterium RBG_16_48_16
GACCCGTTTCTTACGCATGGACAAGTACGGATACGAAAGCTATTTCCCTTATGAGGAGCAACCGCGAAAAAAGAAGTTATCTTTCCGGCTCAGGCCGCTTCCGCATAATAAACCCAACATCAACCTGATCCTGTTTCTTTTGACCATAGTTTCAACCTATTTGACATCCGGCCCCTGGTACTCTTTTGCCATCATTGCCATTCTCCTGAGCCACGAGATGGGACACTATCTGATGTGCCGACGATACGGCGTTCCGGCAACGTTGCCATTTTTCATACCGTTCCCTTTTGGCAATCCCTTTGGCACACTCGGCGCGGTCATACAAATGCGGGGAGCGATCCCCAGCCGAAGGGCGCTTTTCGACATCGGCGCCGCCGGCCCCATCGCCGGACTCGTCGTCACCCTTCCGGCCATTTATTTCGGTGTGCAGAAATCGACCGTGCTGCACCTTTCACAGGCGGATTCCGCGGGAATCATCCTGGGCGAATCGGTGCTATTCAAGTTGATCAAATTCCTGGCCATCGGGCCGGTTCCCCAAGGGTACGATGTGATGCTGCATCCGTTGGCCTATGCCGGATGGGCCGGCCTTTTCGTGACGGCCTTGAACCTGTTGCCCATCGGCCAGCTCGATGGCGGCCATATCGTCTATAGTATTCTCGGTCGATTTCAGAGTCGGAAAGTGACTTATGTCTTTCTCGTATCATTGGGTGTTTTGGCAATCGTTTATCCCGGCTGGGCGCTGTTGTTTGCATTGTTGCTCATTTTCGGCAGACGCCATCCGTCGCCGCAGGACGATGCAACTGAGATAGGTTCCAAGCGTATTATCCTCGGCATCCTTCTCATGGCCATTTTTATTCTTTCGTTCACACCCATGCCGTTCCGGTTTTAGCGGCGTGAAAAAGGCAATTTTTGTATCCGCTCAATATTTTATGGCAAATGCAAATGCCTGACTAATTAAAACTCATAATTGCTACGAAATGCATGGTTGCATGACTGCATGGCTGCATGCATTCATGCAACCATGCATCCATGCAGGAAAACCATTGTGGTTTTGTAACTCTGGAATTTTTACCCCATTTATTGAGTTTCTACCAATTCTTTATGAAGAGAAAAAAATACATCGTTATAGTTTTAGTGTTGGCTATCCTTTTTGCCGTCGAAATGGCTTTTGACGTGTTTGAAGTGGCTGTTGGTTATACCATGTTTCTCACAAATAACCTGAGGCCCAGGGTGGGGCGTTTGTGGGTTGCCGAGCAAAACGATCTGGAAGGATCGCAATCCATCCATCGTATTGTGAGCGACAGTACCAACATCGGCCAACCTATCATTGAAGATTATCAACAACTGCTCTACACACTTTCCGCCCTGCACAAAATCACTCTTGAGCCGTCCGAGTTTGTGAGAATATACCGGACCATGCCTCATGGAGAGGCGGCCAAGCTGATCAATCCTCTCGTTCTTTACGACCTGTTGAGAAGCAACAACTGGAAGTCGACAAAAATTGTCCAGGGAAACGAGCAGTTGTCCATCTATTTCGTGGACGGCTTTGACCAGATTCTGCGCGATGAATATGTCGATCTGAAATCGAGTCCCGATCAGGCCGCTGAAGCATCGAGCAGCCTTGAAAATGACGAACGCTTCAAAGATCGGCTTATCAAGGCCGACCTTTTTTGGCGGGCATTCGATGAATTATCCATGATGTATCGCCTGCAGATTATCAACGATCCCAATAAAGTCATCGACTGGTTTTCGCGAGTGAGCTGGGTCGGTATTGCTCAGCATTCGGAGGACGGCGTCGTCACGCTCGCTTTCGAGCTGACATTCGGATCGGCTGCACAGGTCATGTATGTCCAGGCTTCCGAAATTGCCGTTGGCTATCTCATCGAAAAAATCAACAGGCTGGACGATTCCCTGAAATTAACCCTTCCCGGCGATAGCACGAATACAATCATACAATCCGGTCAACGATGAAAAAACTCATTCTCGCTATCCTCGTCCTCTTTTGCCTCGGTCTGGCTGTTTTTACTTTTACGTTGCCGCAGGTGCCGAACGACTTGAATGCCATCGCTTTGCAGAACCCGACCAAGATGTTTTCCAGGAACGGACAATTGGTAAAAGTGCTCGCCAATCGCGAGGTGGTCAAGCTGGAAGATATGTCTCCCTATGTGATTCACGCCATCCTGGCCCTGGAGGATAACGATTTTTACAAGCACAAGGGTTTCAGCAAGAAAGCATTTCTGCGGGCATGGCTGACAAACATCCGCCGCATGAAAATCGTGGAGGGAGGGAGCACGATCACCCAGCAACTGGCCAAAAACTTGTTTTTCGCTTTTGACCGAACTTTTATCCGAAAAATAAAAGAATTTTTTATTGCCGTACAAATCGAGCGCCAGTTCAGCAAAGACGAGATTCTTGAAGCCTATTTGAATCAGATCAATTTTGGTGCAGGTATTTACGGCGTCGAGCTGGGGGCGCAGACCTATTTTGCCAGGCATGCCGATGAATTGACGCTTGCCGAGGCGGCGATGCTGGCCGGGATTCCGCGCTCCATTGTTCTGTATAATCCGTATCAAAATGAAAAGAGAGCGCAGGAACGGCAATCCTTTGTTTTAAAGCGCATGGTCGACGAAGGTTATATTACCGAGCAACAACGAGACGAAGCCTTGCAGGAGAAAATCGAGCTGTCGCAAATGAATCGGCTGCAGGGCCATGCCGAATATTTTACCGATAAAGTTCGCAGGGAAACGTCGGATATGTGGAGCAGCGAGGCCGTGGATTACGGCGGGCTTTTGATAAACACCACCCTCGATCCCCAGTTCCAATATGAAGCCAGCAATGCGATAAAAGAAGGCCTGGCGCAATTGGATGAGCTTTTGGGACTTGCTCCTTACTCTGAAGCCACCTGGGAGGAAAAGGTGTCTTATCCCCAGGCGGCGCTGGTCGCCCTGGATACGAAAAGCGGGGCCATCCGGGCTATGGTCGGCGGACGGGATTACCAGCGGTCGCAGTTCAACCGGGCGCTTTCGGATGTGCGATCGGTCGGCTCGGCCTTTAAACCCTTTAACTATTTCGCCGCCCTGGATAAGGGTTTGCTGACGCCGGTCACGGTTCTCGTTGACGAGCACAAGATTTTTCACACCGACACCCAGGATTGGGAGCCGCGAAATTTCGATGAGGAATACTGGGGCCCTGTGACCGTCAAGTGGGCGTTGATGCACTCGCGCAATCTCGTATCGGCCAAAGTCATTTTTATGGTCTCCCCGGCTTCTGTTGCCGACTGTGCGCATAGATTTGGAATCACGTCGCCCATAGAGCCGAATCCTTCGCTGGCCCTGGGCGCCACCGGTGTTTCACCGCTGGATATGGCCGCGGCTTTTTCCACTTTTGCCAATGAAGGGATAAAAAGGAGTCCCTATTTCATCGACAAAGTCCTGACCTCCGAAGGCGAGGAGGTGTACAGGCATGTTCCGGAAAGCGAGCGTGTGGCCGATCCGCAGACCTGCTATTTGATGATCGATATGCTCAAAGGTGTCGTCGAGGGTGGCACGGCAGTGAGCATCACCCAGAGCGGCTTGCAACAGCCGATTGCCGGGAAAACCGGAACCACCAACGACTCCCGCGACGCCTGGTTCGTCGGCTTTACTCCCGAGCTTTCCGTAGCTGTCTGGGTTGGTTTTGATGACAACCGTGTGATGAAGAATAAATGGGGCAGCGGCATAACCGGTGCAAGCGGTGCTTTGCCGATTTGGATTTCATTTATGAAGCGAATTCTGGCGGGGAAGCCCTTTACCGACTTTCCCCAGCCGCCGGGAATAGAGTTCCACCAGGTTGATCCGGTAACCGGCGCCGGCAGCATGCCCGGAGGTCCGAGCATTCGGGTCGCGCTGCGCTCCGGCTCGACCGGCATGAGCAGGAGGTAAGAATCCCATGAAAAAGAATTTCAGAAAAATAGAGATCAGCGGAATCGTTTTTCTCATCTTTGCCCTGTCGATTATATGGGTGATAATGGGCGAGATGAAAAAGAACATTCCTCAGCAAGTCGAGGCGCTTCCGGTCTTGCCGGGCGGTGCGCGCATCGGCATCATCGATTCGACCTATTATAATTTTCAGGATTATTTTTCCATAACCGCCCCGAACGATGGGTGGAGCATGCACGCCATCGAGCCGGATAGCGGCTCTGCTCAACCTTCCGGTGATGAAATTCGACTGCAAGATATTCACTGGCGGCTGCTTATGGAGAAGACGATTTCCAACCGCCAGGTGGCGCTGGCAAAA
>METF01000325.1:14666-14962 GCA_001771235.1 Candidatus Zhuqueibacterota bacterium RBG_16_48_16
CAATGCGGCTATTTCCATACTCGATGAATTGTTAAAAAGCTACGAACAGAACGGTCGGGCAAACATCCTGCAGCCGGTGACGACACCGGCGCACAAGATCATGCAGGGCCATTATTTCGTCGTCGTCTTTCCCCGGTCGACAAAATTGGCTTTCCATGTCTGGGTTGCCTCCTTTTTACCCCGCGACAAAATTCTTTATATCGTTCTGTCGCAAACAACGGAGGATGCATATCCGGCAATCCGGGAGGAATTGGAGAAAATTGTCTCTTCTTTTCGGCCGATTTCGTACAGCATCG
>METF01000325.1:15079-15199 GCA_001771235.1 Candidatus Zhuqueibacterota bacterium RBG_16_48_16
CAGAGTCTATTTTTCACCGCGGGCGACCGCAGCAATGTTTTCGAGAACATTGATCATGCTCTGGATTTCTGCGTCTAAAATGGGCTTGGTGGCTTGGGGCACTTCTCCGTAACCACGCAT
>METF01000325.1:15314-16115 GCA_001771235.1 Candidatus Zhuqueibacterota bacterium RBG_16_48_16
TGCTGTCTCGATCCTCTCCATCAACTCTTGCGCGCGCTTCTTGTCAATCACCGGTTGAACGGAGTGACCATCCCTGGCCACGAGCTGGACGAATTCGTCCAGCGTCCGCAGCACAACCTGCATGGCGACGGTTAAGGAGCGGCGGTGATTATCATTGATTTCCACAGTGTTCATGTTCGCGGATATTTTGATTTATCCTTCTTGATAAGCTCTTCCAGGAGGCGACTGTTGGCCTGCGCCACAAGGGTTTGCCACTCCTGTTGCGGCGCGCCGAGATCACGGGCTGAGCACAGCAGAGCGGCTAAAAATTGCACGTCCGGCCGGCGTTGCTGCAATTCCTCTTTAGCGCGCGCCAACAGTGGCGCGATGGCCGGGCGGTATTGCAGTTCTCCAAGGATCTCGGCGGCTAATTCACGTGTTTCCGGCACCGGGTGATGCAGGGCGCCGATCAATCGCTGCGGATAACTGCGGGTTTCGGCAGCCATGTCACAGCCGCAAAACGGGCAAATCTTTATGCTCGCCGGAAGGATTTTCCAGCAGGCAGGACAAAAATAAGTCATTTTCTCTGTGCATTCTTAAAGGCGCTCAGGCCGGCGAACTTGGCCTGTTCCGCCAATTCTCGCTCGATACGCAGCAGTTGATTGTATTTGGCGATGCGCTCGCTGCGGCAGGCAGAGCCGGTTTTCAAATGGCCGGCGCTGACAGCCACGGTCAAATCCGCCAGTGTGGTGTCCTCGGTTTCGCCGGAACGGTGCGAGACAAAGCAGTTGTAATCCGCGCTGCGCGCCAGCTCGATGGTTT
>METF01000325.1:16234-16645 GCA_001771235.1 Candidatus Zhuqueibacterota bacterium RBG_16_48_16
ATTCTTCGGTCATCATTTTCCATCCCGGCCAGTCATTTTCGGCCATGCCGTCTTCGATCAAAATAATAGGATACTGGCGCACCCAGTCACTCCACAACTTGACCATCTCGTCCGGACTTTTCCTGGAGTGATCCGATTTGAAATAGACGTAACCGTCTTTTTCCCACATTTCGCTGGCAGCCGGATCGAGGCATAGGGAAACGTCCTTGCCGGGCGCGTAGCCAGCGGCATTGATCCCCTCCAGAATAACCTCCACAGCCTCGACATTACTCTTTAGATTCGGGGCAAAGCCACCTTCGTCGCCCACGCCGGTGCTGTAGCCTTTCTTTTTGAGGATGCCCTTCAAGGCGTGAAAAACTTCAACGCCCATGCGCAGGGCCTCGGCAAAACCGGGCGCGCCGTGATGAGCGA
>METF01000325.1:16744-16966 GCA_001771235.1 Candidatus Zhuqueibacterota bacterium RBG_16_48_16
AATATCTGTAGAGCGGCAATCCGACCGCCTGAGCTGCTGCATGCGCCACCGCCATTGATACAGAGAGAATGGCATTGGCACCCAGTTTCTCTTTGTTAGAAGTGGCATCCAGCTCGATCATCGTTTGATCGATTCGGCGCTGGTCACAGACATCCAGACCGGATAATTTGGCAGCGATAATCTCGTTGACGTTCCGGACGGCTTTCAGCACGCCCTTGCCGT
>METF01000325.1:17127-19517 GCA_001771235.1 Candidatus Zhuqueibacterota bacterium RBG_16_48_16
TCCATAGTGTTTTCTCCTTTTTTTGTGTTATTCATCGTTGTTTTGTTAAGACTATTCGCAGTGCATCGACTATATCTTTTTTCAGCGGCGCTTTCTCTAAACGCGCCACGGTGGCGGAAACGTCGTAAGGGATTCTTTTCAGCACAAGCTGGTCGTCCTGCCAGAGGGCATAGCAGGCTTCACCGCCGTGATCGCGCGCCAGGCCGACGCTCCCCGGATTGCAGAACAGTTTGCCTTTGGCTTCGCGCAGGAACGGCAGATGAGTGTGGCCGACAAGGATCACGTCGGCGTCGATATCGGCATTGGCAGCAATCACGTCATCGGCATTCAGGTAACTGCTCAGCTCGCCACGCGGCGAGGCATGCGCCAGCCAGAAGCGTTTGCCATCAGCGATGGTGCTGTGGATGATTGGCATGAGTTTAAGAAAATCCAGATCATTCTCATCCAGCAATGTTTGATGCCAATGCCTCGTGGCGACCGACATGGCGCGCAAATCTGCCCGGCAACCGCAATCCACGCCATAAGCCAGCGCATGATCGTGATTGCCGCGCACGTAAAAGTCAGCATTCCGGCGGATAAAGTCGAGACAAGGTTTTGGCTCCGGGCCATAATCCACCACATCGCCGAGAAAAAACAGAGCGTCCCAATTTGACTCAGTTGCCAACACAGCCTCAAGCGCTGGAAGGTTGCCATGAATGTCTGAGAGGATGAGAATTTTCATATTCGCTCAAGAATGATCACAAATTTAAAAGCTAAAGAAGCAGTAATGTTTTTTGCACTGTTCATCTGAGACCACGCTTCAAAATCATCCTTCGTCACTCAACCCGCCTTCTTGCGGTCTTGATAATTTTTCCGGCCTGGGCAAAAGATGTCGGGGTAAAAAAACAAGCCCGGCGATGAGAGTCGGAACGACGGCGCTGGCAATAACTACGGCCACGAGGAAGGAATATTGCGCTTGCGTTATGATGCCATGAGAAAAACCATACAGCGCCGAGATTGTGCCAAATGTCAATCCTGTGGACATCATCAGGGTGTAGTACCATCGTTCATTGCGTTGGCGGCGGAACAATCCTATGAATGGGTACAGGCCAAAAATTTTCGACAGTACCTTTCCCGCCAGCAATATCAGAAAAACGAGAGGTGCGGAAATCAGAGTCGACAAAGAAACGAGCGTCCCGGCTCGCAGAAAATAGAACGGTGTGAGAAATCCAACGGTCAAAGTCCGCAGTCGCCGAATCCAAAAAGTATCCCGCGCCGCGCTTCCGGCCAAAACCATGCCGGCAATATAGGCCGGAAGCACGGCCTCACTCCCTGACCAGAGAGCCAGAACACCCAGGCCAAAAAGGACGAGCATGACCCATTTGGTCCTGATCGCCGCAGTACGGTTTGCATAGATCCGGGTAATAATATGGGTGACGGCAGGCAGGAGCGCCAGAACAGCCGAGCTTACAATGACAAAGACAATGGTCTTGTATGTGAATGGGGCAAACAGCAGACCGAGAGCGATGACCGTTCCCAGGTCATTGACAAAACAGGCCCCTAATATGCCCTTGCCGAACTGGGTCGTATTAAGACCGGTCTCCAGCATGACGGCATAAACCACCGCCATCGAAGTGGTGGAGAGAGCCACCCCTGCCAGCAAGCTGGCATGAAGACTCCAACCAAGAGCATAATAGGCTATTGCAATACAGCCGAAAAATGGCGCGAAAAAACCGACCAGACCGATAACCGTTACCTCTTTTAATTTCTTTCGAATCACAACCGGATCGAGCTCGGCCCCAGCCAAAAATGTCAGCAAGACAGCCCCGGACGACGCCAGAAAGCGAAGCCATTCCTGGTTTGATCCCAAAGCTTCTGCTTTGCCGAGGGAGGTCGCCACAGCAGCCGCACCAACCCCCACACAGATTTCCACCAGGGCAATGGAAACGCGCAGGTGAAAAGCAACGACGGCCGAAAAAACAGCCAGGCCAAGCCATATAGAAGCGATCAAAAATATGTGTTCCAAAATGTATCTCCTCTAAAACAGAAACTCCCACTTCTCGATCGGACATTCTCGAACAAGTAGGAGTTATCAATCCTGGTTAGTTGGATATAACGCGAACTCCATCGCGGAGATTTGCGATTATTACTTCCCCTAAAGATGCTCAAAATAAAAAACTCCTACTTTTAAAACAATTATCGTCATTTTAAAAATAGGAGTCATCAATCTTCTCCGACTAGTGCAGAGAGTACCTCTGCTGAGAAAAGTCGGTATAGATAGTTGCGGCGAACTCCATCGCCAAAAGAATGGGCTAATCATAGTAAAAAAGACCAGAAATTGCAACACAAATTTCGATGATACTTGTTTCGTTGCAAGATAAATCTCGCGTTACCAGGTCAAGTCCGTCAGT
>METF01000325.1:19703-20674 GCA_001771235.1 Candidatus Zhuqueibacterota bacterium RBG_16_48_16
AAGTCCGTCAGTTTAAAATCCGGTCACCATTCCAATCACAAACCGGTTCGCTTTTTCCTCCAGGTCGCGTCTGTATTCACCCACCAGTCGCATATTTCGCGCAAGCAAATAGGTTCCACTCAGCGTGGCCGTGTGATAGTCCAGGTTCGGGGCATCGGAATCGATCTTATTGTACAGAGCTGTTAAGCAGATTCGGGATCGATCCAACCGGGGTGATATGACCATCTCACATACTATGCCTTTTGTCTTGTATTCCAAAGGATGCGACAATACGGAATTTTCATCTTTCCTTTCGAGGTATTGGGCTGTGATCTCGATGGAACCGTAGGAAAAACTCACATCCGGTCCCAGGTAAGTCACTTTATTTTCCGGTGTACCACTGTTTATGTATTCTTTGCCTGTATAATAGAATCCACCCACACTCAGCAATTCGCCGACGGATTGGCTGAGCCGCAAACCGACGTTTTTATAATCATCGCGGTCGAATTTTTCGTCAAAGCCGGCTTCCACCTTGCCGTTGCCGTTGACCACCATGCCGACAAGATCGGTCGATGTTTTATCGATGCTGTATAAAAGCATCACGCCGCGGTCGTAGGTGAGATTGATGCGCGAAGCGACTACGGTCGCTTTGTAAATCTGGTAATCTTCATAAGTGAGCCTCAGCTCTCTTTTCATCAGCGGGTCGGAGGTCTGGAACTGTCCGACCATCACGTCCAGGTTGGTGCCCAACACATTGTCAAAGTGGATGTACGCATCCTCGATTCCCGCGACTTCGCCCGCTTCGGCCATATAAAAGTAAAAATAATAGCCGATGTTTTTATAGAGGGCGCCTCCTGATAATAGCTTGAGTCCCCATGGACTCTGTATATCCCTGGCAACAGGATTTTTGCTCTCGTTTACGGCAAAGGCGTCGAACCGCACCGCCAGCGGAAATTCTTTATTCAACCACAGCATGTCGTCGCCGGCGGTGA
>METF01000325.1:20770-25481 GCA_001771235.1 Candidatus Zhuqueibacterota bacterium RBG_16_48_16
TCATGCAGGAAATCTTGTTTCGCCTGGCAAATGCCGGAATAGCATGGGCCTGGGACAGTAACAGAAAGAAATTCGCGGCAAGGAGCAGGAAAATGAGCGAACGAAAATACGAGTGTTTCATCAGATGTTCCTCCCGTTTGGTTAGTCATAGACCTCGATCCAGGTCGTTGCTGTGTTAATGGGGACAATTTCGCTTTCCTCTTCCGGTACGCCGAGAAAATCGGCCACCGGTTTGACCAGTCGCTGGTAGTTGAGCCGGGCTGTGAAAGTGACTTTGCCAAGAGCAATGTCTTCAGGCAACTCCCAGGTAAATGTCTCGATTTTCGTCTCCCTGGGGCCGATGCGATAGTCTGTTCCCAATGAAGCCGTATTCCACTGTTGAATGGTCATGCGGCCTTGCTTATCGAAATAGGGCATGCGGAAAATTCGATCGCCAATCGGCACCCCATCTCTCTGGACGCCTGGAAAATTCTCGATGCCTTTGGCAATGCCCATATCCTGGTAGGCCAGCTCGTCGGCAGCGATGGTATACGCTTCTCCTGCAAATCCTTTTTTGTCGACGGGCAGGTGATATTCCGCACCATCGGCGTCTTGGGCCGTTAGGTGCAGCCACATAATTCTGTCCTCGACCGAGCCGGTGGGGATTTTATGGCCCGCCTTGCCGTTGAACAATTGCACTTTGATCACCGCCGTGCCGTCGTATTCGATCTCGCGCTCCTCCGGGTGCATTCGCATTTCGATGGCCCCGGCCAGCTTGCCGGGATCATGAGCGCCGTGGAAAAGATGCTGCGCTACCACGTCCTCCTGCGCCATCTTGGCGTTTTTACCGAGAGCTTTGGGCACATGGCATTGCTGGCAGACCACGCCTTGCTGGCCATAAGGCCCTTCTTTCCACTCCAGTTGGGTCGACTTGACCCAGATGCCGTAGGGATTTTTTTCGTTGTGGCAGGTTCCGCAAAACTCCGCTTTAGTAAAAAACTCGTTGTACTCCGTGTCGTGGTGCGGACTTTTTAGCCCGGCTTTGGCGCCGTATTTCATACGGCCTGGGCTGGAGATATAGTTGAAATTGAACGGGACGTCGCCCTTGAAGCCGATGATCGAATGGCACAGGTCGCAACTGACGCTTTCGTTTGCCCGCGAGTTTTCGGCCGGCCTGGGCGGTGGCACGTCGCCGGACAGGTAAGCCAGCGGCGCGTGACAGCCGTTGCAGCCGTCCACCACCGGCTTCAATTCGGGCACGACTTTGGCATGCGCAACCGCCAAGTCGAAATACTCGATCTCGTCCCAGTGGTGAGTATACGCCTGCGACATCATCGCCTGGCTCCATTGCTGGTAAATGTCGGTGTGGCAGCTTTGGCATGTCTCCGGTTTTTCAAAATCGCTGTACTGTTTGCTGTGAAAGGCTTCTTCCCCGGCAGGCAGATCTTGTTCTGCTGAAAAACAGCTACCGGCAAAGAGCAGCAGCAGGAAGAGTTTTTCTGGCTTCATGTGACCTCCTGTTGTCGAATCTGTTCAACTGATGAACCCCTTTTCGTTTTGCTGATGGCATATCCAGCGGGCGATTTCCAGCAGGTCGTCCGAATGGAAAACAACTTTTGCCAATGCCTCTGGTTTCTCTTCCGGATGCGATTTTGTCACATAAAGAATGCTTTTGCATCCGGCATTCACGCCCGCTTCTATGTCATGCAATCTATCGCCGACGATGTAAGAATTTTGCAGGTTTATGTGATATGCTTTTTCCGCTCTCAATAGCATCCCCGGCAGCGGTTTGCGGCAGCCTTCTATGGGATTGTCGGGATCGTCATAACAGGTGTAAATGTCGGTGAAAAAATTCTTGCCAAGCAGCTCGATAATTTTGTCATTGACGGCTCTTACCTGGGCTTTGGTAATGTATCCTCTGCCGACGCCGGACTGGTTCGAGATGATAAAAAGCATAAAACCGTTGTTGTGCAGCAGTTGCAGGGATTCCCTGGCCTGTGGCATCAATGTGGCCTGTTCGGGGTCGCCCAGGTAGGGGATGTTCTTGATCAGGGTATCATCCCGGTCGAAAAATACCGCCGCATTATTCATGGTTTTGCAGACTTTCCGCCAGCTCTTTCGGATTCAAGGTGGCCGTTCCAAGCTTCCCCACCACAACACCTGCGGCGTGGTTGGCAATCTCGGTCGCTTCCGGGCCCGGCAGGCCCGCGGCAATGGCTGCGGTAAAAAATGCTACCGCCGTATCCCCGGCGCCGGACACATCATAGACCTCGCGGGCTTTGGTCGGTGAATGATAAGGCTCTTCGCCGTGCTGGAAAAGAATCATCCCTTCCTCGCCCAAAGTGATCAACAGGTAACGGATGCCCCAATTGCGCAAAAGCTCCTGGCCCAGCTCGATCAGGGCCTCATTGTCTTCCGAAAACGGCCTTCTCGCCGCTAAAAAGGCTTCATGGCGATTCGGTTTCACCAGCGTCGCGCCGGCCCAGCTCAACGGGTTCTGCGGATTCGGATCGGCGGCCACTATTTTGTGATGTGTCTTTGCCAGGCCGAGAATGCCGTCCACCAAATCCTGGGTGATGAATCCCTTGCCGTAATCCTCGATGATGATCGCATCGACGTCGGGAGTGATTTTCTCTATGTCTTTCAGGATCTTCTCAATATCATGCGGCTCCAAAGGTCTGATGGTCTCCTTATCCACCCGAACCACCTGTTGCTGCCGGGCGATGATGCGTGTTTTTTGGATGGTGCTAAACCCCGCGGCGATGAGAATCCCTCTTGTCGAAATTTGCGATTCTTTGAACAACCGCAGCAATTGCCGGCCTTGCTCGTCTTTGCCGATCTTGCCGCTTACAACTGTGGCAATGCCAAAGTCGGACAGGTTTCTGGCCACATTGGCCGCGCCGCCCGGATAAGCGGATTCCCGGGTCACCTGGACGACCGGCACCGGCGCCTCCGGTGAGATGCGATCCACCCGGCCCCAAATGAACTGGTCCAGCATCAGGTCGCCGACGACAAGGATTTTTTGCTGCCGGATTCTGTCGATGTACTGATTTATTTTTTCGGGAGTGAAGACGACGTTCATATTGATTTCTTTTTTGGGGAAAATGAATGGTCTGGAATTGCTGAACAATATTACTTAATGAGTGAGAGAGAAGCAAGGATTTTTTCCTGCTTAAGACCTCACTCATAGATGGGGATGCTTGCATCCGCAGGCTTTTGCAGATTAAAAAAAGGCCAGAGAAACCAGTTCCCTCTCCCTCGAGGGCTTATCCTTACCCACATTTCGCATTGGACACGGACAATAAGAGGTCACTCCTAAAGAATTTTTAGATATTTGCTATTAATAAGCAAGCGCGTGTTAAATATTAGACATTATAGTGGAATTCTATCTTGACCTTATTTTTTGTCTTTTGACCTTAGTAGAAAAACGCACCACCACATTTTCACCTTATTACCTTATTCTCAGCAAATAAGGTAATAAGGTAGGATTTATTAGCTGTCGGTGGCTACTAAGGTTCAGAGACGAAATGTTTATAGCGGCAAAAGGATGAAAGCTTTGCAGCGTCGAGATGATGTTAGTCAAAATCTTGTCCGTGTCCGGTAAAAAATGATGGACACGTTAAGCCCTTGGGGGAGAGGGGACTCGTGAGTCAGCATTAACAGTTCTTTTACGAATCTGCAACAGCCTGATCTGCAAGCATGACAACCCTCCGAGGAGTCATTCCTGCGCATGCAGGAATCTCCTTTAGTGTTGGATAAGATTCAAAATCCACCCGTAAGTGAGGTTTTACCTGCTTGGAAAGAAGGAAGTCGATGTGGGAAATAGTGAATAATAAAAGACCGCTCTATTTTGGCGGATTGAGCAGTTCTGCAATTTCGGCTATTTCGCTCGGATGGCCGAGAACCAGCAATTGATCGTCCGCTCTGAGCTGCAATTGCGGATCGAGCCTGGAGATGATTTTCCCTTCCCTGAAGATCGCTAATATATTGATGCCAAAATCCTGACGAAACTTTAAATCGCCGATGTTCTTGCCGGCGAAACCGGAGCGGGATGAAATTGTCAGCTTGCTGATTTGAACGTCGGGGATATCGATTTCGCTGAGCAAGCGAAATTGCATCGAGCGTTCTCGCAACATGGCATAGCCGCTGGCGCGAATTTCTGCGGTGATAAAATCGATCTGGTCTTTTGATACAAGATATTTCTGTAAAACCCGGGTAAAGATTTCAATAGATGTTTCGAATTCCTCCGGGATCACTTCGTTGGCGCCCTGATCATACAACGAAGCCATTTCCGAAACATAGCGAGTCCGGGCGATGATGTTTATCTTGGGATTGAGCCGGCGCGCCGAATAGGTGATGCGCCGCGTTGCCAGGGGATCGGAAATAGCGATGACCACGACGCGGGCCTTTTGTAAACCGACATTTTCAAGGACATGCTCGTAGGTTGCATCGCCAAAATAGATGTGCTCGCCCTTTTTTCTTTCAACACGGACAGTGTCCGGATTGGCCTCGATGACGACATAAGGGATTTGCACCGATCTTGCCGCATGGGCCAGATTGCGTCCATTCAGGCCAAAGCCGATAATGATGATGTGGTCGGACAGCCGCTCGGTTCTTCCTGTATACTCTTCGTTAAGCTTTGGCGATTTCCATCGTTGCGGCAGCGGCATCCGACCGGTCAACCTGACAGCCTGTTGACCCAGTGAGTGTAGAAATGGCGTGGCCATCATGG
>METF01000325.1:25498-27324 GCA_001771235.1 Candidatus Zhuqueibacterota bacterium RBG_16_48_16
AAGAAGAGCTGGTAATCGCGGCCGGAAATAAGGCTGACACTTTTACCGACTTTGGAAAGAATAAAAGAGAATTCGCCTATCTGACTTAGGGTAAAAGCGGCCAAAAGCGCTGTTGGCAGAGAATAGCCAAGCAACAACGTGGCAAGACCTGTGGTAAAGAGCTTGATCGCCACAAGACTGATGGCCATAACAAAAACGGTTACCGGGGAGGATAGCAGAGTATTCATATCCAACAGCATGCCGATGGAGACAAAAAAGAAGCTCATAAAAAGATCGCGCAGCGGGATGATATTGGAAATGGCGTTTTGACTGTACTCGGATTCTGCAATGATCAAACCCGCAATAAATGCCCCCAGGGCCAGCGAAAGTCCCAGTTGTGCCGTCAGCCAGGCAATGGAAAAGCCGATGAGCGCAACGGTCATTAAAAATAGCTCCCGGTTGCGGGATTTTGCCGCCTGGTAGAGAATCCAGGGGATGAGCCATTTGTATGATGCAAAGATGAATCCGAGCAGAAACAACGTTTTTCCCAGAAACTCTATGTAGTCGAAAGATGGAGCCGTCGCCATTCCGCTCAAAAGAGGGGTGAAAATCATCATGGGTATGACGATGATATCCTGAAAAAGTAAAATCCCTAATGAAGTACGGCCATAAGGCGTATCCAAATGCGATTTTTCCTGCAAAATTTTCAGGACGATTGCCGTGCTGCTGAGTGAGATGAGGAATCCTATGAATACGGCCCTGGGTAACGGCAGACCGAAGAGTGTTGCAGCAAGGACGCTTGCTAACGCAGTAAGCGCGACTTGAACAGTGCCCCCCATGAATACGGCTCTTTTAATGTGCAGCAATTCCTTGAAGGAGAATTCCAGGCCGATGGAGAATAGAAGAAGCACAACCCCGATTTCGGCCAGGACTTCGACATTGTGAGCCGCTTTGACCAGCCCAAAGCCGTGCGGCCCGCCTATGATGCCGGTAAAAAGAAAGCCGACAATCGTCGGTAATTTGAGCTTTTGAAAAACAATGGAAACGCTAAGCGCCAGGCCGACTATGATTAAAATATCGTTAAGTAAGGGGATACCCATGGCAAGATACGTTTTTTAGAAGCTCAAAATTTAAGCAGCCGTGTGATGACAAAGCCCAGCCGCCAGTCGCCGTCTCCGAATGCCAGATCCGCACCGTTGTGGAATTGGGTCTGGTTCAGCTTGGAATTGTTGGTGAGGAAAATTTTGAAAAAATGGCCGCCCGTTTCCAGCTCGATTCCGGCAGCCACCGAATTGTAATCCTTGCGAAATCCTGTCACCGTCGGCGTCCATTCGACCAGGACACTCAGCAGATGCGTGATATAGTATTGTGCATAACTGCCCAGGGTGAACGAATATTCTTTCGATGGGCATGTTATGTGCGAGTTATAGACATAAGTGGGGACAACACCCAGGCCGAGCTTGCGCTGGATCAGGGTATTGAGGACGAGCTGGCCAAAGTACTGAAAATTCATGTCATCGCTTTTTGCGCGACCGACCACCTGGGTATTCCACGCCGTTCCGAATTGCGTCCCTATCAATATGGGCACAAGCTTGTGATCGAACTGCAGGGCTTTGTACTTGAATAAAAGATCCACATTGTCGTCCACATTGCTGCGGCCCAAAGTGATAACCATTTTGTTCGAAGGCGCATAGCCCAGCCCGAACCGCATATTGACCGGTCCATCCAGTCCCCACAGCGCATCGCCGCCCTCGGTTACGGGAGGAATGAAGCGATGGGAAATTTCAAACTCAAAATCGCCCTTTTGCAGCGTCTCCGATGTGGGCAGGTTGATGGCATGCGGCGAA
>METF01000325.1:27372-29809 GCA_001771235.1 Candidatus Zhuqueibacterota bacterium RBG_16_48_16
ACACGGGACGATTGGCCGAAGGCCGTGGAAGAGGCGAGAAAAACGATTGGCAGCAAAATCCATATTTTGTTCAACATGATCGGCTCCTGTGCGATTTAATTATCCAGTGCTCCCTGATCGATCCACGCTCTTACGGAATCGATGATGGCAGCGGCTAACCTGCCGGTTGGAGGCATGACGGTAAAGTCATTCGCAGCTATCTTGTTGATGATATAACTGTTCGCCGCATCGCCGGGCTTGACCCGAAATAGCTCTGGCTTTTGTCTGCTCTTGGCATTGACCAGGTTTTGATAGGCTTTGCTGGCGGATAAATCGAGTCCTTCCTGAGGCTGAGAGCCGGCGTGACAACCGGTGACGGCGCACGTCGGCGTGAACACTTTCGCTTGAATGTCCGAGTACCTCGCGGTTAAAAGTCCATCGGTCGAGGTGTCGCTGTCGGAACACTCGCTGGTTATTTTGTCAGCGCAGGATATGAAGACGAGTGAAAAAAACACTGGAAAGGCGTAAAGACTTTTTTTCAATGCTTGGTTTCCTTTTAGGTTTACCGATTATGGTCGATGAAAATAATATCGGAACGAGTTTTATATTTCGCTTCTTGATAAAGAACGAAGTTTAAGGAATCGAAGGCCTGTGGCTGAAGATCCAAGCTGACTTATCTCGTCGTTGTTAAAAGCACTGAGGGCAGAATTAAAAGTGGATGCCATAGTAGCTTTTACCTTTCGGGGAGAGAATTAGACCAATTTGGAAACTTGTTAAAATGCTCGAATGAAAAACAGGATTGATGCCCTTGTTTGACAAAAAACAGTATGTAATCACTTTTCAATCCACCTTTTCTATTATCCTGAACTACAGAAGTAGCTGAGTAGGCCATTGGGAAGCAGCCAACATAACTGAGGTTTTGTGTTGATTGCTCTAGTGCTCTTATATATTCCCAGCTCTCAGAGTCTCTGGCGTTAAAGAAAAGAGCTATGCATCCATTGGGTTTAAGGCAACGTTCCGAAATTCTGAAAAACTCTCCCATATCTCTGTTATACTCTTTTTTTGATTTGTCTCTCTCCCTGGCATTGGAAACAACGATTTCATTTTCAAAGTCTGTATCTAACCCCAAAATAGCGTTCCATAACTCGCTCAGCTCGAGGTAAGGAATTCTATCACTATGCGGTGGATCGGTGCAAATAAGTGATATGGAATTGGCAGGTACCTCGGCCAATACTGTTCGGCAGTCATTGTTGACAAGGAGCGCGGATGTATTATCCGCCCAGAAATCTTTGCCCTTTTCTGTAAATCTGTATCTGGGCTTTTCCTCGACAGTCTTGAGTGCACAGAGAAGTTTCCTTGCTCTGTTCTCGAAGCAATTCCAGGCATTTATTTCAAAGTGGCATTCAGGTCTCCAAAATCCGATCACCCAACTGCCAACTTCAATTGAGTTCGTATTTCGAGCAGGTTTACCACCATTCTTGTTTCTGTTTTTTATGGCAAAGACCATATTTGACATCTGACCTGAAGCAGATGTCAAAGTAAGTAATAGTGCCCGCTTTACTTGTGGATTGGACTGTTTCTCTATATTGCCAAGAATAAGCTCAATGTTTCTCAATGCACGCCCGGTAAAAATATCGTTGAGAGTAAGTAAGGGTGAAGCATTTATTCGAGAGTTAGTAAAAAATTTGATATGTCGCAGTTTCTGAGGTTGGTACGATGAGTACTTTTCGGCCATGAAGAGGTCGCTTGCAGTAGGTGTCAATATTTCCCTTGACCTTCCGCCATTCCTGACCCAAACAGATACTAATTTTTCGTTTTCCCATAGATAGTGAGATCCAATTCTATCATCATTCACAGTATAGCTTTCATCAATAATAGGTTTTAGCTCTTGTTCCAGGATTTTAAGAGCATTTAGATACGATGAATGTGATGGTAATTGCAGGAAAAGCTTGGTCAGCTCAATAGAGAATGGGTTTATGTCTATTCCTATGAATCTTCTGCCAAGGTCAAGAGCTTCTCTCGCAATCAAACCGGAGCCAATGAATGGGTCCGCAACAACATCTCCTTCATTCGTGAGCTGCTCGATGACGAAGGAAAAACTCTCGACAGGTTTCTTTCCCCAATATTTGTGAAAACTTGCTAACCCGGAATATGCTTCTGGCGAAAGGACATTTCTAAAGTCCATCTTTTGTCTTGGATGGTCAGGGAACAGAGACATTTGGATTGCTGTCTCATCAGACTTGAACATTTCTGTCTCCGAAATGAATCTCTAAATTACACGATAAGGCACGTTTCTTTCTGCCGACTGATATTGTTGGCAGTGTGTTTTCCATCCCATCTTGAAAATATATCGGGTTCACATTATATCCAACCATTACATCTTCAACACCATTCTCACCGGATCCTCCAAAACTTCTTTCACTCTCACCAGGAACTGCACCGACTCCTTTCCGTCTAT
>METF01000325.1:30088-34745 GCA_001771235.1 Candidatus Zhuqueibacterota bacterium RBG_16_48_16
TCTCGGCGTTGCGAATCACGGGGACGACCAGGCCGCGCGGCGTCGCTATGGCAATGGAGATGTCGCAATAATTAAAATAGACAATCTCTTCGCCATCGATCCGCGCATTGATGACCGGAAATTCCTGCAAAGCCAGGCAGCATGCTTTGGTAAAAAGGGAGACAAAGCCCAGGCTGACGCCGAATTTTTCCTGAAAACGCTCTTTGTATTTTGCCCGCAGCTCCTGAATTGCCAGCATGTCGACTTCGTTGATGGTGGTCAGCATCGCGGTGCTGTTCTTCGCGGCAAGCAGTCTTTCCGAGATCGTCTTTCGCAGGGTGGTCATCGGCTTACGGACGACCGTTCGGCCATTGAGAGAAACCTGTCGATCCGGCTGGGCTGTTTCAACGGCTGTGTTAAGGGGCGGCTGACCGGCCACTTTATCATCGACTTTATCGACGAGCTTGACAGCATGCAACGCATCGCCTTTGGTTATTTTGCCTTCCGGCCCGCTGCCTTGCACGCCGGTCGCCGCCAGGCCCGCGTCTTGGAGAATTTTGGCTGCTACGGGGGAAATTTTCAGTTTCTTTCCGGCAGTAGTCGCTGCCTGCAATTGCCCTGCCGCGCTCTCTTTTTTCAGCTCTTCTTTCTTGTCATCTATCTTTGCCGGGGCCTGGGCGTCCGTATCGATCTCGGCAATGGCTTCGCCAACCGCCACCTTTGCGCCGGTCTTTGCCTTGAGGCTCAGCACACCGGCCTGCTCGGCGATGATCTCTACGGTGGCTTTTTCCGATTCAACCGCGCCGATGACTTCATCCCGCTGAACATAGTCGCCCGCCTGTTTTAACCATTCGGCTACCACAGCCTCACTGACGGACTCGCCAAGATGCGGCACTTTGACTTCGAGCTTCATTCACTTTCCTCTAATCTCTTTTTGGCCTGCATTATTCATAAATTTTTGCCACGAAGGCGCCAAGTCACAAAGCATCACAAAGTTATATGGCAAAGTTGTCTAAAACTGTATTTTTGTACCGATTCATCACCGTCGCAAGGCAAACTAAATATTGCCTTAGTTTTGTGTAGCTTAGTGCCTTTGGGATTTTGTGGCAATGAATTATTCAGGTTAGCGATGCGACAGCCTTTTTCTTTACGTTATTTTTTACACGGGTAAATGCCCGGTCGATAATATCCTTTTGCTCGACGAGGTGTTGTTGGTAATATCCCGTCGCAGGAGTCGGGCCTTCATCGCGGCTGATCAATTTCCAGGGGATCATTTTGTATGCGTGCGAAATAAACGACCAGGCGCCCATATTTTCCGGCTCCTCCTGAACCCAGACGATCTCCCTGGCAGCGGAATATTTCTTGGTGATTTCCAGCACTTCTCTCTTAAATACCGGGTAGAGCTGTTCCAGCCGGATTATGGCTATATCTTTTCTTTCTTCAGTGTGCTGTTTTTGGCTTAGCTCATAATATATTTTACCCGAACAAAACAACACTTTGCTGACAGCAGCAGGCTCGGCATAAGGGTCGTCGATCAGCGGCGTAAAGCGTCCGGATACAAAATCATCAAAATCGCTGATGCAGAGCGGATGGCGCAAAAGGCTCTTGGGCGTGAAAAGAATCAGCGGTATTCTAAACGGGTACTTGACATGGGCGCGCAGCAGATGGAACAAATTGGCGGGCGTGGTGGAATTGACGACGTGCATATTGTCGTGGGCACACAACTGCAGGAAACGTTCGATCCTGGCCGAGGAATGCTCCGGCCCCTGGCCTTCGTAACCGTGTGGCAGGTAGAGTACCAGGCCGTTGCTGCGGTTCCACTTGGCTTCGGAACAGGAAAGAAACTGGTCGATGATGATTTGGCCGCCGTTGGCAAAATCGCCAAACTGCGCCTCCCAAATAGTGAGGCCGTTCGGAGTGGCACAGGAATAGCCGAATTCAAATCCAAGCACGCCATATTCCGAAAGGAGCGAATCGATGATCTCGAAACGCGCCCGGCTCTCTGTCAAATGGTTCAAAGGGATGTACTTTTCTTCCGTCTCTTCATCAAGGATGACGGCATGGCGGTGAGAAAAGGTGCCGCGCTCGGAATCCTGGCCGCTGATGCGAATAGGAACGTTTTCGCACAGGAGCGTCGCATAAGCCATCATTTCGCCCATGGCCCAGTCAAGAGGCTCCCGCCTGGCCAGACGGTCGTAGCGCGATTGATAGAGTTTTGCGATTTTATCAAACGCTTTGACATCCGGCGAAATGGAGAAAACCTTTTTGCCGATTTCGATGAGCTTTTCCTCAGCGACGCCGGTTTGCGGCAGGGGCGACAAGCTATGCCAAATCTGGCGTTTTTTGAGGTCGCAATCGTCCAGGAACGTCGGTGTGTTCCGGTCGAATTTATTTTGCCGCGAAAGCTCCAGTTGTTTTTGCAGGGATGCTTTGAAATCGGCTTCCATCTCACCGGCCAGGTGCGCATCCATAGTACCCTGTTCCACCAGCTTTTTAAGGTAAATTTCTCTTGGATCGGGGTGTGATGCAATGATGTTGTAAAGACCTGGCTGTGTGAACCGGGGTTCATCCGATTCGTTATGGCCGTATTTTCTGTAACCGAGAAGATCGATAAAGACATCGGTGTGAAATTTTTGTCGATATTCCAAAGCCAGCTCGGTGGCAAAGACCACGGCCTCTACGTCATCGGCGTTGACGTGGAACACGGGCGAAAGGGTGACTTTGGCCACGTCGGTACAATAGGTGCTGGATCGACCGTCCAGGTAATTGGTGGTAAAGCCGAGCTGGTTGTTTATCACCAGGTGCACTGTTCCGCCGGTTCGATAACCGTTCAACAGAGACATTTGGATGACTTCATAAACCACGCCCTGCGCCGCAATGGCGGCGTCACCGTGTATAAGGATCGGCAAAACTTTGGTTTCGTCGCCATGGAACTTTTGGTCTATTCTAGCGCGAACCATCCCCTCGACAACGGGATTCACGGCTTCGAGGTGAGAGGGATTGGGCGCAAGTCCGATGGTGACCTGGTCGCCAAAGAGGGTCTTGAAAGTGTTCGAGTAACCCAAATGATATTTTACGTCTCCTTCGAACACGGCGTCCGCGTGGCCCGCCCCTTCGAACTCGGTGAAAATTTCCTCATAATTTTTTTGCAAAACATTAGCGAGCACATTGAGCCTGCCCCTATGCGGCATGCCGATCAGAAATTCGCTTATGCCCAGCTCTGCTCCTTTTTGAACGATGGCATCGAGTCCCGGTATGAGCGTCTCGCCCCCTTGCAAAGAAAATCGTTTTTGGCCGACAAATTTTGTGTGTAAAAACGTTTCAAAAACCACGGCCTGGTTGAGCTTGTTCAAAATATGTTTTTTCTTCTCGAGGGTAAATCGAGGCCGGTTGCGGCTCGATTCCATTCTATGTTGCAGCCACTCCAGCCGCTCGGGGATGCGGATGAACCGGAATTCCGCCCCGATCGAATGGCAGTAGGTCTCCTGCAAATGTTCCACGATATCCCCAAGCTTTGCCGGGCCCAGGCCTGTTTCGCTGCCCGCCTGGAATACAGTGTCCAAATCGGTTTCGGAGAGTTTGAAATTTTTCAGATCAAGAGTGGGACTGTATTTTCTTCGCGTACGAACAGGGTTTGTTTTGGTGAACAGGTGACCGCGCGTCCGGTAATCATTTATCAAGTTGAGTACAGCGCGCTCCTTCCGTGCCGTTTCGGAAGGAATCCCCTGTGCATGCGTCGCCCTCTTGCCAAAATCATAGCCGTCAAAAAAAGTCCGCCAACTGTCGTCAATGGAGTCCGGATCGTTTACGTAGGATTGGTACAACTGATCGATATAATCGGGATGGGCGTTATTCACAAAAGAATATTCATCCATTTTCCTGGTATGTTCCTGGTTTGAGGTTATTACTACGAAGAGACTTTTTATGCCAATTCTTTAAGGACTGACTTATGGTGTGTCGTGATGCGCCGTTGTGGTAGACTGAATACCATCTACCATGTCCTCAATTCAGCTTGACTGTCATTCTCTTGAGAATCTTTGTCATTGTGTAATCGTACCCGCCGTAACGGCATTTCTTCGGAGGAATTCCCATATCCGTTTGCGTTTTTTTTCAATTTGTGCCCACTTGACAAAGATTCCTGAAGGAATGACACTCTCTTTTTAGTAAACGGGATCGGTAGATCGTCGTTCGACCTTAAACTTTCGCTGTAGTATTATATAACCTGATTAATTCACAAATCATCGTAAATACCTTTTTTCAAAAGCATAAATCCTGATTTTCTAAAGCAGATAACTAAAGACGGCCGGTTATTATTTCTGTAATTATTTTCTCTTTTTCTGCCACTGCCACTTTTCCTGAATATAATAGCCCTCCCAGCCGCCTTTCGACTCCTCGTTTTCCGAAGCCAGGTATTGAATCCGCTCCTTCCGCTTGAATTTGACAACCGATTTATTGCCGTCCGGATCGGTCAACGGCGCATCCGCCAGGTAGTGAAATTTCGGGTCAAGCTCGCCGCGGTGCCGGGCCAGGTCTTCCACGAGCGGACTTTTCGTCTCACGCGATTTGGGAAAATTGTGGGCCGCGAGGAAAAGCCCTGCTGCGCCGTCCCGCAAAATAAAATAGGCATCGGATTTCGAGCATTTGAGCTCCGGCATGGGAACCGGGTCGGCCTTTGGCG
>METF01000325.1:34863-38274 GCA_001771235.1 Candidatus Zhuqueibacterota bacterium RBG_16_48_16
CGTAACCTTTGAGTCGAAAACTCCCCTTTTCGATCTCATAGCTGGGGCAGTCGGGGCTGTTGCCGCACAGGTACAGTCGCGTCTGTTCGTTCACGAGATAGCTGTCCATGGCGGTGTTGCATTTGGGACATCTTTTCCTGGATAATAATTCAAGGGCTTCGGCTTCGCCGTCTTCACTTTTGTTTGCGGCGACCGTATCTTCGCCCGGAAGGAGGTTGATGGTGGACTTGCATCGCTCCTTTCCGCCGGTTTCATAACCCGAACAGCTCAAAAAGACGCCGGTCCTGGCGGTGCGCACCATCATGGGTTTGCTGCAAAGCTTGCATTTGATCTCATCGACGAGCAGCGGCGGATTGCCGCGCATGTTCACGTCGGCAGCGGCCAGTTGTTTTTTAAACTCCCCGTAGAATTCATCCAGTATGCGGCGCCACTCTTCCTTGCCCTGGGCAATCTCGTCCAATTGTTCTTCCATCGATGCGGTGAAGCCATAGTCCATTAGATCGGTGAAATTCTCAACCAGGCGGTCGGTCACCAGGTCGCCGATCTTTTTGGCAAAAAACCGGCGATTGACCAGCTCCACATAGCCGCGTTCCTGGATCGTCGAGATGATCGGCGCATAAGTCGACGGCCGTCCAATGCCTCTTTTTTCCAATTCCTTCACCAGGCTGGCCTCGGTATAGCGGGCCGGCGGTTTGGTGAAATGCTGCGTCGGCTCGAGTCTTATCAACGGCAGGACCTCGCCGACCTTGACTTCCGGCAGCTCCATATCCTCGTCGCTCTTTTTCACCGGCGGCAATACTTTCATCCAGCCGTCGAATCGCATCACCCGGCCGGTAGCCCGCAATTCGTACTCGCCGGCGCGGATGTCGATGCGGGTGCTGTCGAATTCGGCCGGTTTCATCTGGCAAGCCACAAATTGCCGCCAGATCAGCTCGTACAGTCTCGCCTGATCCTTTTCAAAGTCGCCCGTCTTCTGTGGCGTACGCAGTACCTCCGTAGGGCGAATCGCTTCGTGCGCCTCCTGGGCGCTTTTTTTGCTGGCATAAATGTTCGGTTGTTCGGGCAGGTACTTTTCGCCGAAATTTTGCCGGATGAATTGGCGACAGGAACCTACCGATTCGCTGCTCAACTGAGTGGAATCGGTGCGCGTATAGGTGATGTATCCGGCTTCATACAACCGTTGGGCCAGCAACATGGTTTTTTTGACGCCAAATCCCAACCGCACGCTGGCGGCCTGCTGCAGGGTCGTGGTGATAAAAGGCGGATAGGGCCTTTGTTGGGTCGGTGTTTGCTTCCTCTCCGCAACGACAAAGGTCTCCTTTTCCAGCTCGTTTAACGCTGAATCGGCCTCTGCTTTATTGCGGGGATTAAACTCTTTGCCCCGGTGCTTAATAACCTGGGCGCTAAAATCAGGCTTTGCTTTCAGGTGCGCAAAGATTTTCCAATATTCTTCCGGCACAAACTTGCGGATTTCCCGCTCGCGCTCGACGATCAGACGCACGGCCACCGATTGCACCCGTCCTGCCGACAGACCGCGCGCCACCTTTTTCCACAGCAGCGGCGACAGGATATAGCCGACGACCCGATCCAGGAAGCGCCGTGTTTGCTGTGCGTTCACCCGATCCATGTTGATTTGGCCGGGCTGTGAAAATGCCTTGAGAATGGCCTGCCGGGTGATCTCGCTGAAAACGACGCGCTTGTATTTCTCCTTGTCACCGCCAATGCTTTCGCGCAGATGCCAGGCAATGGCCTCGCCTTCCCGGTCCAGGTCGGTCGCAAGGTAAATCGAATCCGAATTCTGTGCCAGCGCTTTCAGTTCCTTTAGTACTTTATGTTTTCCCGGCAGTATCTCGTACCTGGCTTTCCAGCCGTTTTCGGGATCGATAGCCATGCTGTTGATGAGACGCTGCTGTTCTCTTTGTTCTTTGAACTCTTTTTTTTCCTGGTCGGAAAGTCCTTTCAATCTGTTCAACCCGGAGATTGTCTTTTTCCCCGAGCTCTTTGTCGGCAAATCCCGGATATGGCCGACGCTCGATCTGACGATGTAGTCGCTCCCCAGGTACTTGTTAATGGTTTTCGCTTTTGCCGGAGATTCGACGATGACCAGTGATTTTGCCATGTTAGCGTATCCAGTTTTGTTTATAGATACCTTTTTTGCAAGCACGTCAAAATTGTATCTATTCAGCCACCAAGTCGCAAAGCCACTAAGGAACACAAATAATCTTTGTGAACCTTTGTGTCTTCGAGTTTTCGTGGCAGAAAAATTACATTGCCTGAATAGATACCCAAAATTAACATTTGAAAAATTGTTTTGCAACAGTTAAGAAAGAAAGGAATGTAATCGACGAAAATTTTGTATCTAAAATGAAAAAATATCCTTTGAAACCTTGTATTTCTTCTTTATAATTACCAAAAAGTCTTAGAACCCAGCACGAGGAACAGCACATGAGTGAAAAACTAATTGACTACTTGACGAGCCAGTTGAAGGAATCCATTGAAATCGATCGAGAGCTATATACGCGCCTGGAGGTAAAACGCGGATTGAGAAATGCCGACGGGTCAGGTGTTCTTGCCGGATTGACCAAGATTTCGAGTGTGGTGGGCTTTAAGATTGAGGAAGGCAAATTCATTCCTGTTGATGGAGAATTGTATTATCGGGGGATTCATATCAATGAGCTGGCCGAAGGTATTCAGAAGGAGAACAGGCCAGGTTTTAGCGAAGTTGTGTATCTTTTAATATTTGGCAAACTGCCAACGAAAAAAGAGCTGGATGATTACCGCGAGTACAGTGGTCCTTTAATGGCTCTTCCTCACGGATTGAATGAAACGACCATTCTTCAGTTTCCAAGTCCGAGTGTCATGAACAAACTCCAGCGGGTCACACTGGTGCTTTATGGCATCGACCCCAACCCGGATGATATTTCCATTCCGAATGTCATCCGCCAATCGATAAATCTCATCGCAAAATTCCCGGTTATTACGGCTTATTCGTATCAGGCGTTACGTCACAAGCTGCATGGTGATTCCCTTTTTATTCATCACCCCAATCCCGATTTATGCGTTGCTGAAAATTTCTTGTATATGCTTCGCGCGGATTCCAAATATACGAAACTCGAAGCGACGTTATTGGATCTGGCACTGGTGCTGCACGCCGACCATGGTGGGGGAAATAATTCAACATTTACCACGCATGTTGTCAGCTCGAGTCATACGGACACTTACTCCGCCATTGCTGCCGCCGTCGGCTCGCTAAAAGGCCCCCTGCATGGCGCAGCAAACGCCAATGTGATGGACATGATGGAAAACATCAAAGAGAATGTCAAAGACTGGGACGATGAGGATGAGGTGATGAATTACCTCGGCTTGATATTGGACAAAAAAGCCCACAATAATACGGGCCTGATTTACGGC
>METF01000326.1:0-1849 GCA_001771235.1 Candidatus Zhuqueibacterota bacterium RBG_16_48_16
AAGCTATGCGTCGAATGAAAGGTATTTTTTTCTTTTTTGCCATTTCAACGAGAACAGCGGCTACGACCGGCAGGCACTCGATGTGATGGTGGCCGTCTATGTGGGTGAAAAATATCTTTTGCCCCCAGGCTTTTTGCATTTGCGCCGTCAACTCTTTTTCAATATCGCGATAGCTCGCCAGACCCGCCAGGCAGCGGCAGGCGAATGTCCATAAGCCAAAAAACCGGCCGTTCCTGTCCACCAGGGACGGCACAAGCTCGCCGGGCAGAACGGGCCTGCCGGACGTGAGGTTGGCATGAAAACCGATTTCGAGCTGCGGATGTTTGTGCGCCAATTCGCAGGCATGAAAGAAAGCCGGGACATTTGTGAGAAGAGAAGCGCAGGTAACAATACCGTGCAGGTGCGCTTCGATGATGCCTTCGTTGACCGCCTCCGACAGTCCGAAATCATCGGCATTGACGATGAGATATTTCAAATCCGTATCAGTCCGGTTGCAAAAGATGTGACTGGTAGATCGCCCTGAGCTGCAAAAGATTGACGCGACGGTCGAACATTTTTTCCACCTTTAAACGACCATTCCTGGTGATGGATCTTTTTTTTCTCGGCGAGCTCATCAGCGAAATCATCGCCTCGCACACTTTTTCGGCGTCTCCCTGGTCGACGAGTATGCCATCCACACCGTCGGTAATCAGCTCCGGAATGGCGGAAATGCCGGTGGAAATGACCGGGATTTCCATGGCCATGGCTTCGGCCAGTACGTTCGGGATGCCGTCGCGATTGCCGTCGGCTTCCACAATGCACGGCAGCACGAAAATGTCGGCCCGCCGGTAGTGAGCGATGACTTGATCGGGAAACATGGCGCCTGGCAACTCGACATCGCCGACGAGGTCATCCAGCTTGATTTTCATCTCCAATCGCGGGCGTTCCGGCCCCTCGCCGATAATATAACAGGTGAACGGAACATTGCGCTTTTTCAGCAGGCGACACGCTTCGACCAAAACAAGCATGCCTTTTTTCGGCACCAGCCGTCCGACGGAAAGGATGACCGGTCGGCCGGACTTTTGTTTTTTTCTTTTGAGCTCGTCCAGATCGATCCCGTGATAGACCACCGACACCCTGGCTTCCAGCTCAGGGAAGGTTTCCAGCAGATGTTGTTTATTATACTGTGTGCATGTGACAATGAAACGGGCGCCTTCAAATTTTTCTGTGAGGTTGGTCTGGGGCGCAAAGATGTCATAAGCGTGTGCGGTGATCGAATAAGGGATGGCTAAAAGCTTCGAGCAAAGCATGGCAAAGCTGGCGGCTGCATCGGCAAAGTGGGCATTGATGAGCTGGATATCTTTCCGCATCATCACCCTGGCTAAAACGCAGGACAGAAGGAAATGAAAAAAAAGATCCTGCCGCTGTGATTTGGAGAGATCTTTTTTGGAAAATAAAATATGAGCAACCGTGCCAAAAATGGAACCGGCTCCCCGGCGATGCGTGATTGAAAAAAAAGCGGTTTTTAAATACCGTACCGGAAAACGGCACAAAAAATAGAGGTGAGCTTTGAAAAGTCGAAAAGCCGACACAAAAGGAAGCAGGTAAAAAGTCTCGTCGGCCATGCGTTTCAGCTCCCCATCAAAACCGACATCCTGCGGCTTGATCAGCGAGCACAGCTCGATGGACATGCCGAGCTGCTTCAGACCGATGATCTCCTGATTGATAAATGTCTGGCTGGGAATGGGGAATTCGTTGAGGATAAAGGCAATTTTATGTCTGTCTAAAGCGTGCATAGGCGTTAATAATCTTCTATTCTTTCCAGGTAAAATTCGACGGTCCTGGCAATGCCCGCTGTCAGGTCCGTGCT
>METF01000326.1:1875-20174 GCA_001771235.1 Candidatus Zhuqueibacterota bacterium RBG_16_48_16
ATTTATCATAACTCACCACAAATTTGCGAATGTCGATACTTTCTCTCTGCGGCGGGAAGGGTATGTGCTCGATCTTGCCCTTGCCAACCGCGCGGATGACCGTTTTGGCCATGTCCAGAAAAACGGTTTCCACCCCGGAGCCGATCATATAGACTTCACCGGCCGTATCTTCGCAAAGGGCGGCGCGGATGAAGGCGTCCACGACATCGTCGATATAAACATAGTCCCTGGTTTGCTGGCCGTCGCCGTAAACGGTGATCGGTTTCTCGAACATGGCGTTTTTGATGAACCAGTTGAGAACGCCATAATACCCGTGCTGCATCTGGCAGCGGGGACCGTAGACGTTGTTCAGCCGCAGCGACACCACCGGGAATCGAAGAATTTTTCCGTACAACAATAAATACTTTTCCGCCGCCAGTTTGTTGATGCCATAAACGTCCGTGGGATTGTCCGGATGCTTTTCATCCACCGGCAGGTACACCGGCTCGCCGATCTGTCCGCGGCTGCCGGCATAGACGATTTTCACAGCGGGCAGGTCGGCACAGGCCTGGCATAAATTGATGGTGCCGTGACAATTTATTTCCGTATCGAGATGAGGATTTTCCATGGAGATTTCGCGGCCAACCTGGGCGGCGAGATGGAATATGATGTCCTGGCCGCGGACGTGTTGTTTTATGAGATCGCCGTTTCTGATGTCACCGACAACGACCGTGACATCATCCTCGATCTCCTTTATGTTGGCATAATTCCAGCCGTAGGGATACAGACAGGCGTCGTAAATCAGGACTCTTGCACCGTATTCTGTCAGTTTATGCGCAAGATTGCTGCCGATGAATCCCAATCCACCGGTGATGAGAACATTTTTGTTTTTTAATTGGCTGTAATCCATCATCGTCGCAAGCTTTTAATAACCTCTTTCAATTCGTCTCCAAAAACATCCATCGTGCAATTTTTTTTGAATACACGATAGCCGTTTTCGGCGATACGTTTTCTCAGGGCATCATCGTTTTTCAATTCCAAAATGGCTTCGGCCAAAGCTGCCGGATCGGCTCGTTCCACCAGGTAGGCGCTGTGACGATGGGCGACCAGCTCCTGCACCGGCTCATTCCTGCCGGTGATGAGCGGCTTGGCCATGGCCAATGCTTCGACGACCTTGTTGGTAGTCACGCGCAGCATTCTTTCGTTGTCGCCAAAAATGCCCAGGCACACATCCGCCTGCGCCATCTGGTTTGCCAGCTCCGTATAAGGAACGGGATCGTAGAAACGCACGTTAGCCAGATTGAGCTCATCGGCAAGTTTCCTGTCGGCGGCATAAGTAATGCCTTTGCCGACAATTTGAAAGGCCACGGCTTCTTTCCTTAGAATGGATGCGGCCTGCAAAATATATTTCACACCATGAAACGGTGCGAATTCTCCGTGAAAATGCACCAGAAATTTTTCCGTGCTCTTCTGCCGGCTTCTTGGGTAGATCAGCTCATCATCGACGGCAAGAAAAATTCGCTGAAATTTATCGACCGGAATCCCGAACTTGAACGCAAAATCCGCAATGTGATCATGGGTTTCGAGAACGATCTTTTGCGACAGCCGGCACGACAGCTTGTCGCTCATTTTATAAATTTCTGCTTTTAATGATCCGGGCCTGGCCACACCCCGGTCGAATACCATGGTGTCGCAGGTGGCGATGTACATATCGAACAAGATCGGCTGGCGGAAAAAGATGCGCAAAACCGGCAACAGCAGTTGTCCGTAAAAACCGACCAGCAGCACATCACAATGCCTGCGATGCCGGATCGCGCTGAGGATGAGTTTGGGATAATGCTTAAATGACTTGTCCGGGGGAAAACAGCCGACAACAGCGAAATTCTGCTTTTGCAGAGCCTTGAATACATTATGGGTTCGTGAGTAAGTTGCTTCCCGTCCCGCAACATAAAGAATTTTCATCGCACTTTTTCGCCGCTGCCTGGGTCTTTCTTTTCCGAATCACCTAACTCCATTTTTCGCACTCGGTGGAGGACATTTTCTATAAGCTGCCTGTTCGAGCCGATGATGTCTGCCAACAGACCCATAATAAAAACCTGAAAACCCACGATCAGCAGCACGGCAGCCAGGATCAAAGACTGAATGTGGCCCATTCCGCCGGCTGTAATATAGAAATAGAGAAATCGAAGTCCAACAAGAAATCCCAAGCCAAATATGGCCGCGCCTATGTATGAAAAAGTTTTTAACGGTTCGTACATGGTATAAATCCGCGCAATTGTGGCCACGGATTGTTTGATATAGGCCAGGCTGCTGGAAAACAAACGGGATTCCCGCAGCGTTTTATTCGTGCGGATTTCCACATGAGATATCGCCAGGTTCTTTTTTCCGGCCTGAATGATCGTTTCCAATGTATAAGTAAAACGCGAAATGACGTTCATCTGCAGGGCGGCTTCCCTGGAAAAAGCGCGAAATCCGCTGGTGGCATCGGGTACGCTGGTGTCCGAAACCTGGCGTACCACCCAACTGCCGATGTTCTGCAATCTTTTTTTCATCCAGGAGAAATGTTTGATGCCGTTGGTATTCCTGTCGCCAATAACCAGCTCAGCCTCTCCATCAAGAATGGGCCGGATAAGCTTGGCAACGTCGTTGCCGTTGTACTGGTTATCCGCGTCGGTGTTGACGATGATATCGGCGCCGAGGCGAAGACAGGCATCCAACCCGGCCATAAACCCACTGGCCAGTCCCTTGTTTTTCGTCAGGCGAACGATATGACCGACGCCGTTTTCCCTGGCAACAGCCGCGGTGTCGTCCGTACTTCCGTCATCAACAACCAGCACCTCGATCGAGTCGACGCCTTGAATTTTTTTAGGCAGGCATTTCAAGGTGACGGGCAAACTGGTTGCCTCGTTGTAACAGGGTATTTGAATAAACAGCTTCATTACTTATTCGATGATCTCCTCGATATTATATTCCTGGATGTCCTTCGCATGGGTGAAAATAATGATTTCTCCCAAAAGCCCTATTGAAATCATTTGTATGCCGATGATCAGCAATAGCGTGCCGAGAAGCAGCATGGGCTTGCCGGCGATGCCGCCGATGCCCAGGATACGGTAAAAGAATAAATAAATATTGATGGCCGCTCCGAGAATGGCAAAAAGAGCACCGGCAAATCCGAGGAAATGCAGCGGCTTTTTGGAATAGTTGCTGAGAAAAAGGACGCTGATCAAATCCAAAAACCGGCGGATATAATCTTTGGGGTACAGTGACTGGTTGAAACGCCCCTGCAACTGTTCGACCTGTTCTTCCTCCACCCGGTAGCCCTGGCGCCTGGCCATCACTGGAATGAAAGCGTTCAATGCGCCATAAAATGGTACGTGTTCGAGGACTGAGCGGCGCACACCGATGACGCCGCTGTTGATATCCGACAGGCCGAGTTTGGCGAAATGGTTGGTCATGGCATTGAACACTTTGGAAACAAGCTGGTTGAGCCTGGAGTCTCTTCGCGGGTGCCGGACGCCGACGACCACGTCCGCCCCGCCCATTATTTTCTCCAAAAGCTTGCCTAAATCTTTCGGGTTGATATTGACTCTGCAGGTAAAATAGATGATATACTCACCGCAGGCCAGGTTTCTTCCGGCATCCAAAACCGAGGACTCGCCAAAAGTTGTGCGCAGCTTGACGAGCTTGATATTATTCCATCCCCTGGCCAATTCAAGCAATTCTCTCCAGGTTCTGTCAGTGCTGCCGTCATCGACATAGATAATCTCAAAGTCCCGGCCAAATTGCCTGAAGGTCGTTTGCAGATCGATGTTGAGCTCCGGGAGCTGCTCCGCCTGGTTCTTCAAGGCAACGATGACAGATACTTTTTGTGTTGTCATGTCCTTTACTTCGTTATCCGGAACAACCGAAGCGATTTTTATCCGTTCAAGAGTTTCCATAGGTTTAAATAAGGATGCCAAATTCATGAATAAATCGCGTGTTGCCTGTTTCAGCAAAAATTAGTCCATCTACCATAAGGAGAAGATATCTAAGCCGCAAAGTTGTCATAGCCTGTGACAACAGTTTGTTTCGTAAAAAGTTGGAAATCGCTCAGCCTGCGACTGCCGCTTTGCACAATGAGTTTTGCCACCAATCCGTAGAACAGGAACTGTATCCCGGTGACACAAAGCAGCAGGATGAGTATGACGAGAATATTTAGCTCACTGAAAGGCGTGCGGTCGTGCCAGATTGCAAAAAGGCCGAATCCGGATAAAAGGAGGACAGTGAAGAGGCAAAAGAATGAAAAAGTCGCAAAGAAATTCAACGGCGCCGACAAGTGCCTTAATAGAAACCTGATGGTGATCAGGTCCATGATGACGCGGAAGGTTCTGCTGAGATTATATTTCGATGTACCGAATTTTCGGGCATGATGAGAAACGGGCAGCTCGGCGATACGGGCGCCTTCTCTGCGCAACAGGGCCGGTATGAAGCGGTGCAACTCGCCGTACAATGAAATCCTGCGCAGCAGATCACCCCGAAACGCTTTGAGCGAACAGCCGGTATCGTGTAATGTCACATCCGTTACGGAACAGATGATGCGATTGGCGATTTTTGAAGGCACTTTTCGTATCAGGTAATTGTCCTGCCGGTTCTTTCGCCACCCGCTTACTACGTCGTAACCCTCGCCGAGCCTGGCCAGGAGTTTTGGGATATCCGCGGGATCGTTTTGCAAATCGCCATCCATGGCAATGACCACCTGCCCTGCGCTCTTTTTAAACCCGGCGGCCATAGCCGCGGATTGTCCGAAATTGGCCCGGAACAGGATCGCCTTTACCGCAGGATAATCGTGCGCCAAATTTGCCAGGGTTTCCCGCGTGCCATCGGTACTGCCGTCATCGACAAAAATAACCTCGAAGGTCTTGCCCAATTGATTCAGCACCTTGTAAAGCGACTGCCATAATAATTCTATATTGTCCGCTTCGTTATAAACAGGGATAACAATGGAAAGATAGGGCTGTTCATCTTTTGAATCTCTCTCCCGGCTTCGCGCCGATATTTTTTTTAAGAATTCCATATCTTTTGAAATAGAGACAAAACAGAGTTATCGATCCTAAAATCAAAACCTCTTTGCCAACAGCAACCAGGTTGTGCAGATTAAAAAGGCTTGATAAAAACCGGCCCGAATGTGAGGCTCGCTGAATATCACTGAATATCGAAACGGGCGATATGACATATTTTTCCGATAACGGCCAAAAAAGAGGCATGCCATAAGGCGCGCTGGTATCGACAGCGAGCATGTCCAGAAACAAATGACTTAGGCCGGCCACTGTTAAGAGTACAAAATCGGCTAAAAGATGCGCACGACTATTTTGTGCGAGAATGAAGGCGACAAAAAGGCTCATAACGGTAATAAAAAAAATCGAATGGGTGAAATGATGGTGATACCTGTTTGGGTTGTCGACAAAAAAGCCAAAGACAAAATCGAAATCGGGCATTACGGCCATGAACAGAGCGGCGAAAAAAATCCATTTTCGATTTGGCCTCGCAGGCTTGAGAATTGTGTAAGCAGAAATACCCGATAGCAAATGACCGACTGGAGTAGGCATAGCTTTGTGGCGGAAAATACATGTTTTGTGGGCAGGCGATCTTTGAATTAAAGGGATTGAAGCTACAAAAATAATTCCGATGTTGCAAACGAATTTACAATAAAATTCTCTTGACTTTTTGGATATGATTGGATAGCTTTATGATAATCAGTTAGTAAGGCTGTATCAAATATGAGTAACTTTTCTGATAGAATTCGTTTTCTTGCCCTTGCGTTGGCCTTCCTCTTCGTTCTCGTTTTCGCTTCCCATCAAGGTAAAGCATCAGAAACCAAATTCGGAATAGGATTAAAGGTCGGGGGCGATTATGTGGATGGTGACTGGTCATCGCCTCGCCTCACACCGATGGCTGGCTTGGCGCTTTCATACTCGCCGTCGCCATTTTTTAAAGTCATCGGCGATTTTAATTACACCCACCTGAAAACTCGTGACGATCCAAGCCGCTTGTCACTCCCTCCCGGAGATATCAAGAATTTCTCAACTGTACTGCTTCCCCTGGGCATTGGGTTCCAAATCGATTTTGCACCGCTCTCGACCGTATCTCCATTTGTTTCTGCTCAAGCAGGCTGGCTGTGGTGGAAACCAAAGTATGACGATTCCTGGTCGTCGCAAATAGGCACCAAATATCATCTGGATTCTTTCGTAAAAACAGGCGGTGGATTGGAATTTCATTTAAGCAAGGTCACGTCACTCAATGTCGGCGCCGACTTTCAATTTGCTTTCACCGATCAATTGGATTTGCGGGATAGTGGGGACGAAAATGATGCCATCACGACAATATGGGCTGGCATGACATATTATCTTAAAAGTGGCAATAAAAACGATTTTGATAAAGACGGCATCCCGAATGAGCTGGACTTATCGCCGCGAATTCCCGAAGACTTGAACATGTTCATGGATCACGACGGTCGTCCCGAAGGCGGCGTAAAGCCTTTCCAGAAAAATCCGGTCATTCTTTTGCACAAACCGGTGTTTAAAGCTTATGCCAATCATGACATTCGCGTCGATGCGCAAATTCAATCGCAAAACAGCCTGAGAGTGGCAGCGGTTCTTTACCGTGGACTCGACGAAAAACAATGGAGCGTGTCCAAATTGCTCACCCAGGACGGAACGAATTTTACTGCGAAAATACCCGCAGAGTCTGTAAATAAAAATGGAATTGAGTACTGCCTGGTTGCTGTTGACAGTAAAGCAAAAAACATCGGCCATTCCGGTTTGCCGCAAAGACCCATTCGAGTAGAGGTTATTGAAAAAGCATCCACATGGCGCATCGTTGGCTCCGCCGTCGCCGCAATAAGCTGGGGCTCTGCCGTTTATTTTGGAATAAGAAAGCAAAAAAATTAGGAAAGGGATATGAAGATGAAAACGAAAATTGGTTGGATGTTAATTCTTTTTGCTGTCATTTCAACGGCGCTCATCCTCTCTTGTGCCGGCTCGAAGGACGATTCCCTGGTCATAGACGAAGAAGCATTTCCATCGGAAACGGCAAAAACTGAAGCAAGCAGCAGCCAGGAGCCAACGCCTGAAGAAGAAGAAGTGCTCAAGCTGCTCGGCATAACAAAGGATGAAGCCAAAGAACAGCCCGCCCTGGATGCCAGCCCGTCCGCGACGGATGTGGAGGCGAAAACCTTAGAGACCGATGTCAGCAACCTGGAAAAGAGAGTCGGTGAGAAAAATTCAGAGATCGAAAACCTGAGAGCGGAATTGGCTGAAAGGGATAGAAGGATTGCCGACCTGCAAAGCGAGATCAGCAAGCCGACGCCCACGAGAACCACCGTGCAGGTCAGTACATCAGGAACATTCAAAGATCGCTATGACCAGGCGCTGTCTTTGTACAATAGTCGGCAATACCAGGCAGCCATAAATGAATTCGATGCGTTACTGGCGCTGAACGAAAATAATTCATTGAGCGATAATTGTCAGTACTGGAAAGGTGAATGCTACTATGCCTTGAGAAATTACAATCAGGCTATTATAGAATTTGAAAAGGTATTCGTATTCGCCAATTCCAATAAATACGACGATGCTCAGCTAAAACTGGGGCTTTGTTACCTGAAATTAGGCAACAGCGCACGCGCCAGAATTGAATTTGAAAAGTTGATTTCAGACTATCCGGATAGCGAATACATTGCCAAAGCGAGAGCCTATCTTTCATCCTGACAAAAAATATCTCGGGTGAGTTAAGTAAAGGGTGGCCTTGGCCGCCCTTTTTTATTTGCATTTCTTACGATTTTTCTTAAATTTATACGTTATATTTTTCGGGGTGCGGATCGTACCAAATTCACGTGGCAGGGCATTGTGTCAATTTAATACTTCAAGGCAAGTATATGAAAAATCGCTTACGAATCCTCTATTTATCCTCCGAAGTTTCACCCTTTGCCAAAACAGGTGGTCTGGCCGATGTTGCAAACTCACTTCCAAAAGCGTTATTCGACCTGGGCCATGATGTAAGAGTCATGATGCCAAAGTACGGACTGATAGGCGATAGAAAATACACTCTGCGTGAAGTCATCCGACTCAAGGAAATTCCTGTTCGATTTGGCAACAAGGAAGTGATTATTAGCGCAAAATCCGCTTTTGTACCCGATTCAAAAGTGCAAATCTACTTTATCGAATACCCCCCATATTTTGACCGATCGGAATTATATGTCGATGAGAAGACAGGAAAGGATTATCCTGATAATGCAGAGCGGTTTGCCTTGTTCTCCTATGCGGTTCTTGAGACGGTAAAAATCTTGCACTGGGAGCCGCAAATTATCCATTGTAATGACTGGCAAATGGGCCTGATGCCGTGGCTGATTAAAAATTACATACGTCACGATCCGTTTTTTGAAAAGACGCGAACCATGTTCACTATTCATAATCTGGCCTACCAAGGCAACTTTAGCCTCGATATACTCCCCAGCATCGGCTTGCCCGACTATCTCAGGGAACCGCAAAGTGACATGGAATTTTACCAGCAGATAAGCTTTTTGAAATCAGGCATCACGTCGGCAAATGTTATCACCACAGTGAGCCCGACTTATGCCAAAGAGATCCAAACAAGTGACGAGCTGAGCGCGGGAATGAAAGGCATTTTGCAATCCCGTAGCTCCAGACTCTATGGCATTCAGAATGGTGCTGATTATTCCGTCTGGGATCCGGAAAAAGATCCCCTTATAGCAAAGACTTATACGGCAAACTCATTCAATCTAAAGCAGGCTAATAAAGTTGAGCTGTTAAAAGTGTGCAAATTGCCCTTTGACGAATCGATTCCGGTCATTGGCATGATAAGCCGTTTGGTCGAGCAAAAGGGCATCGATCTGGTTATTAACGCCATCGAGAATATCATGAAATTGAATGTGCAACTGGTCATTCTGGGAAAAGGCAACTCTTTTTACCAAAAAGCATTGCACCAGATTCAGAGCAGATACACGGGCAGGGTATGCGTGGCAACAAGATTTGACGATGAATTAGCCCATCTTATCGAGGCGGGCAGCGACATGTTCCTCATGCCATCCAGATTTGAGCCATGTGGATTAAACCAGATATATAGCTTGCGATATGGCACCGTACCGATCGTTCGCCGGACAGGAGGACTCGCTGACACAATTGTCGATTTTATCACCGATCCCAATAAGGGTAACGGTTTTGTTTTTGATTCATACAACGGTGATGATATGGTGAAGGCTATCAAAAATGCCGTTGAGGCTTTTAAAGACAAAAAACTGTGGCTAAAGCTGGCAAAACGCGGCATGAGGCAAAACTTTTCATGGAAAGTGTCCGCTGATAATTATGTTAAATACTATTACAAAATGGAAAGCCAAAACAGGAGAAAATAGCTCTCGCCGTTCATGATTCGGTTCCGAAAACGACATAATAAATGACCTGATCCCCTGTATTAATGTGGCACAACGATGTTTCGCCCTACGACAGGGGTATTTTTATGGCTATTCGAGCGCAGCATCATTCATTCTTATTGTCATAAAATCTCGAATCCCGTGAATGTCCGTATAAAATCAGGCATGATTATTTTGCAGTTATGCCAGCACTTACCTGCTGGTGATAAAAGCAATGGATATAACCTGCTTCCAAACCATAATCATTCGCACAGCCCGGATGGCACCAACTTTGCATTCAAGGGGCTACATTAGACCTACACCTACGAACTTTTTTCCCACAATCCCTGTAGTGAGCTGATAAAGAGAACGGCATGCCGGCACAGCCTGTATTTTTCAAATTATGAAATAGCATCTTTTTATGGAAGGTATCGATATAAATGTAGATAAAGTGGGAGCCTACAAAGATATTGCGCTCTTTAGAATCCGAGGATATGTGGATACCACAACGGCACCTGAGCTGCAAAGGCAATTGACCAATGAAATCCAGGAAGGTCAGTCGCAATTTGTCATCGATTTGGGCGCCGTTCAATACGTGAGCAGCGCGGGCTGGGGTGTGTTTGTCGGAGAAATTCGCAACCTGAGGGAACGCGGCGGCGATTTAAAACTGACGCAAATGCCGCCGGAAGTCTTTGAAGTTTTTGACATGCTCGAATTCAACCGAATTCTCACGTGCTACGATTCGCTCGAAGAAGCCATCGATGATTTCGATTATTGCCGGGGTATCGATTTTCAATCGTTGCGCAATATTTCTATCGGCAGTAAAACGCACAACGGATCGTTGACCCAAGTCAAAGTGCCCGAAAGGATTGATAAAGCCCGGACGGTAACGGCATCACAAGAGTTTCCGTCTTTTTCGCGCGAATCCAAATATTTTAGCAAAAAAGGGCTGGACGACGCCGACCTGCCGCTGACAGAAAAGATCAAAAAACTAATTTTGGAGAACCCAAGAATCGGCGCCTGGACGATAAAAAAAACTCTCTACTCCCCGCGCTTCGGCTATACAAAATTGAGCTATTTTAAGACCCGTTCGTTGCTAAAGCGACTTTCATTGGACACAAAGGGCAAACGGTACCGGTATTTTCGTTCGCGATGAGGACAGGACAGTAATTCAGACAAAAATGGTCATACTTATGAAAACAAAGGTCTTGATAAAACACGTTGCGCTTTTATTATTGAGCGTGTTCGTATGGCAAAATATCGCCATTGCCCAGGAAAGGAGAGAGCCGCGGGAAGTCCGGCTCAAAGCGGGCGATGCCGTCAGGCTTCTTGTTTATGATGGCCTTTTCCCTACTGACAATAACAAATTCGTCTCCAATTTTCATAACGCTGAGTTTGTTGTCGACGGTTTGGGGGAAATCCGGCTTTACTCCCTGGGCAAAATCAAAGTTGCCGGCCGGACCGCTGATGAAATATCCGAGCTCGTCAAAGAAAAACTCAAGCCGTTCACAAAAGAGCCGATGGTCATTACTATACCGTTGATCAAATTGTCCCTGAAAGGAAATTTTGGTCGGCCCGGAATGTACCGTTTCAACCTGGACGAATCATTCTGGCAAATCGTTGAAGAAGCCGGCGGCATCGGCAACCTCTCCTCCATCGAAGGGATGTACATCATTCGAAGAGATGAGGTGCTGTATCAGAATTTCGAAGATGCTTTTTATAATGCGAGCTCCCTGTATGAGATGGGGATTGAATCCGGCGACGAGCTGATTGCACCGAGAGTAAATACCATCTCTCTCTATACGATTCAGCGCTACTTTGAATTTATGATGTCCATTTTCATCTTTTATTTCACACTGCAAAGTTACCGTAACAACAGGTAGAAATTATCATACCATGCCATACCAGGATCAATCATATTTCGATTCGGATCAACAGGACGTTCCCCAAATAGATTTCAAAAAGTACCTCAGGGGAATTTGGAAAAGGAAGTGGCTGCCTTTGATCCTGATACTCGTTTTCGCATTCCCATTTTACCGGAGCACCCAAAATCAAATCCCGATTTACAGTGCGGCCGTTCTCATCAAAACCAATGCCTTCGCGGCTACGGAAGACAAAATCCTCAGCGTCGAACGGCAACTGGAATTGCTCAGCCGGACGTTTTTGGAAAGAGTTGCGGCGCGTATGGGATTGGCTATCGAGGTGGAAAGCAGCTCGGCAACGATGTATCGCGAATCCATTTTTTCCGAGGTGTATACCACCGAAGAGCCGACAGCGGGGGATTACGAAATAGAGATAAACGAGTTCGGCCAGTATTTCCTATCCATGATCAAAAGCGGCAAAAAAGTCGGCCTTGATAGCGCCAATGTCTGGGATGCCGTTGAAAAACCTCGCAGCGTCAACGGCGTCACCTTTAGATTGAATTCAGAATTCGTCCAAAATGCCTCTCGGGTGAAATTTAAGATATTGCCTTTTGGTTATGCAGTGTCCTATCTCAAATCAAAAGTCAATTTGGAGATCAGCCGCAGCGGCGCCACCATGAAGCTGAGCATGACCGGAACAAACCCGGATGTGCTGCCGGCGGAATTAAACAGAATAGCCGAAACTTATGTCGAAGAAACAAAAAAGCTGAAAAGAAGAGACCTGGACAACCAAAAGAAGCTGTTGATGCAGCGCATGGCCGCGGCAGAAGAACAGGTAAAAAAAGCCGAGGAAGACCTGAAAGATTTCAATACACGCTATCCTCTTTCTCTGAATGCGGAAAAACAAGCCATTCTTGGAAAGCTGCATTCAACGCAAACCTATTTACGGGATTTGCCGCTGCAAAGACAAAAGCTCACAGATTTATTGGATGAGGTGGATAAAGAAAAGGAAGGCGTCGATACGGACAAGTATCGCCGATTGATCATTCGCACGATCGCAAACTTTGCGGTGTTTAACGATGAACCGCAAATGGCCATACTTCGACAGACTCTTGAAGAACAGGAAACGCGCTATAACGACCTGGTGAAAAACTTTTCCGAAAATTGGGAGCCGGTGATCGATCTCAAACGGCAGATCAAGGACACGGAAGAAAAAATCATCAAATTCGCCTCAAAGTATCGCAATACCTTGGCCCAGCAGGAGACGGATTATCGCAAAATGTACGCCGATATTCAGGCGCAATTAAAAAACCTGCCGCGCGATGAGTACCAACTGATGGAGCTGCAAAGGAATAAAGACGTTGCCGACGGTTTTTATAATTCCCTTTATTCCCAGCTCACAAAAACCAACATCTCGGAAATAGCTGAAACGGATGAAATCGCCATCCTCGACAGGGCCGTTCGTCCGGGCAAGCCGATCAATCCCAGCACCAAAAGGAGCGTGCTTTTGGGCAGCAGCCTGGGCTTTTTGCTTGGAATTATTTTGTCCGTCATCTGGGAGCTCACGGACAAAACCATGCGAACGGTCGAAGATGTGGAAAGGTCATTAAGGCTGCCGGTCATTGGCGCCATACCGGTGATGGATTTTAAGGACGTGCCGGAGTTTCATGATTTCGAAAAAGTAAGACAAATCGACAAGCAACTGGTGACCGATGACTATTCGGCGACGCCGGTTGGTGAGGCATACCGGGCATTGCGCACCCACCTGATGTTTTCCAAAAACACCGGAAAATTTCAAAGCCTGCTCATTACCAGCATAAGCCCCGAGGACGGCAAATCTTTTACCTCCAGCAACCTGGCAATAATCGTGGCACAACAAAAAACCAATACGTTGTTGGTCGATGCCGATCTGAGGAGGGGCGTGCTGCACAACACCTTTGGTCTGCCGAAAGACCCCGGCTTTACCAATTACCTGACCAACAAGATCACCTTGCTGGAAGCCATTCAGCCGACCCATATCCCCAATCTCTCCCTGATCAGTTGCGGCTCCATGATTCCCAATCCTTCGGAGCTTTTGGGATCGTTGCAGTTGCGCCGTTTCCTGGAAGACGCCCGAAGGAAATTCGACGTCATTATTTTCGACACGCCTCCACTGGATGCGGCAACCGATGCCGTCGTGCTTGGCACCCAGGTGGATGCCATGGCCGTGGTGGTGCGCTCCGGAAAAACCAGCAGGACACTGGCCAAAGAAAAGCTGGAAATTTTTGAAACGGTTCCGGTAAAACTGATCGGAATTATCCTCAACGGCTCCGAAACAGCCCTCGTTCATAATTATAGCTACTATCACTATTGAGAAATCCATCGCACAAACAGCTCGAAAAGGAGAAACGCAACGACATGAAAATCCTGATCACCGGTGGAGCGGGATTTATCGGCTCGCATCTGTCCGAACGGTTGTTGTCACGCGGCCACGCCGTAGATTGCCTGGATAATTTTAATGACTATTACGATCCGGAAATCAAACGGCAAAACATTCTGGTCTCCTCCGGTTATGATGATTTTAAACTGCTGGAGGGCGACATTCTCGATGTCAAATGGCTGGAAAGCATTTTTGAAAAAAACGCTTATGAAATCGTCGTGCATCTCGCTGCGCGGGCCGGTGTCAGGCCATCGATACAACAGCCTTTTTTGTATAGCGAAGTCAATGTCGTCGGCACGACTTATTTGCTGGACCTCTGCCGCAGACATAGCATTGGTAAATTTGTTTTCGCTTCGTCGTCATCGGTGTATGGCAAAAACGAAAAAGTGCCGTTCAGCGAAACGGATAATGTCGATAACCCGATCTCGCCTTATGCCGCCACGAAAAAGGCGGGAGAGCTGATCTGCTACACCTATCATCACCTGTATGACATAAGCATCAACTGTTTGCGCTTCTTCACCGTGTACGGCCCGCGCCAGCGGCCGGATATGGCTATTCATAAATTCGCCAAACTCATCTATGCCGGCAAGCCGATACCAGTGTACGGCGATGGAAAAAGCCGGCGCGATTTTACCTATATTGATGATATCATTCAGGGCATCGAAGGTGCCATGGACTACTGTTCCGGCTATAACATATACAACCTCGGCGAGTCGAGAACCATCGAGCTGCTCAAGCTCATCTCCCTGATAGAAAGAGCTTTAGGGAAAAAAGCACACATCGATTTTCAAGCCGAGCAGCCCGGCGATGTCCCCATTACTTATGCGGATATATCCCGAGCGAGAAGTGATTTAAAATATAATCCGCAAACGGGAATTGAAGAAGGTATACAAAGATTTGCCGAGTGGTTTGTCGAAAACACCAAATAAAATTGACTTGGACTGAACGAAATGAGCCTGGAAGTAAAGTGATCTATGTTTTCGGAAAAAGAGAAATTCATTTCAGCGGTTATGAGAGTCCTGGATTTTTTGGCTCTGGCCATCGCATTTCCAGTTGCCTACTTTTTTGATGAGTTCATCCGGATCACCGCCAATCTCAGTGTCAAAGCCTATGCGATCGGACCCACGATCGAAGGTTTTGTTTATTTCTCTTCCAAGTACTGGCCGTTATTGATCGGTTACCCGGTGATATGGGTCAGCATCCTCTACCTTAACGGAGTCTATAGAAATTTCAGAACCCGGCAATTCAAGAAATTTGCCTGGTTGATCATCTCATCCGGATTTTGGGCCGTGCTGGCATCCGGAAGCTACCTCTTCCTCTTACGACTCGAGCTTGCCAGCAGGCTTTTCTTCCTTGTTTATGCATGGTGTGCCCTGGCCCTGGTCATCACCGAAAAATATTTTATTCTAAAATTTTTATATCTTGTCCATAAGAGAGGCTATAACAAGGAGAACCTTCTCATTGTCGGCACCGGCAAAAGGGCACGTGATTTTATCAAAGCCGTCAAAGAGCACCGCAACTGGGGGCTGAATATTATCGGCTTGATTGACGACGAGCACGGACTTTATGGAAAAGAATTTGAAGGATACCGCGTCATCGGCCGCATACAGGATATCGCTTTCATTGTCAACCGTATCGTCATCGACCGGGTCATATTCGTCGTTCCCCGGTTATGGCTTCATCGCATCGAGGAAGCCATCCTGGCATGTGAGCAGGTCGGCGTGCCCACATCGATTTCCATCGATTTGTATAACCTGCACATTGCCAGAACCCACCAGACCGATTTCAACGGCTTCCCGCTATTGGAATTTGAAACATTCTATGCCAAAGAGTGGCAGTTGTTTGTCAAGCGCGTCGTCGATATCCTGGTGTCCGGCACGGCGCTGATTTTCTTTTCACCGCTGATGTTGATTGTCAGTCTTTTGATTAAATTAACCTCCAATGGCCCAATCCTTTTCAAACAGATGCGCTATGGCTTGAACGGGCGCCGATTTACCTTGTTCAAGTTCCGCTCGATGACAGCCGGCGCGGAAGATCGCCAGAATGAGCTGATGACGTTGAACGAAATGGATGGCCCGGTATTCAAAATCCGCAACGATCCCCGCGTCACCAGGCTGGGCCATTTTTTACGAAGGACCAGTATCGATGAGCTGCCGCAATTTATCAATGTCTTAAAGGGGGATATGAGCATTGTCGGGCCGAGACCGCCGCTGCTGAACGAAGTTGACAAGTACGAGATCTGGCAGAGACGCAGGCTAAGCCTGAAACCGGGCATCACCTGTATATGGCAGGTGAGTGGCCGCAACAAAATCAGTTTTGACCGATGGATGCAGATGGACATTCAATATATCGATAACTGGTCGCTGTGGCTGGATATGAAAATTTTGTTCAAGACCTTTTTCGTCGTCCTGGTTGGCTACGGCGCCGAATGAGAAAGATTTTATTAGAACACGGATGAAACGGATTGAACGGATCAATACGGATTTGAACTCTTGTTTTAAGATGATTGTGAAAAATCTTTCGTTTAAGATCAGATTCTATGCTAAAATTAAGACTGTTAATCCCCTGCCAAAGAAATCCGTCCTATCCGTTAAATCCGTGTTCCATATCGATTCTGGCTTGCCACGCAGGATAGCAGACATCCAACGGGGCTTGTCCAGGTTAGGATACTCTTCATGCAGATACCTCAGCCAAAAAAGAAATTGCGCGTCTTGATGATTGCGCCGCAGCCGTGGTTTCAACCGCGCGGCACGCCTTTTAGCGTGCTGCACCGGATCAAAGCCATGTCGCTGCTGGGCCATTCCATCGACCTGGCCACCTACCACATTGGCGAAGACGTTCCCATCGACAACCTGAACATCTACCGCTCCCGCAGGGTGCCGTTTATAAAAACCATCAAAATCGGGCCGTCAAAATCCAAAATTCTGCTGGATGCAGCGCTGTTTTTTACAGCTTCCGGGCTGTTAAAAAGGAACAGGTATGATTTGATCCACACCCACGAAGAGGCAAGCTTTTTTGGTGACTATTTTGCACGCAAGTACAACATCCCGCACCTGTACGATATGCACTCGTCGCTGCCGCAACAGTTGAGCAACTTTAAGTATACCAAATCGACATGGATCAAAAAGATTTTCGAAAAGCTTGAGGAGCGAACGATCCGTTCCGCCCAAGCCGTAATTACGATATGCCCGGAATTGGACCAGTACGTCGAATCTCGCTTTCCGAAAAAAACCCATATCCTCATTGAAAACGTGGCGGATAACAGCATTGTCTTCCCGGCAGATAAAGTGGACCGGGAAAAGCTGAAATCCGCTTTCCATCTCAACGGCGCACCCGTCATCCTGTATTACGGGACATTCGAAGCTTACCAGGGCCTGGATTTATTGCTGCAAAGCGCCAATGAGCTGATCAACAACAGACATATCAACGCCCGCTTCCTGTTGATCGGCGGCGATGAAAAACAAATCGAAAAGTACAAAGCACTGACCCGACAATACGGGCTGGATGAACACGTGCAGTTTACAGGTTTTGTCAAACCGCAATGGATACCGGCTTTTATCTCGCTGGCACGTCTCCTGGTGTCGCCGCGCATCAGCGGAACCAACTCCCCGTTGAAACTATATTCCTATTTGCGCTCGGGTAAGCCCATCGTGGCCACGCGCCACATCACCCATACACAAATTTTGGACGATTCCGTCTCGGTATTGGTCGAGCCCAAACCGGTCGATTTTGCCGACGGCATCGGTTATCTGCTGCAAAATGAGGAGCAGGGACGACAACTAGCGGCTAACGCCAAAAGGTTGGCGCAGAAAAAATATGACTATGGACATTTCCTGGAAAAAACCGAGTGGATATTGGAACGGGCAGCAGGAGCGACGATATAAATGTGCGGAATTTGCGGGATCGTCTATGGCGATAAGGACAGGGAAGTACATCTCACCGACCTCAAGAATATGTGCCGGGTCGTCACCCACCGGGGACCGGATGATGAAGGATATTATCTGAAAAACAACATCGGGCTGGGAATGCGCCGGCTGAGCATCGTCGACCTGCAGACCGGCTCGCAACCCATCTATAACGAAGACAATTCCGTTGCCATTGTGTTCAACGGCGAGATTTACAACCAGTCGGCTCTGAGGGATATGTTGATACCCAAGGGCCACAGCTTTTATACCAAATCCGATACCGAAGCGATCGTGCATGCCTACGAGGAATTTGGCGATGAGTGTCCGACAAAATTGAACGGCATGTTCGGTTTTGCTTTATGGGACGACCGTCAGAAAAAACTGTTCATTGCTCGCGACCGGCTGGGCATCAAGCCGCTCTATTATTATCATGATGCCGAAAAACTCGTTTTTGCCTCGGAGCTAAAATCCATCCTCGAAGCGGAAAACATTCCGAAACGCATCAACCTGAAAGCCCTTGATAATTTCCTGACTTTTGAATACATTCCCGCCCCCTTGAGCATTTTTGAAAACATTTTTAAATTGCCGCCGGCCCACAGCCTCAGCTATCAAAACGGGCAGGTGAGCATCCACCGGTATTGGCATTTGCAATACCAGGCCAGCGAGAAAACAACAAAGGAGCTGGAAGAAGAGTTTATTGCGATTTTGCAGGATTCGGTCAAGCTGCGGCTCAT
>METF01000326.1:20201-20544 GCA_001771235.1 Candidatus Zhuqueibacterota bacterium RBG_16_48_16
CAGCGGCGGCCTGGATTCCAGCACCATCGTCGCCCTGATGCACCGCACCAGCACCACAGCCGTCAAGACGTTTTCCATCGGCTTTGACGACAAAACCTACAACGAGCTGCCCTACGCGCGCACCGTCGCCAGCCATTTCAATACCGAACATCATGAAGAATTCATCACGCCGGATACCGTTGCGCTGACGAAAAAGATACTCGATATTCTGGATGAGCCGTTCGGAGATTTTTCGGTGTTCCCCACCTACCTGGTATCCGAAATGGCGCGCAAGCATGTGACGGTGGTTCTGTCCGGAGATGGCGGCGATGAATTGCTGGCGGGCTATGACACCTACATTGCC
>METF01000326.1:20550-22490 GCA_001771235.1 Candidatus Zhuqueibacterota bacterium RBG_16_48_16
CTCGCGCGAAAATATGCAAAACTGCCGGCGTTTCTGCGCAACGGAGGGATCAAGCCGGTCATACGATCGCTGCCACCAACGGAAAAGAAAAAGGGCCTGGTCAATCGGCTCAAAAGATTCGTCGAGGGTGCGCAGTTGCCCGCCCATTTGCAGCACGTGCGCTGGATGATCTTTTTGCAGGAAGCCGAAAAACACCTGCTCTATAACAACGACTTTCAGGCGGCGCTGGACGGCGGCAGTCCGTACGATTTTATCGAAGAAAAATTTTCCCGGCTCAGCTCAAATGACCCGTTGGATCAGCAACAATACACCGACATCATGACCTACCTGGTCGACGATATTCTGGTTAAAGTGGATCGGATGAGCATGGCGGTTTCCCTGGAAGCCCGGGTGCCTTTCCTGGATCACCGCGTCGTGGAATTTGCCGCCACCCTGCCGGCGGAATTGCGACTTTGCGGCAACCGGACAAAACATCTTTTAAAAGAGGCGGCGAAAGGCATTTTGCCGGAAACGATCCTGCGGCGCGGCAAGGAAGGCTTCAGCATCCCGATCAAGAGCTGGCTCAAAAACGAGCTGAGACCGATGATGACCGATGCTCTTTCGGAAGCCGCATTGAAGGAAACCGGCTTATTCAACGTCCACTATGTCAAAAGACTCATGGCCGAGCACTTGAACGGAAAGGAAAATCACAGCCACCGTTTATGGGCGCTGATCATGTTTCATAGGTGGTATAAAACTTTTATGAAGAAATGAAAGACGGCAGATGAAACGAGACATCGGACAATTGGCAGAGAACGAATTTGATCTGCTCATTATCGGAGCAGGCATCTACGGCGCCGCTTCTGCCTGGGAGGCCGCATCGCGCGGCCTCAAAGTGGCGCTCATCGATAAGGGGGATTTTGCCTCCGGCACCTCATCGAACAGCCTGAAAATCATCCACGGCGGCCTGCGATATTTGCAGCACGCCGATTTCAGGCGGATGCGCGAGTCCATTACCGAGCGCCGGATCCTGATGCACATTGCGCCGCACCTGGTTCATCCGCTGCCCTGCGTGATGCCGACTTATGGACACCTTGTCAAAGGGCCGGAAGTCATGCGGTTTGCTTTGCTGCTCAACGATATCATCAGCTTCGACCGCAACCAGTCCGGTGATCCGCAAAAGCATTTGCCAATGGGCCGAATCCTGTCGAAGGAAGAGATTATCCATCAACTGCCTTTTATCGATCACGCCAATCTCACCGGCGGCGCGTTATGGTACGATGCGCGCATGCACAGCTCCGAGCGGCTGGTTCTGGCGTTCATAAAATCAGCCTCGCGGCACGGTGCGGTGATCGCTAACTATGTCAAGGCCGATTCCTTTATTTTTTCGCAAGACCGTATCACCGGTGTCACGGCCAGGGATGCTGTTACCGGAGATCGTTTTACCATCCGCGCCAAATTGACGCTTAACACTGCCGGGCCATGGATAAACAAACTGCTGGCATCATTGAACGGTTGGGCGGGCAACAATCCGTTCGCATTTTCAACGGCGCTCAACCTCGTCGTCAACCGCAGATTTACGGAAAACACCGCCTTTGGTTTTTCGAGCGAGAAGGTTTTCAAAGACAGCGACGCATTGATCAGCAAAGGCTCCAGGCTGCTGTTTGCGGTTCCCTGGCGCAACATAACTCTTTTCGGCACCGAGCATGCGCCATACTCCGGCGAAGCGGAGCGGTTCCGCGTGACCGAGGAGATGATCGGCCGTTTTCTTGACGAAATCAATTCGGCCCTGCCGGAACACAAGATCGAGCGAGATGAGGTCGTTTTTCATTATGGCGGCCTGTTGCCCATGACCGGCGTGAACCAAAAAACCGGAGACGTCAGGCTGGTCAAGCATTTCCATCTTATCGACCATAAAAAAGAACATGGCCCGGATGGACTGGTGAGCGTGCTCAGCGTAA
>METF01000326.1:22627-25882 GCA_001771235.1 Candidatus Zhuqueibacterota bacterium RBG_16_48_16
CAAAATGCCATTGCCCGAAACCAGTCCTTAACAAAAGAAGCAATCGTTCAACTGGCTCACAATTACGGCTCCGAATACGGACAGGTGTTGCAGCTCGCCAATGGCAAACCACATCTATCCGCTTATGTGGATGAAGAGCGTTCGGTACCGGCAGCCGAGGTCGTCCACGCCGTGAAGGAAGAAATGGCTCTCACTCTTGCCGATGTGGTTTTCCGCCGCACCCAGCTCGGCAGCGCCGGCAACCCCGGCGAAACAAGTCTGGGTAAATGCGCAGAGATCATGGCCGGTCAGCTCGGCTGGAGCGCACAACGGACAAGAGATGAAATTCAAGCGGTCATCAACGCTTATGCTCTTTCGTCATAAACATATCGGCTATTAATATGAACAACTTGTTGAACAAGTCGGGAAAAACTTCCGATAGAATATTAAGCAATTCCCTCGCCCCCCAGGGGAGAGGGTCAGGGTGAGGGGAGATTTCGGCATGTTTGTTCACCCTCACCCCTGCCCTTCAAGGGAGAGGCTGATTTGGCTTGAAGCAAGATTATTCTGTTACCCATTAGCGATTTCCTGTCAACTGGTCAATCATATTGTTATTCAATAACCTCGAGGCAATTCATGACAGATACGATCGGAACTTTTCTCTGGAAAGGCAGCGAAGAAAAAACCATCGATCAGGTTCGCGACTACTGGACGGAGAACGTCAACACCACCCAATTCTGGAGCGGCGATCCTCGTAAAATCGGCAGCCCGGAGTTTTTTGACCAGGTGGCTGCATTTATCAAAAAGAATTACGAGCATCGTTATCGCCTCATAGACAGGGAGGCGCAAAAATATCCCCAGGGGAAAATGCTCGAAATAGGCTGTGGCGCCGGATGGGAGCTTGTTTATTGGGCGAGCAAAGGATTGGACGCCACCGGCATCGATCTGTCCGCCACGGCGCTGGAGCTGGCACGGAGAAATCTTGCACATAACGATTTAAAGGCCGAGCTGCGCCAGGCCAATGCCGAAGAGCTTCCCTTTGAAAACAACACGTTCGATATCGTCGCTTCCCTGGGTGTGTTGCACCAGACCCGGAGCACGCAAAAAGCCATCGCCGAGGTGAAGCGGGTTTTAAAACCGGGAGGTGAAGGTATCATCACGCTGTACTATAAGTATTCCTGGAAAATATTGCTGTCCAAATTTGCACGAGTCAATTTCGAATTTTCTCACCAGGATGCGCCGATCACCCGGCTTTATGACAAAAAAGAGCTGAAATTGTTGTTTTCCGATTTTAACAGCGTCCAGGTTTTTCTGGATTACATAAAGGCAACCAAATCGCCCCGCAAGGGGTTTTTGGCCGGATTGTTCAATAATATATTCGTCCCCCTTTACAATGCACTGCCGACTTTAATCAGAAGAAATTTCGGACATGCCGCAGTGGTCATTGTCACCAGGTAGATCACAAACCATTCACGTTTCGGAGCAGACAAGCGATGAGAGCCTTGGTCACTGGGGCATCTGGATTCACCGGGGGATACATGGTTCAGAATCTTTTTCAGCACGGTCATCGCGTGCGTGTTTTTGTTCGTACGATGAGCAATATCGAAAAATTAAAAACCATGCCGGTCGAGTTTGCATTTGGCCAACTGCAGAATAAAGAAGAAATCGCCAGCGCCATGCAGGACATCGACGTGGTCTTTCACCTTGCCGCTCTTTATCGGGCGGCCAATCTTCCCGATTCGGCCTATTGGGAAACCAATGTCATGGGCACGGAAAACGTCATGGAAGCCGCGCTAAAAAACGGGGTCAAGCGCGTGGTGCATTGCAGCACCGGCGGCGTGCACGGCCATATCGAAGATCCCCCGGCTGATGAAGATACGCCCTTCAGTCCGGGCGATGTTTACCAGGACTCCAAGCTGGAAGCGGAAAAAATCGCATTCTATTACCAGCGCGAAAAAGGCCTGCCGGTGACGGTCGTCAGGCCCATTGGCATTTACGGCCCCGGCGACCTTCGCATGTTAAAGATGTACCGCCTGATTCAGGACAGGAAATTCATCATGTTCGGCGACGGCAATGCACTGTATCATTTGACGTATGTGACCGATGCGGTCGAAGGATTCCGGCTGGCCGCCGAAGCGGAAAAAGCCGTAGGCAAAGCCTACATCATCGGCGGCGAGCGCTACATCACCCTCAACCAGTTTGCCGAGATCATCGCCGCCGAGCTGAACGTGGCGCCGCCGGCGATGCATTTTCCCGTCTGGCCGCTCTATGTTGCCGGATTTGTATGTGAAAAAGTGTGCATCCCGTTGCGGTTGCAGCCGCCAATTTTTCGCCGGCGCGTCGATATTTTCACCAAAGACCGGGCTTTCGATATCAGCAAGGCAAAACGCGAGCTGGGCTACCAGCCCAAAATCGATATGGAGGAAGGCATTCACTTGACGGCACAATGGTACGTTAACAACGGTCATCTCAAGAGTTGATGGCGGTATGAAACGAATAAATGTGTTGGGCAATTTTTCCGGGCGCAATGCCGGCGACGCGGCCATTCTTGGATGCCTGCTTGAAGATATTTCCTCAAGATATGAAAACGTGGAATTTCTCATTCCGACAATTAATTCACCATTTGTCAAAAAGGAATACGCCGGTTACCAGGTCAAGCCGGTCTCGCTGCTGCCCTGGAATTTCAGCGTCAAAATTTTCGGCCTGCCGGTCTTTCGCTCGGTGATGAAATCGGACATGGTGCTGGTGACCGACGCCATCCTGTTCGACCGCAAGCTGTACAATCCCTTGTTCAACTACCTGTGGACGCTCTCTCTCGTACTGCCGCAGGCCAAATCGCGCGGCATACCGGTCATCCTTTACAATTGCAGTCTTGGGCCGATCAACAGCAAGGCGGGCCATAGATGCCTGGAAAGGATTTTGCAAAGCGCCGACAAGGTCATTTTAAGAGATAAGGAATCTTTTGAGCTGCTGCAAGCGAAGCAGTTGAGCCACCCGAACATTTTCGCAGGAGCGGACTGTGCACTCAACTCGAAGGCTGTCGATGAAGAGCGGCTTCGCCAGATTTGTGACAAAGAGGGCATTTTTAAATCAGGGAAAGCTGTTTTCGGTTTTAATGTCAACAGCTACGTGGATGCATTCATCAGACAGGACGGCAAGCCATTTGGCCGCAGCCACCTCATCGATATCTATGCCAACAGCGTGGACAGGGTGATCGACGCCCACGACGCCGAGGTGATATTCGTCGAAACGCAGCACATGGATGTAAAGATAGCC
>METF01000326.1:25956-27712 GCA_001771235.1 Candidatus Zhuqueibacterota bacterium RBG_16_48_16
ACATCAGCGCCGTGCTCGCTAAAATGGATATTTTTGTCGGCATGCGGACGCATTCGCTGATCCTTTCTTCGGCCATGGGCGTGCCTCCGGTGGGCATCATGACCTACCCGAAAAATCGCGGCTATATGCGCACCATCGGCCTGGAAGATCACCTGGTCGCTTTTCGCGATTTGTCGGCCGATTCCTTTTTTGAAAAGATCGATGCGGTTTTCAGAAACAGAAAAGCCGTGAAAGAAAAAATGATTCCGCTCGTGCATAGGGAGAAACAAAAAGCCTCGCAGGCGGCCGGCTATTTAGAGGAGTATCTGTAATCTTCCGATGGGATCACGGAAAAAATACGGCGCAGCTTTCTACCTTCGACTGGCCATCAGCCTGGGCCTTATCCTTTACATCCTGAACAGGGTGGGCCTTGAGGCGTTGTGGGATACCATAAGAACCGCCAACCTCTCTTACCTGGTGTTATCGATTTCCATCACCCCCGTATTGATTCTTGTCAGCTCGTGGAAGTGGCACGTCATCCTCGCCGCTTTGGGAGTGCGCTATTCCTTTGGCGGCCTTTTTTGGCTCTACGTTGTGGGCTATTTTTTCAATACGGTTTTGCCGACCAACGTCGGCGGCGACGTTGTCCGTGCCGTCATCCTGGGCAAAAAGACCGGGAAAAATCCCCAGGCCTTTTCGTCCGTTTTTGTCGAGCGTTTTACCGGCCTGACCGCCTTGTTGCTGATGGCCATTGTCGCCTTTCTTTTGGCCATCCGAAAACTGTGGGACGCCTGGATCGGCCTGGCGCTTCTGCTTGCCCTTGTTGGATATGCCATTTTGCTCTATGTTTTGTTGGAGCCAAAAATCCTGAAATGGATGGGAGCAAAAATCCCGGTCGCTTTCCTGCGCAAGCTGATCGCAAAGACGGAAAAATTTCAATCCGCAACCCTGGCGCTTAAACATAAAAAAGCCGCACTTGTTTTTGCCATGGCCAATTCTCTGTTATTTTATCTCGTGGCTGTTTTTAATGTCTATGTCACAACGCTGGTGTTCCACCCCGGTATTACCCTGGCCGATTGTTTCATCATCACCCCCATCGTGCTGGTCATCACCATGATCCCTCTTTCCATCGGCGGCATCGGGCTTTCGGAAGGGGCCTATGTATTCACCTTTACCAGGCTCGGCCTGGTGGGCGCGGTCGGTCTTTCCGTCGCCTTTTTGATGCGGGCCAAGGCGCTCGTTGCCGGCATTGTCGGCGGTATTTATTATTCATTCATGGGCATGGGGATAAAGGAAGAGCTTTCCGGCCCGGCGGAAATGAAAACGGTCGACGATGGAGACGTTCAGGGCAAAGTGGATTATTTCAGCGGCTTTGAAGACGTCATGCGCCGTAAAAAGTCACCGCTGGCGAAGTACCAGGATATCGTCATCGGCAACGGCTCGTTGTGGGAATTATGCAAATACGAGCTGATCACCGCGCTGTGGGCGGCGTGCCCCGGCGTGATCGGCTATTTTTCGCGGCAGGTTTTTTATCGCTTCATTTTGGGATCGATTGGCAAAGGGAGTGTTTTTGGTAAGAATGTGACCATACGGCATGGGAAGAAAATATTCTTAGGCAAAAGATGCGTTGCCGAGGAATACTCGATGCTCAGCGCCCAGGGAGACGAGCACAGCGCCATCACCCTGGGAAACGAAGTCCTGTTGGGTCGGGGAACCGTGCTCAGCACCCGCAACGGCACCATCTCCATAGGCGACTATTCCAATATCGGCGCCAATT
>METF01000326.1:27895-29915 GCA_001771235.1 Candidatus Zhuqueibacterota bacterium RBG_16_48_16
TGCTGGACGGCGTCCGAATCGGCACAGGCTGCGTCATCGGCGCCGGCTCGGTGGTGACAAAAGACCTCCCGCCCTATTCGATCGCCCTTGGCGTGCCGGCCAGGATTACGGGGTCGCGGAAGCCCTGACCAACTGAAAAGACTGGCCAGCCACAGGGAAAGCGGGCCAAGAATATGCGTCAATTCATCATTGCCCAGCCAGGCGCATCCGGGCACGCCACAATTGCCATAAGAACACCATTCATAATGGTTGCATCATGGGTGAGCTGATTTCGTTATCGCATCCTCATTAACGTTGTGTCTTGTCATCTGACGCATTTCATTCATTAAAACCACACTTCCAATAATGGCACCGCAGATCGTGGTAAAGAATCTTACCATAATCGCATAAACCAATAGCACAGACGGCGGCAGGATTTTGCCCATCAGCCAAACAGAAGAAAGCTCTGCCATTCCGCTCGCACCCGGTGTAGGCGCAAAGTATATCAGGAAAAGCTGAATGATCTGAAGACCGATAAAAGGCCCAAAGGGTACAGAATAACCCAGACCACGCGCAATGGCATAGCCAATCAGGTACTTGTTGGAAAACAGTGCCACGGTTGTCAAAATGACTACCGGTAACGACCACATTTTAAGCTGCAGAATTTGTTTCAAGGCTAGTTGAAAAGAATTAACTTCATTATTGAGCTTGATCAGAGCGCGCTGGCGAAATGCTACATATTTTTCATGGCGCAACGGAATAAGGCGAAAAAATTGCTTTATTATAACCAGCCCAATCGCAGGAAACGCTAAAATCAAAATGAGCAGTCCTGCAAAACCTCCTATAAAAATAAAGCCGCTTCTTATTAATTGAGTGAAATTATTTCCAAACAAATCAGCCGGCAACAAAATAACCGCAAAAACTGTTGAAATCATAAAAAAGAAAAGAGTGGCAGCCCAATTGAGCAAGGAAATGAGCATTCCATCGGAAATCCTTGCGCCATACCGCCACAAAAGATAGATTTGTGCCGCGCCGCCGCCTGTTTGAAAAGGCGTGGCGGCGCCCATAAAAATATTAGCCCAATTGGAGCGCATACAATTCCACATCGATATAATTGGCAACATTTTGCCATCAAAAAAAATCCTATAGCGCAGGCCGCCTAATAAATAATCGAGGCCGACCAATGGGATGACGAGGGCAACAAACTTCCAGTCGAGATGGGCTATCATGCCTGCAATATTATCCGGTCGTTTCCACCATAATCCAAGCAAAATCCCCATGACAGAAAAGATAATGAACGCTTTCAGTCCCCTGGTTATCGTTTTGCAGGCAGGAAGCGCCGGGACTTCAGCAGAGTGGTTGGCCATCGGAGTCGCCTTCGATTGATTTTCCGGCCCATTTGAGGATAGTATCGAACAGATCAACAGTCCGAGCCGGGCGCGGATGCCATCCGGTTTGATTGTAAATCAGCGGCACGATTATATGTTCACGATGCAGGGAGCCATGTGAGGCGTGATGCTCCGGCCATTCATACGACTTGCGCAAGTCATAGCCATTTTTAGCGACTACCACCAGATCACCACTGCGAGAGCACGAGAATAGCTGGTCGATTTGCACCAGGGCATCGGGGTAATCGGAATGAAAAGTAGCTTCGAGGGACTGCTGCCGGTCCAATGGATTCGCTATTCTGCCCAGGCCAAAAGGATCGCCGGTTTTTGGCTCATACGACAATCCTCCGTTCTTTTGGATGATGGAGGCCCGACCCTTTGCAGACTCTATTTCATATACATTTGCAGCATTTCGATAAGCAATAAAATCAATTTCCTCCCGGCCCAGCAATTCATCCCACGTTGCTCCCAGGGATTCTTTCAGCTCATTGCTGAAAATGGCAACTCCGTTTCTCCCATTTAGGCAATAAACCTGGCCGGAGGCATTGCCGGAGATCATTACAGAAACCTTTGGCTTCATTTTCCAGACGACAGGATAATACAGCGTATTCAAGCCGCGCTGTTGGTAAAACAAAGCCAAATCGAAGTGCTTA